>JANRLE010000101.1:0-20624 GCA_033762895.1 Bryobacteraceae bacterium | reverse complement strand
ATCGTGGTTCGTGCAGTCGCGCTCCTACCCGTTCCAGCCCTACTTTGAAAGCGGCTTCCCTTATGGCCACAATCAATGGATTTCCGCCGCCGGCTCCAGTTGGGCCACGATGGCGCTGCTGTTGACGTTACCGGAGACGCGTTGATCGGTCTCACTTAGGCGCGCCGCAAACAGGGTACGATTCTCAAATGACCACCTGCAAGATGGCAGTAATCGGCCTGCTGTTTGGTTTGGTTCTTCCCTATCCGGCAGGCTCGCAAACCAATCCCCTCGGTGCGATCAGCGATGGAGTGCGGCAACTGGTAACCCGCATCACCCCGGCGGTGGTGCAGATCGACGCCGTTGGCATCGGCGCGGCGCAAAGTTCCTCAATCCGTCTGGAAGCCAACCGCAGCACGGGCTCGGGAGTTCTGGTTGATCCCGAAGGCTACATCGTCACCAATGCCCATGTGGTAGGCTCGGCCCGCCGCGTCCGGGTGATGCTCCCGCAGAAGCCTGCCGCGGGCCAATTCCAGTCTGTCGTCAAACCATCTGGCCGGGCGGCCGCGGCTGAAGTCCTGGGGCTCGATCGCGAAACGGACATTGCGGTCCTGAAAGTGGCTGGCAGCGGCTTGCCGCACCTGCGCTTTGCCGATTCGGAAGCCATCCGCCAGGGCGATTTTGTCTTCGCGGCCGGCAGTCCGTTCGGGCTCGATAATTCCATCAGCATGGGAGTTGTGAGTTCGGTGGCCCGCCAGATCCGCCCCGATGATCCGATGATCTATATACAAACCGACGCGTCGATCAACCCCGGCAATAGCGGCGGTCCGCTGCTGGATGCCGCCGGTAACATCGCCGGCATCAACACCTTCATCCTGTCCCAGTCGGGCGGGAATGAAGGCGTCGGCTTCGCGGTTCCCGGTAACATCGTGCGCGCTGTCTATGAGCAGATCCGTAAGTTCGGCCGAGTACGGCGGGGGCAGATCGGCGTGGTTGCGCAATCCATCACTCCTCCCCTTGCCGCCGCGCTCGGCCTGAAACAGGATTGGGGCGTCGTGCTGGGGGATGTCGGATCCAGCAGCGCCGCCGAGGCCGCCGGGCTCCAGATCAGAGACGTCATCCTCACGCTGAATGGCAAGCCGATGGAAAATGCGCGCCAATTCGGGGTGAACATCTACCAGCACGCCGGGGAAATTGTCACCATGGAACTGCTGCGCGGGGATCAGAAACTGGAGAAGAAAGTGGCTGTTCTCGAACGGCCGCGCGATCCGGACCGTATCCTGTCCCTTCTCGATGGCGAGCGCAATACGATTCCCAGGCTCGGCATCCTTGCCGTGGAACTGGACGCGAAGGTCGCCCCCATGCTTCCCCCTCTCCGCCGGCTGAGCGGGGTGGTGGTGGCGGGCCTCGCTCCGGCCCGGCGGGCGCGGAGGACTTCTTCCCCGGCGATGTGATCTATGAGGTGAACAACCGCCGCGTCGGTAACATCGCGGAGCTGAAGCAGGCACTGGACGGCATTCAGCCAGGCACCCCGGTTGCGCTACACGTTGAGCGTCAGGGACAATTGCAGTTCCTGCTGATTGAACTTGAGTAGCGGCATCCGTCAGGCGGACCGCATCATTTCGTCCCAGGTAATTTCGCGCTTTGTCTCAATCGCCATCCGTCCCATAATCGCGGTAAGAGTGCTCTCCACCGATGTCTTCGTCATGTCGAAGGCCTCACCGGCGAGTATGCCCTTGAAAAACACCGCGGTGGCTTCACCCGTGATGTCAGCCTTGGACTCCTCCTTCTCCATCAGGCTGGTGTCGCGTAAGTCGTCGGCGCTCTTATACCGCACATCGGGTGTCATCCCGTGCAGCTTCATGTAGCTGCGCGAGGTCTCCAGCATCCCCTTGGAACCGAAGAACTGCTCCTTTACATCGCGATAACCGGCGGTATGTTTGATCGAAATCAGCCAGCCCTCCAGCCCGTTCGGATACTGGTAGATCACGTCGTGGTGGTCAGTGCCCCAATCGCCGTAGGCCAGCGGGTAGCGCAGCCCGCCGCGGCCCACGGCGCTGGTGGGATGCACGTCGCGCGCAAACCAGTTGATGGTGTCGATCCCGTGGCAATCCTGCTCCACGATCGGTCCGCCGGAAAGCTTGTTCCAACTGGCCCAGCGGCGCAGTTGCTGCTCCTCACGCGGCAGATCGGCGTATTGGCCAGAATCCGCAGTGGGGGGCAAATAACCCAGCACCCAGTAGCTCATCATCAGCTTCATCTCGCCGATCCTGCCGTTCATCAGGTAGCCATGGGCCTTGAGGTATTGCGAACTGAACCGCTGCTGGAAGCCGAACTGGATACGCTTGGACGGGTCACGCCGCTCCCAGGCCTTCAGCATTCGCTTGCATCCGGCCACGTCGGCGCCGGCGGGCTTTTCGCAATAGATGTGTTTCTTCGCGCTGATGGCCGCTTCGAAATGTTCGGGGTGCAGGAAAACGGGGGTGGCGATGAGCACGGCATCCACGTTCGGATCGGCCAGCAGCTTCTGATAGTCACGGTAGACCGCGGCCTTGTCCGCGCCTGGCACCTTTGTTTTTGCGCCGTCGATGCGGTCGGCATAGCGGTCGCAGATCGCCGTCACGCGGGCGTTGGGATCCCTGGCCATGAGCGTGCCCACATACTGGCCGCGCCCGCCCGTGCCGATGATCCCGAATCGGACTGCTGAGTTGGCCTGAAAGCCGAATGCCGTTCCCGCGCCGACTATGAGCGGGGCGTTGGTGATAAGCGTGCGCCGGTCCATCGTGAAACAACCTCCTTGAACGATTTTGGCTGCCTGGACCAGTAGCATTTCAAGGGCCGTTTTTCCGCCGCCTGCCGCACATCTAAAACACCAGCTTCAATCCAAGCTGTAACTGCCGCGCCGAGGTCAGCGTCGACGAAATCCGGCCCGCGCTGCCCACGGGCCCGGTGGCGGTGAACACTGTGCGCGCGCTGGGAATGGCGAAGTTCGGATGGTTCAACGAATTGAACATCTCCGTCCGGAACTGCAGGGCCACGCCTTCAGACAGGCGGAACCGTTTGTTCACGCTCAGGTCCAGCATCGCAAGGCCGGGCCCGATCAGCGTATTGCGGCCCAGGTTGCCGAAGTAACCGGCCTCGGGCAATGCGAAGGCGGTAGGGTCGTAGTAGCGGTCCGGCCCGCCGAGCACGGGATTGGTGGAGCGGCCCGCCACTAAGTCGGGACGCTGAGGAGACGTACCCGCCTGAAATCGGGCGCGCGCCCGGTCAAATCCCACCACAACCGAGAACGGGTTCCCCGCGGAAAACGTCGAGATCGCGTTCCACTCCCACCCGCCGCCCAGCCACTTCGGGATACCGGGCACGGCGGGCAGTTCCCAGTTCCAGAGGGCCACAAAGTAGTGGCGGACATCGTAATTGGAAAGCCCGCGCTCGGCCTTGCGGCTGTCCGGGTCCTGAGGCAGATCGTTGTCGCCGCCTTGTGTCACCGTCACCGAGCCATCGTCGATATTGCGCGCGAAGGCATAGTTAAACCGCAGCAGCATCCCGTTCATGCGATGTTGCAGAGACGCCTGCAGCGCGTTGTAAACCGATTGCCCGTCGGTGACCTTGTAGCGCACACCGGTGAGGTTCGGATTGCGCGTCACAGAATTGGCCGGGAAGAACTTGCGGCCGTCCTGCTGGATCTGCGGGATCGCCTGGTTGCCATCCACAAACCGCACCAGGTGGACGCCGCGCTGGCCCGCATAACTTACTGTCACCGCTGTGGCGCGGGCTAACTGGCGCTGGATGGTGAAGTTATATTGCATCGAATAGGGGTTGTTCGGGTTGTATGCCAGCACGTCCTGGCGGCCGAGCACGAATCCGGGATTGCCAACCAGCGTTTCAGCCCGGGGAAAGACGGGATTGCGGATGCTGCCCAGCACATAAAACGGGGCCAGGCGGTTGCCGGCATTGGCGTAGAAATCGGTCCACACCGGATCGAAGAAAAGCCCGAATCCCGTGCGCACGCTGGTCTTGCCGTCTCCAAAAGGATCCCAGGCCAGGCCAGCCCGCGGGGCGAAGTTGCGGTTGGAAGGATTGGTGAACATCGGGCCCACCGTGGTGGCGGCATCGCGCAAAGGATCGCGGAAATTCGCCGACAGGCCATCCGCTTCAGCGGGCACACTCACCCGCTCATAGCGGACCCCGAGATTCAGAGTCAGGCGCCGGTGGAGCCGGATATCATCCTGCACATAAAAAGCCGTCATCGATTGACGCCAGTTCCGGTCCAGGTTCGAATCGGGTAGCGTCAACTCCACCGAGGCCGGAGTCGCCTGCAGGAAGGCGGCCAATCCGTTGAACTGGTAAAACCCGTAAGGCGACTGCGGCCGGCTGGTGGGCAGCCGGTAAAAGCGGTGATCGAATCCGAACTTCAATGAGTGGCGGCCCTTCACCCATGACAGATCGTCGGTAAACTGAAACAGCGACTGGCGGGAGTAAGAGGGCCCGAATCGGCTCGGTCCAATGGAAAAGAACCCGGTGACCGAAATCTGGCCCAGTGGCCGCCCGGGAAAGAACGACAGTGACGGATCGATCTCCCTCAGGTATTGATTCGCGCTTTCGATATTGGACTGGTTATAGCTGAAGCGCCCCGTGTTGACCAGACTTTGGGTCAGGATGCGCGTCAGCTCCACCGTGAAATAGCGGTTGGCCGACTTGCTCTGGGCCTGCACCAGCCGGATGCCGTCGGGAACCGCCACCTTCGCGTCATCGAAGGTGAAGCGGCCGAACAGCGACGTGGAATCGGAGAAACGATGGTCGATGCGCCCGACGAAAAAGTCCTCGTTGGTGGCCTGCGAAGCCGCTGAGACAAACTCGCCCGTGCCGTCATTGAAGCTGCGGTCGTTGGGCAGAGGAACCAGGTCCAGATACTTCGGCACCACCGGATTCACGTTCACCCGCGGACCGCTGGGGAAGATGCCCTGGCGCGCGTTGGCGTCGGGCACCACGGTTCGGCTGGTTACTCCCAGGCGCTGGCGCAATCCTTCAAAGCTGCCAAGAAAAAAGGTCTTGTTGCGCACGATGGGACCGTCCACCTCCACGCCGAACTGATTGCGGCGAAAAGGCGGAATCCTGGCCGCTTGCGCATCGAAGAAGTTCTTGGCGTCAAATGAGCTGTTGCGCACGAACTCAAATACCGATCCGTGGAACTGGTTGGTACCGGACTTTGTGACGGCGCTGATTACGCCGCCCGCGCTGCGGCCGTAAGCGGCGCTGTAGGAGTTGGTGTTGACGCGGAACTCCTCCAGCGTATCCACGCCCAGCAGCACGCCCGCCGCGCTGCCGGGTGTGTTGTTATTGGCGTCGTTGATGTCACTGCCATCCAGCACGAAGCTGACCTGGCTGGGGCGGTTGCCGTTGATCACCAGCTTGGTTCCCGGACCGCCGGAATCCGAGGACCGGCGGGAGGGCGCAACACCTGGCTCCAGCAGCGCCAGTTGCGCAAAATCGCGGCCGTTTAAGGGAAGCTCGCGGATCGCCTTGGGATCGAACACGTCCGACAGCGCGGCGTTCTGCATATCGACCAGTGCCGCGCCCGAGGTCACCACCGTCTCAGTGGCCACCTGGCCAACCGTAAGTGTCAGGTTGAGCGTGGCCTGCTGGCCGACGGTAAGCACCACGGCATCTCGGCGCTCGGTGCGGAATCCCTCCATCGACGCGGTAAGTTCGTAACTGCCCGGCGCCAGCCTGAGAAAGCGGTACCCGCCCTGACCGTCGGTGGAAGAGGTACGGCGCACGCCGGTGGCGGGATTGGTGAGGGTGATGTTCACCCGCTCCACGGCGCCGCCCGATTGATCCACGATCACGCCGGCAAGCTCGGCGCTGTTGGTTTGGGCCAGCAGCAAAGCCGGCAGGAAAAAAAGCGAAACGAACCTAGCGTGCGGCATGTGTCCCTCCCGCGAGGGCCGTCCGCCGCCCTCTGGAGAGCACCACCGCTTTGTTCTCCTTATCCGGCTCCGTCCAGGCTACAAACAGGCGCTCCGGCTCTTCGAAGGCGAACACAGGATAGGAAGCGCTGGCTGAGGCATTGCCCAGATTCTGCAGCGGCGACAGCCGTCCGGCGGCGTCCACTTCGCGATAGTAGACATTCACCGGCGCCCACCCCTGGCTCTTGCCTGCCGGGCGGCCCTGGAATACGACGCCCAGACGATCGCCCACATTGTTCATGAAGGGATGATTCGCATCGAGCACGCCTTCGCCGATCGGGATGCGGCGCGAGAAACTCCTGCCGCCGTCGTCGGAATAGACAAGCGAAAGCCCCGGCTGCTTCTCGCGCACGGCGTGCCAGGCCACGAACAGGCGCTTGCCGATGGAGGCCATCGACGCGCCCGAATGCGGGCAGCCGTTGAGCACCCAGTTGTCTTCGGCCACCCGGACGCCGTTACTCCATGTGGCGCCACCGTCGGTGGATGTTGCAAGAAAAATATCCCGCACATTGCCCTGCACCACGCCGCGCCAGGCCACGTGCATCGCGCCTTCGGTGAAGGCGATGTTCGGCCGGCAGCAGGGGCACACGTCCAGCGCCACGCGCACCGGCGTTTCAAAGGAGACGCCCTTGTTGGTGGACCGCGCGATGTAGACCGCCGATGTTCCCGCCAACCCCTTGCCCCGGTCGCGCCCATCCAGCCACGCGGCATAGATGACGCCCTTCGGCGATACGTTCATCGTGAAGAACGATTGCGAAGGTGAGGTGGGGTCCACGTCGATGGCCTTCGAGAAACTCTCGCCCCAATTCATGGAACGTGAGAATCGCAGCACAGAGCCTTCGCCATCGGGACGCCGCTTCTGCCAGAGGGTATAGAATTCGCTGCGCGTGCGCACCTGCATCTGCGGGCTGCTTTCGCCGTGCGAGCTTACTTCGCCAGGCACATCGTTGACGCGCACGCCGGCTTCGAAGCTGTCACCCCCATCGAAGGAGGTTTGCACCCACAGGTTGCCCTTATCCACTTTCATCAGCGAAAGTGCCCCGGAGGCGCGCACGGAAATCACGGGATCGCGGCCTTCCGCCACAAGCCGCGGCTTCGCCTCGAAAAAGCCGGACGGCCCGGCCGCCCAGAGACCAATGGCCAGCGCCAAAGGTGGAACTACAAGGAGTCTACGTTCCATAGCCCTTCCCCTTATTCAGTTGTTGGATTTCGATCGGAGGTGATCTACGGCAGGGGGGAAGGAGGTCCGCGCTTTTGCCGCGCGCGGCTGAAAGAGACTCGATATTGTGCTTCGCTCTGCCCGACAGCAGCCGGCCCGGCGGGAGCCAGTTCCAGCGCCGTCAGGGCAGGCGGCGCATCCATCGCGCCGGCTGCGGGCATCGCCCTCGCGGTGGGATATTGCGGGCACTGCATCCTGGCGTTGGCCATCGCGACACCGGAGGGCGCCCGTTTGTCCATCGAACAGCCGTGTTTGCCATCACGGCGGCAGCAGGCGGGCAGCTTCGATTCGGGTTCGGAAGACAACAGCGGCGTGATCAGCGGGAAGCTGAGCAGGAACAACAGCAGGATGGCCTGTGCGCGCCGCAATCCCTCATTCTACATCTTCGGGCGTTACAGGAAACGCGGTACAACAGACTTAGATGATCCGCAAGGAAGACGCACTCGAATACCACTCCCAGGCGCCCGCCGGCAAACTCGGCGTCGTCGCCACCAAACCCTGCCTCACGCAGCGCGACCTCAGCCTCGCCTACAGTCCCGGCGTCGCCGTGCCCTGCCTGGAGATCCACGCCGACCGCGAACTGGTGTACCGCTACACGGGCAAGAGCAACCTTGTGGCCGTCGTTTCCAACGGCACCGCGGTGCTGGGCCTGGGCAACATCGGCCCGCACGCCGCCAAACCGGTCATGGAAGGCAAGGGCGTGCTGTTCAAACGCTTTGCGGACATCGACGTCTTCGATATCGAGTTGGCGACGGAAGATCCCAGGGAAGTCATTCGCGCCTGCCAGCTTCTGGAACCCACTTTCGGCGGCATCAACCTTGAAGACATTAAGGCCCCGGAATGTTTTGAGATTGAGGAAGAACTGCGGCGCACGCTGCGGATTCCCGTGTTCCATGATGACCAGCACGGCACGGCCATCATCTCCGGCGCGGCGCTGTTGAACGCCGTTGAGGTCGCGGGCAAACGGCTGGACGCAGCGCGGCTGGTGGTGAACGGCGCCGGCGCCAGCGCCATCTCCTGCGCGGAACACTTTGTGCGGCTGGGTGTGCGCCGGGAAAACATCCTGATGTGCGACACCAAAGGCGTGCTGCACGAAGGGCGCACCGAAAGCCTGAACCGCTATAAGTCGCGCTTTCTGGCGAAGACCGCGGCGCGCACGCTGGCCGATGCGTTTGTGGGCGCTGACGTCTTTGTAGGCCTCTCCTCGGCTAACTGCGTGACGCAGGACATGCTGCGCAGCATGGCGGCCAACCCCATCGTCTTTGCGCTGTCGAATCCGGACCCTGAGATCCCCTACCCCGATGCGCTGGCTGCCCGGCCGGACGTGATCATGGCCACGGGCCGCTCCGACTATCCCAACCAGGTGAACAACGTGCTGGGATTCCCGGCCATATTCCGCGGTGCGCTGGACGTGCGCGCCACCGGCATCAACGATGAAATGAAACTGGCGGCGACGCGCGCGCTGGCCGATCTGGCGCGCCAGGACGTGCCGGATTCCGTATGCGGCATCTACGGCGTGGACCGGCTGGCCTTCGGCCGCGAGTACATTATTCCCAAGCCGTTTGACCCGCGGGTGCTGATTTCGGTGGCTTCCGCCGTGGCCGAGGCGGCAATGGCCTCAGGCGTGGCAAAAACCCCGGTGGACCCGGAAGAGTATCGCGACCGGCTGGAGCGGCGTCTGGGTGTATCGTCGGGCGTGATGCGGGTGCTGATCCGCAAGGCGCGCTCACAGCCGCACCGCGTGGTGTTTCCCGAAGGCGATGAGCCGAAGGTCCTGCGCGCCTGTCAGATCCTGCGCGACGATGAGATCGCCACGCCGATCCTGCTGGGAACCGCGGAGGTGATTCAATCGCGGGCCCGTTCGCTGGGCCTCGACCTCGAAGATATCGAGATCGTCGACATGGCCACCTCGCCGCGCCGGGATTACTATCTGGAGGAGTTGTACCGGCTGCGGCAGCGCAAGGGTGTGACGCGCGCCGAGTCACAGTCGCTGATTGCAAACCGCAACGTCTTCGCTTCATTGATGGTGCACGCGGGCGATGCGGACGCGATGATTTCCGGCCTCACTACGCATTATCCGGACACCGTGCGGCCCGCGCTGCAGGTGATCCCGATGAAGCACGGCATCCGCAAAGTCTCCGGTCTCTACCTGGTGATCACGGCCAAGGGCAAGCTCTATTTCTTTGCCGACTGCACGGTGAACAGCGAGCCCTCGGCGGAGGAGTTGGCCGAGATCGCCGAGTGCGCCGCCGGGATGGCGCGGCGCTTCAACGTGGAGCCGCACGTAGCGATGCTGTCGTATTCGAACTTCGGATCGGCGCGGCTGGCCTCGGCCCGCCGCGTGCGCCGCGCCGTGGACATCCTTCGCGACCGGGCGCCGTCGCTGATCGTGGACGGCGAGGTGCAGGCTGACACCGCGCTGCGTCCCGAACTGCTTGAGGAGACCTACCCGTTCAGTCCGCTGCGGGGCGGCGCGAACGTGTTAATCTTCCCCAATCTGGACGCGGGTAATATCGCGTATAAGCTGTTGGCCTCCATCGGCGGCGCGCAGGTGATCGGCCCCGTGCTGATGGGACTGTCCAAGCCGGTGCATGTGCTGCAGCGCGGAGCGTCGGTGGACGACATCGTGAACATGGCCGCGCTGGCGGTGGTGGAGGCGCAGGACGGAAGGAAGGCGTAGGCGTGACGGATCTGGAAGAATCGAACCGGCAGTTGACGGCGGCATGGCAGAGTTGGGCGCGGCGGTGTCCGTCACACCTCATCGCCAATGCCGAAGGCCTCGATATCGCCTTCTGCGGCGTGCCGATTCCGTTCTTCAACATGGCGGTTCCGGACTCCCCCATCCGCAATTGGGAGGCGCTGACGAAACATGTGGAGACGGCAGCGGCCTATGGAACCGAAGCCGGAGTGCCCTGGATGATGCCGCTGTGCCACCAACTGCTGCCGGGGCCGCCGGAGGAGGCGCGTAGCGTGATGGAAAGCGCGGGCATGCTGGCGGCGATGCCGCTCACGGGAATGATCGCCGATGCACTCACTCCCTCTCGCGCCAGTGAACTCGAGTTCCGTCAGGCGTTGGACCCGGAAACCCGCGCGATGATTGTGGAGATCAACGCCAGGGCGTATGACATGTCGATGGAGGAAGGCGCGGGCCCGCTCAGCGCCGCCCGTATGTGGGATGACGAATTCGGCGTCGTTGGTTTCCTGGAAGGGCAGCCCGTCACCGCCGCGGCCACAATGAATGTGGACGGCCGCCGCTACGTATGCTGGGTGGCTACGCTGCCGGAGTTTCAGCGGCGCGGTTTCGCCGGGGCGGTGATGCGCCGGTCCCTGGAACTGGCGGCGGAAAGAATGGGGCCCGTGCGCACGGTGCTGCATGCCACCGAAGCCGGGCGGCCCGTCTATGAGCGCATGGGCTTCCGCGCGGTGGCCTGCTACACGGTTTACACGCCGGGCGTGTACCGGACGGTCTGATGCGGCCCATCAGCCTTATCGCCCTTACCGCGCTACTGCTTGCCTCCACCACCATCAACTACATTGACCGGCAGGTGCTGTCGGTGCTCGCGCCCGTCATCCGTGACGAGTTTCATCTGAGCAACAGCCAGTATGCGGCTATTCTGAACGCGTTCATGATCACCTATGCGGTGGCGATGCCGCTGGCCGGATGGGTGCTGGACCGCGTGGGTGTGGGCCGTGGGCTGACGCTTGCTGTGGTTTGGTGGTCAGTGGCGGGAATGCTGACGGCGCTTTCGCGCGGGGCGGTTTCGCTCGGCGTCTTTCGTTCCCTTTTGGCGGTGGGCGAAAGCGGAGCATGGCCGGCCTTCGCCAAAGCGGTGGCCATCTGGATTCCACACCGCTGGCGCACGCTGGCGATTGGCGCCTGCAACAGCGGATCGAGCATGGGCGCAATGATCGCGCCGCCGCTGGTGGTTTTTATCACGCACCGCTTCGGGTGGCAGGGCGCGTTCTTCGTCACCGGAGTGCTGGGTCTGATTTGGGTAGCGGCCTTTCAGGTGTTCCGCATGCTGCATCCGGTGATGCACGCCACCGACAAGGGACAGACGATGGGACAGGCCGCGGCGCCCAGGGTGGCGTGGGGAGGGCTGATCGGCTACCGCCAGGCGTGGGTGATCTTTGTATGCCGCTTCCTGGCCGATCCCATCTGGGATTTCTATATTTTCTGGATCCCGGAATTTCTCGCGCGCGAACGGGGCCTGAATCTCAACGGCATCGCCGCGGTGGCCTGGATTCCGTTTCTGGTGGCCGACATCGCCAACTTCGCCAGCGGCTGGGCGGCGTTCCAACTTGAGCGTGCCGGCTGGAGCGTCCACCGCGTGCGCAAGTGCCTGATGCTGGCCGGGGCGGTGGTGTCGCCCATCGGCGTAGCCGCCGTGTATTCGGCGTCGATTTTCTGGACCATCACCTTCATCTCCGTGGCCATCTTCTTCTGGATGGCGTGGTCGGTGACGGTTCACACGCTGGCCTCCGACTATTTTCCCCCGCACGCCGTGGCTTCGGTATATGGTTTCGGCGGCATGGGTTCCACGGCTGGTTCGGTGGTGAGCATATGGCTGGTAGGACGCACCCTGGATCTTACGGGCAGCTATGTGCCGGTGTTTGTCGGCATGGGATTGCTGATGCCCGTGGCCTTTCTCATCGGCTCAGCGCTGATGGGCCGCGTTGAGCCTGTCAACCTCGATGCGGGAACCGACTAAGTTGAGGAAGAGTGCGGCGGAAGTTCAATACAGCGATGGCCGCGTTCACTCCGGCGTTCTGGCGCAAGTAGCATGCATCCGCTGGAGCAGGTTTGCGATCAGAGCCGTCCAGCCCGTTTGATGGCTGGCCCCAAGTCCGGCGCCGTTGTCGCCGTGGAAGTGCTCGTAAAAGAGCAGGAGATCGCGCCAATGCGCATCGCTTTGGAACTTCTCCGTACCTCCGTACACCGGCCGCCGGCCATTCGAGTCACGGAGAAAAACAGCGGCAAGCCGGCGGCTGATTTCGCCGCTCACCTCCTCCAGATTCATCCATCGGCCGGAGCCGGTGGGACACTCGACCCGGAACGCCGGCCCCAGAAAATCATGGAAGCGGCGAAGTGACTCGATCAGCAGGAAGTTCACCGGCATCCACACCGGGCCACGCCAGTTTGAGTTACCGCCGAATAGCGCGGTGTCGGACTCGGCCGGTTCGTACCGGACGCGGTAAACCACGCCGCCCAACTGGAGTTCGTAAGGGCTTTGAAGATGATAGCGGGAGAGCGACCGGATTCCGAAGGGAGACAGAAACTCCTCCTCATCCAGCAGCACATGCAGCACGCGGCGCAGGCGCTCCCGATTGGTAAGCGTAAGAATGCGGCGGATGTTGGTGGCCGTGGTAAGGGTCTCCAAATGATCGGAGAATTCGGGCAAATGATCGATGAAATGCTGCATCCGGCGTTTGAAGCCAGGCAGCCGGTCGATGAGTTCGGACTCCAGAATGTCCACCGCGCACAGCGGGATCAGTCCCACCATCGACCGGACGCGCAGCGGTTCGGCCATTCCGCCGGGACGGTGGAGGACATCATAGTAAAAGCCGTCCTTCCTGTCCCAGAGTTGAATGCCCCGGCCGGCCATATTATTCATGGCGCGGGCAATATAGACAAAATGCTCCAGGAACTTGGACGCCACGTCTTCATAGGCGGGGTTTTCCTTCGCCAGTTCCAGGGCGATGTCCATCAGATTGAGGCAGTACATGCCCATCCAACTGGTGGCGTCGGATTGTTCAATGCGGCCCTGCTCCGGCGGGAACGCGCTGCGGTCGAAGACCCCGACGTTGTCCAGGCCAAGGAACCCGCCTTCGAACACGTTCGAACCATCGGCGTCTTTCCGGTTGACCCACCATGTGAAGTTGAGCAGCAGCTTGTGAAAAACGCGCTCCAGAAACAGGCGGTCCGCCCGGCCGGACCGCTCCCGCTCAATCTGGTAGACACGCAGCGCGGCCCAGGCGTGTACGGGCGGGTTCACGTCGGAGAAGTTCCATTCACAGGCCGGCAACTGACCGTTGGGATGCATGTACCATTCCCGCAGCAGCAAAAGCAGTTGCTCTTTGGCGAACGCCGGATCCACCAGGGCATAAGTAACACAATGAAAGGCCAGATCCCAGGAGGCGTACCAGGGAAACTCCCACTTATCGGGCACCGAGAGAATGTCGGAGTTCCGCAGATGGGTCCATTCGTGGTTGCGCCCGTGCAGCCGTTCCGGTGGCGGGCGGGCGGAGGCCAGGTCCCCCCGCAGCCAACGGCCCACATGATAATAGTAGAACTGCTTGCTCCAGAGCATCCCGGCCAGGGCTTGCCGCTGCAGATGGCGCTCATCGTCCGTCATGGAAGACAGGTGCAGCGCGTGATAGAACTCATCGGCTTCCCGCTGCCGGGAGGCGAACACCTCTTCGAACGGCGCCAGCAGCGCGTCCGGGGAGGCGTCCTTTGAAGTAAGCCGCAGCCTTACTGTCACCTGCTCACCAGGCAGCAGCAAGTGGTGATAGTGCCCCGCCGCCTTGGTCCCGGAGACCGTAGAAACACCGCTGGCCTTTCCCGCCACAAGGTAGTCGTTCATTCCGTCCTTCACGCAGACGCAGGAATTTTCCACGCCATACAGACGGCGGCGATTGGTTTCGTTTCCCGTAAAGAGCAGTTCCGGCGCGCCCTCCAGAAGCAGCCGGTATGTGCCGAGACTGAAGTGATCCGCCAGAATGCTGGTGTCCGATTCACGCCGCAGTTGGGGACGGCGGTCATCCCAACCCCAGGACCAGGTGTTGCGAAACCACACCGTGGGCAAAAGGTGCAGCGGCGCCGCCTCGGGCCCGCGGTTCACTGCCGTCAGCCGGATCAGAATGTCGTCCGGCGCGGCTTTGGCGTATTCCACGAACACATCGAAGTAGCGGTCCTGGTCAAACACACCGGTATCGAGCAATTCGAACTCAGGTTCGCGGCGGCCGCGGCGCCGGTTCTCCTCCACGAGAATCGAATAGGGGAACGCTGCGTGCGGATACTTGTACAGATACTTGGCGTAGGAATAGGTGGGCGTCGCGTCCAGGTAGAAGTAGTACTCTTTGACGTCTTCACCGTGGTTGCCCTCGTTGCCGTCCAACCCGAAGGCGCGTTCCTTCACGATTGAATCGCGGCCATTCCAGAGTGCGAGGGCGAAGCAAAGCAACTGGCGGCGGTCACAAAAGCCGGCCAGTCCATCCTCTCCCCAGCGGTAGGCTTTCGAGCGGGCGTGGTCATGGGGCAGATGACTCCAGACCGCCGAGGAGGCGGAGTAGTCTTCGCGCACGGTGCCCCAGGCTCTTTCGCTCACATAGGGCCCCCACTCCTTCCAACGATCACCGGCTTCGCTCAAACGTCTTTGTTCGGCTGTCATTGTTGGACCGCGCCGGGTTCCGTCGTTAGCGCCAGCTCAATCACTTCTTCCATGGCGCGGACATAGTGGATGCGGATGCCGGTGAGTTGCTCGGCTTTCAGATCCTCCTTCACGTTAATCTGGTTTTCGATGGGAAGAATCACGTCACGGATGGCGCTGCGCCTGGCCGCCAGCACCTTCTCCTTGATGGCGCCCACCGGAAGCACCAGGCCGGTCAACGTGATTTCACCCGTCATCGCCAAATGCGGCCGGATGGGGCGGCCCGTCAAGGTGGACACCAGCGCCGTGGCAATGGTGATCCCCGCCGATGGCCCGTCCTTGGGAACCGCGCCTGAAGGTACATGCACATGGAGATCGGCGGTCTTGAAGCTCTCCGGATCGATGCCATAGCGCTGGCAACTGGTGCGCACCCAGGTGAGCGCGGCCTGCACGGATTCCTGCATCACGCTGCCGAGTTGGCCGGTCATGATGAGGCCCTTTGATCCGCCCGGAAGACGGCCCGCTTCCACAAACAGAACGTCGCCGCCAACCGGTGTCCATGCCAGGCCCACCGCCACGCCCGGACGGCGGGTACGCTCGGCCACTTCCGATTCGGTGCGGAATTTCGGCGCGCCCAGCAGTTGCTCCACCACGGCGGGTGTCACCTCCATTCTGGCGACGTCGCCGGCCGCCAGGCGCCGCGCCTGCTTGCGGCACACGTTCCCAATGTTGCGCTCCAGGTGCCGCACGCCGGCTTCCCTGGTGTAGTGATTGATGATGTGCAGAATCGCCTCATCGGTGAAGCTGATTCCAGAGCCGTCCAGGCCGTTCTCCCTCACCTGGCGCGGAATCAGGTAGCGAATGGCAATCATCCGCTTCTCGTCTTCGCCGTAACCCTGCAATTCGATCACTTCCATCCGGTCACGCAGTGCGTCGGGAACCGGATCCACCTGATTGGCCGTGGTGATGAAAAGCACTTTCGACAGGTCAAACGGCACATCCAGGTAGTTGTCCCGAAAGGAAAAGTTCTGCTCCGGATCGAGCACTTCCAGCAGCGCCGAGGCGGGATCGCCATGAAAGTCACGTCCAAGCTTGTCCACCTCGTCGAGCATAAACACCGGGTCATTTGCCCCAGCTCGGCGGATGCCCTGGATGATCTGGCCCGGCAGTGCGCCAATGTAGGTGCGGCGGTGGCCGCGAATCTCCGCTTCGTCGTGCATTCCGCCAAGTGAAAGGCGGGTAAACTTGCGGCCCAGGGCGCGGGCGATGGACCGCCCGAGCGATGTCTTGCCCACCCCTGGCGCGCCCGTGAAACAAAGGATCGGCCCCTTCAGGGAAGGCCGCAATTGCAGCACCGCCAGATAGTCCAGAATCCGGTCTTTCACCTTGTCCAGACCGTAGTGGTCCTCGTCCAGAATGCGCGTCGCGGTAACGATGTCCACGGCATGCGCCGATGAAACGGACCACGGCAGACTCACCATCCAGTCAAGGTAGGCATGGACCATCCCGTATTCGGGCGAGATCGTGGATAAGTGGCTCAGCCTCTCCAGTTCCTTGTCCACTTCGGCTTTCACAGCCTCCGGCATCCCAGCCGCACTCACCTTGGCGCGCAGCATCTCAACGTCTTTCTGGGTTTCATCGAGTTCACCCAGTTCCTTCTGAATGGCCCGAAGCTGCTCACGAAGGTAGATCTCGCGCTGGGTTTGGGAAAGCTGGCCCTGCGCCTCGGAGTGGATTTTCTGGCGTAGCTTGATGCGATCCACTTCCCGCTCCAACAGCTTGTTCAACAGGTCAATGCGGGCGTGCACGTCCAGTTGCTCCAGCAATTGCTGGCGCTCGGCAGCGGTGATTCCCGGCATTGTGGCAGCCACAAAATCGGCCAAAGCCCCCGATTCTGGGATGTTCGCCGCCATCAGTTGCAGCTCATCGGAAAGATCGGGCGTATTGGCGATAACATGCTGGTAGAGCTGGATCACGTTCTGCACCAGCGCATCAAACTCGGGCCCGGGCGCGGCCGCGATCTCCTTTAGCGCCTCCACACGCGCTTTCAGAAAGGGCTCAGTCTGCGTGTACTCAATGGTGCGCATCCGCCGCACGCCCTGGCAGAACATGATCAGCCGGTCTTCGGCGACGCGTATGATCTTGTGAATGATCGCAACGCTGCCGATGGGGTTGAGCGCATCGGGACCCGGCTGCTCATCGCGAAATTCACGCTGCGCCACTACGCCGATGGTTGCGCCTTCGCCCACGCGAATCGCCAGTTCGACATAGTTCGGCCGCCCGATCGTCAAGGGAAGCACCGCCGATGGGAAAAGCACTCCTTCGCGAAGCGGAAAGACAGGCAACTCCTGTACCGGGAGCATCTCGCCGGCAGGAGCGGCCGGGCCCGTTGTAGCCACTTCTTCAATTACTGGCATGGCGCCAATTTGAGTGGCAATTGGCGTGCCATCCCGAGCCCCCCTGTCACAACGGCGCCACCACTGCCGCAGCCCTGGCCTGCCTGGCAGGGTGGACAATTCTCACGGTCGTCGCCTGCGGCCCTTTCTCTCCCGGCTCCTCGCAAAACCGCACCTGGGAGCCTGTACGCAGGATGTGAAAGCGCCCGTTGAGCACAGCGTCGCGATGAAAGTAGACCTGGCGCCCGTCAGAGGTCTCGATAAAGCCGTAGCCTTCATCGGGCAGCAGGCGGACCACTTCGCCCCTGACAAGAGGCTCTGCCCTGCGCTTGACGTCGTCGCGATGCTTGCGGGCGTAATCCTGCAGGCGGCGGCGCATCTCCCTGAAAGCATCCAGTATGGCGCGGCGGGGTGTTTTGTGGAGACGGCCAAGTTCGGTACTCTTGGTGATCTTCTCCGCCTCCACATCCCGCAGCGCCGCATGCAGCGCCGGCGCCGATTCCACCAGCAGTTCACCCTCGGGCAGTCCCAGATCGATGCGGACATGATACTGGTTTCCCCGCGCGTGCCTGCCAAGCATCTCGATGAGCACGCGGCAACTGGTGATCCGGCTGAAGTATCTTTCCAGCTTCGCCGCCTGCTCGCGAATCAAACGATCCAACTCGGGATCAGCGTCGATTTCCCGGAAAGTCACCTGCACTGGGAGGATCATTTGCACACCTCACTTCAATCCTGATTCTTACGCCGGCCGCCGGACCAGAGCGGAATGCCATCCTTATTTCTCAACTCGAACGTCTTGCCACCTTTCATCACCTGCCGGGCAAGCACGGCGTCAGCGCCTTCGTACTTGACCTTCGAACCGGTGACTTCGATCTCATCACCCTTAGCCAGATTCAGCGCCAGCTTCTGAAGGAACGCCGTGGGCCCGAGGTGAACTTCGTAGGCGCCGCCAGCCGCCTGCAACGTGATGTGCACGCCCCGGCGGGCGATGCCCGGGTGAGCGTGTTCGCTCACTGCTTCCACGGTGCCCTTCAGCGTCACTTCAGCGGCCGGGTCATAGCGGGGAGAGGGTTGTTTCCGTTGCCGGGGCGGCGGCTGCGCCAGCAGGACTGCGGCCCCCATCAACACCAGCAATACTCGCGTGAACATTGTCTTTCTCCGTGGCGTGATTCGCCGCCCTTCCCTACTGCACGTCAGTGACCAGCACTGGCTGTCGGCGTGCGGTCTTCTTTAGCCGGACATGTCCGAGCTCATGCTTTTCGGCAAGACGCACCTGATGATCCTCGCGGCCATTCCGTCCACCGCGGCGGTGGTGGCCGGTCTGTGCCGCGCACGGCCGGCCTCGGAGGGGACCGTCAGCCGCGCTTCAGGCTTGCTGCTGGCCGCCAACGAAATCGGTTGGTACGTATACAGACTGCGGACGGAGGGCCTTCGCTTTCCCGAAGGATTGCCGCTCAATCTCTGCGATCTCGCGCTATGGCTCACCGTTGCGGCGGCGCTCTCCCGATCGGTGCCACTGTTCGAAGCGGCCTATTTCACCGGGCTTGGCGGAAGCTCCATGGCGCTGCTCACGCCTGATCTCTGGGCGCCGCTGCTGTCCTATCCCACCATCTATTTCTTCCTCGCCCACGGCGGGGTGGTAGTCACGCTGCTGGTGCTGCTGTGGACGGGT
This sequence comes from Bryobacteraceae bacterium, assembly GCA_033762895.1. Taxonomy (GTDB): domain Bacteria; phylum Acidobacteriota; class Terriglobia; order Bryobacterales; family Bryobacteraceae; genus CADEFT01. The sequence goes on along the minus strand of JANRLE010000101.1, from coordinate 2,016 downwards.
CAATGCCGGCCGCGGCCGGGATGCCAGTGGCGGGTGTTCGCGCTGCTGAACGCCTACGTCGTTGTCATCGCAGCGTTCAACGCGTTCTTCGGCGTCAACTACGTTTATCTATGCCGGAAACCGGCGAATGCCTCGCCGCTCGATTATCTCGGCCCGTGGCCATGGTATATCCTGGCGGCAGAGGGAATCGCTCTGCTGCTGTTCTGGCTGCTTGCGCTGCCGTTCGGTGCACGGCCCGGGGGCGAGCAGCGCCTTACGGCGGCAGACTGAGTGAAATCGCACCGTCCCGCCCAATGTATGATGTAGCTGTATCCCGTTATGCCGCTCTCCCGCCGTCAATTGTTGGAACGAACCTGTCTGGGCTTCGGCAGCGTCGTCCTGGCCGATCTGTTGCGGGGTGCGGCCACCGGCGGCGTCCCCATCTACAACGACCTTCAGGCCCGGCCTACGCATTTCCCTGCCAAAGCCAAGGCCGTGATCCAACTGGTGCAGAACGGCGGCCCCAGCCAGATGGATCTGTTCGATCCCAAACCCGAACTCACTCGCCTGGCCGGACAACCGCTTCCCGGTGGCGTGGAGATTCACCAGCCCAACAACGTCAACACGCTCCTGCCCACGCCCTTCGAGTTTAAGAAGTACGGCCAATGCGGCATGGACATTTCCGAAATGCTGCCGCACACGGCCGGCATCGTGGACGAGCTCTGTTTCATCCGCAGCATGCACACTGAGCACAACAACCATCTGGAAGGGTTGAACATGCTGCTCACCTGCAAGATTTTCCCCGGCCGCCCGGTGATGGGAGCATGGATCAGCTACGCGCTGGGCACGGAAAACCAGAGCCTTCCTGCCTACGTGGTTTTGCGCGATCCCACCGGCTACACCATCGGCGGCAAGCAGCTTTGGGCCAACGGCTATCTGCCGGCGCTCTATCAGGGCGTGGAGTTCAGCATGAAGGGCGCGCCGGTGCATCATCTGAATCCGCCGGAACCGCAGCCCGCCGGAGCGCAGCGGGCTACGCTCGATCTGCTGGCGCGGATGAATCAGAAGCATCTGGCCGAACACCCGGGCGAATCGGAACTGGAGGCGCGCATCCGGAATTTCGAGCTCGCCGCGCGCATGCAGCTTGCCGCCGGTGAGGTGCTGGATATCTCCAAAGAGTCTGAGGCGACGAAGAAGCTCTATGGCGTCGATCATCCCAAGGCCGGGAGCTATGGGCTGCGCTGCCTGATGGCCAGGCGCCTGGTGGAACGCGGCGTGCGTTTTGTCCAGGTGACCACCAGCCCCGGCCAACCCTGGGATCACCACAACAACATCAGGCGCGACATGCACAAAATCGCCACGGAGGTGGATCAGGGCTCCGCCGCGCTAATTCGCGACCTGAAGAGCCGCGGCCTGCTGGACAGCACGATTGTCATGTGGGCCGGCGAGTTCGGCCGTCTGCCCACCACGCAAAACGGCGACGGCCGCGACCACAATCGCAACGCCTTCACCATCTGGTTCGCCGGCGGCGGCTTCAGAAAGGGCCTCATTTACGGGGAGACGGACGACTTCGGTTATAAGGCCGTCGTCAATCGCGTGCCGGTTCCGGACATGATCGCCACCGTGCTGCGCCAGTTGGGCCTGGATCACCTGAAGGTCCGCTACCCGCATGGCGGGCGCCTGGAAACGCCATCGGACGTAACGGTAACGGCTGCAAAGCCGGTGATGGACCTACTGGCATGATGATCGTCTTCACGCTGGCCGCACTGCTCACCGCCGCCGAACCGCCGCGCTTTGAGAAGGACGTGCTGCCCGTTCTCACCAGGTACTGCTTCACCTGTCACGGACAAAGCTCTCCGAAACTCGGATTGGATCTGCGCACCGCGGCGTCGGCGTTGAAGGGCAGCCACAACGGTCCGGTCATCGTCAAAGGCAACCCTGAGCAGAGCCTGTTATGGAAGAAGGTGTCGGCTCGGCTGATGCCGCCCGCCATTTATGGGCAGACCATTCCGGATGCCGGCCTTGAGACGATTAAAC
>JANRLE010000100.1:0-13572 GCA_033762895.1 Bryobacteraceae bacterium | reverse complement strand
GGGTTCCGCGGATGGCTGGCCAGGCCGGACTGCCGGATGCATGGCAACGCCAACGTGGTCCCCAAGCAGTTTCAGGCCGCTGTCCAATCCGTCGATGCCCGTCTCCCAGAGCTGAAACCTGCCGCCGCGTCCCGACGAATAAACCAGCCTCTTCGAATCCGGCAACCAGCATAGGCCCCAGACCGGCGATGAGACCGAAGTCAGTTTCCGCGGCACTCCCGCGGGAAGCTGCTGAACGAAAATGTCGCATCCGCCTTCCTCGCGCACACATCGGGCGAACGCAAGACTTCGCCCGTCTGGCGAAATTACACCGTAAATGTCCCCGAAAATGCGAGGTGGAGGATTAGTCAACGGAGTGCGTGTCAGGCTTGTATCCAGCGCCATCCGCTCCACCCGAAATGGCAGATCCGGAGACGGGCGATCCGATATCAACAGGGCCGAGCTATCAGGAGTCCACTCGGAGTAAATTGCCTGACGCCTGGCGTGCGCGATCGTTGCCACCTGCCGCTCCGTTTTTTTCTCCAGGTCCATTACAAAGATCCTGCGGGTAGGGGCCGCTTCATAGCGGGCGAACACGATGGACCGCCCATCCGGAGACCAGCGTGGCGAGCCTTCGCGTTCTTTCGTGTTGGTAATCTGCCGAGGCCTGCCGTCCGGGTAGTCTTTAAGATACAGATCGTATTCTCTGTTGTCGCGCTCCCAAACGAACACCACTTGACCACCGTCAGGCGAGAAGTGGGGATGCTGTTCGATACCGGCATAGCTGGTTACGGGGACCATTGTTGGAGTTCGCGCCTGACGCACGGGCCGAGGCCACAGGTGGGGTATCAGGTAAGCTCCGCACAGGGCGGCCGCGACGGGAATCCACATCAACGGCTTACGCCGGTGGAGAGGAAGAGGGGACGGCAGCACGGGAGCCGGATCCGCCACGTCCACCGCTTCCCGCAACTTCATCCAGCGCTCGATCTCAGAGGGGTAGGCGTACACGCTGGCGCGCTTCTTGTGCGGCAGGCGATGAACCGGGAATCCCTCTTCGGCCTCCCAGCGCTGTACGGTAGTAACGCTACGCCCCAGGAATTGGCTGATCGCTTTCCATGACTCGAGCCGCGGTTCCTGCGCCTGATTTTCTCCAGTGCCCGTTGGAGTCATGGCAAGAAATTATATATGGTTAGTCGCCCGTCTGCCCGGGGGGCATCATCGCCGCTTACCGGCGCGCCGTGGTTCGCGGCCCACCCCTGCGCGCGGCCCTGATAGAATAGCGGCAGCCTGGGAAATATGCGCTGCAACCTCCTTTCCGGCCTGCTGGCTTTACCGGCCCTGCTGTCCGCCGAGCCGAGCTTCACCCGCGATGTGCTCCCGATCCTGCAAAAGCACTGCCAGGCGTGTCATCAGCCGGCCTCTAAAGCTTCCGATCTTGACGTGACCACGTTCGCCGCTTTCCGCTCCGGCGGCAAGCGCGGCCCGGCCTTCACCGCCGGCTCGCCTGAGAAGAGTCTCGCGGTGCAATACATGACCGGCGAGTTGAAACCTTCCATGCCGATGGGTCAGCCGATGCTGGCGCGCGAAGCGGTGGATCTGATGCGGGAGTGGATCCGCGCCGGCGCCAAGGATGACACGCCCGCCGAGGTCACATCGAACGAACCTACGCGCTACCGGCAGGCGCCGGTGATCACGGCCCTGCGCTTTTCTCCCGATGGCGCCATGCTGGCCGTCAGCGGCAACCGCGAAGTGCTGCTGCACAAAGCCGACGGCAGCGCCCTCATCCGGCGTCTGCAGGGCAAGGCCGAACGGATCCTTTCCATCGCTTTTTCCGCGGACGGCAATCTGCTGGTGGCCGGGGGCGGAACGCCCGCGCGTTTCGGCGAAGTGCAGTTCTGGAATCCGAAAGAAGGCAAGCTGCTGCGCAGCGCCGAACTGACCAACGACACGGTGTTCGGCGCATCGCTTTCGCCCGACGGAACCAAGGCCGCGGTGGGCTGCGCCGACAACACCGTACACGGCTTTGATACGGCTACCGGCAAGGAGACCTACAAGATCAGCAGCCACGAAAACTGGGTGCTGGCCACCGTATTCGGCATCGATTCCAAGCGTCTGGTCTCGGTAGGCCGTGACCGCGCCGCGAAACTGATCGACGCCAGCGCCGGCCAATTCCTGGAAAATGTCAACCAGATGCGCGGCGAATTGTCGGCCGTTGCGCGTCATCCCAAAAGAGACATGATCGTGGTCGGCGGCGATGAACGAATTCCCTACATCTATACAATGGACCGCCCGCGCAATTTGAAGGTGGGCGAAGAGGCCACTCTGGTCCGCAAGCTGGACCGGCAGGATGGCCCGATCTTCTCGCTCGACTGGTCGCCGGACGGAAAGTACATCGCCGTAGCAGGCGCGGCGCCGAACGTCACAATTTACGATGCCGAAAGCGGAGACCGCGTGGCTTCCTGTTCGGGCCACTTGGCCGGCATCTATTCCATTGCGTTTTCCCCGGACGGGCAGCGGCTGGCCACCGGGGGCTTTGACGGCAAGGTGCGCGTCTACAACGTAGCCGGCTGTGCGCTGCAGCGGGCGTTTGTTCCAGTTCCGATCGAAGCAGGGTCCGCCGCGGGAGGTGCACAATGAGGTTCGCGCTTCTGACGTTTATTGCGGGCATGGCGTTTGCTGCCCCGCCGGTGATCAATGACTTGCAGCCGCGCGGCGCGCAGAAGGGGCGTCCTTTTGTGCTGACGCTGTTTGGCCGCGAACTGGGTGATGGCGCGAAGGTACACTCCACCCTGCCCGCCACGTTCACGCCGATGGCGCCCGAAAAGACAGGGCCGATGCTGGAAGGCCGGTACGCTTCCTTTCTCGTGGAACCGAAGGAATCGCTCGAAACCGGCATCTATCCCATTCGCGTGGAAACGCCGGACGGAATTTCCAATATCCAACTGTTCACCGTAGGTTCGTTCCCCGAAATTGCCGAGGAGGAATCGCGGCCCGGTTCGCTGGCCAATTTGAACGACGGCATTGAGGGCGCGCAGGCTTTGCCTTCGCCTCCGGTGACGGTGAATGGCGTGTTGCGCGGGCCGGAGCGCGATCTGTTCCGCATCAGCGCCAAGGCCGGCGAAAAGCGGGTGTTCGAAGTGGAAGCCAGGCGCATCGGATCGGCCATCGATCCCGTCATCCGCGTGCTCGATCAATCCGGCAAAATGCTGGCGCGTTCGGAAGACGCGGCGCTGCTCAGTCTGGATGCCCGCGTCGAACTTACCTTCCCGCGCGAAGGTTATTACTATGTGGAAGTGCGCGATGCGCGTTTTTCGACGCAATCGGCGAGTTATTACCGCCTGAAGACCGGCGCTTACTCCTGGGCCGATGAGATTTTTCCACTGGGCGGGCAGCGCGGCCAACAGGTGGAGGTGGCCGCCGGCGCGCGCAAGGTGACCGCCGATCTGCGCCACATCGATGCGAAGTTCCGCCAGACATTCCTCAATCTTCCCGACGGCGCCACTCTGCCGATCCCATTTGCCGTCGGCGACAACCCCGAGGTGACGGAGCCCGCCACCGCCGCGCTGGCGCTGCCCGTCACAGTGAACGGCCGAATCGCCAAGGCGGGAGAGATTGACGAGTATTCCTTTGACGTCAAACCCGGCGAGGGACTGACGTTTCGAATGGAAGCGCGCGAGTTGGGCACATCGAAGCTGATGGCGGTGATCACGGTTCGTGACGCGAAGGGCACGGTGCTCGGCCGGTCCGGCGATGAGCCGCTGCCTGAAGATTTCTTTAACGTCAACCAGAGCCGCACGGCGGGCGATCCGTCGGTACAGGTGGAGATCCCCAGGGACGTGCGAACGGTCAAAGTGAGCGTGGAAGACCTGGCCCTGCGCGGCGGCGCCGGTTATGGTTATCGTCTGCATGCCGGCGCTGGCGCGCAGGATTTTCGCCTCACGATGAACGTTCCTTACCTGAACATCCCCGCCGGTGGTTCGGTGGCCGTGCCGGTGACGATGGAACGATTCGGCTATCAGGGCGACGTACATCTGCGGCTGGTGAACGCGCCCAAGGGTCTGAAGGCCGAAGGAGGCTACATCGTGGCCGGCGCTCCGGTGAAGGCCAATGCCCGCAATCCCAACAGCCGCGGCGTGCTCATTCTTTCGTCTGAAGAGGGCGCGTCTTTCAACGCCTCCGAACTGAGGGTGGAAGGCGTGGGCAAGCTGCCGAATGGGGAGGAAATCGTGCGTGCCGCGCGCGGCCTGGGCATGCTGGTGAACGTCGCCGGCGCTACGCAGCAAGGTTCGGTAGACCGGCAACGTCCGATCACAGCGCCGTGGCTGGCGCTGGACTTGCCCGCGGCCGCCACCGGGCCCAAGCCCGCCACGCTGGAGGTCCAGATGGTCTCCCGCCGCCGCATGGAAGAGGGTGACGAAATCAAGTTCCGCTGGAAGTGGCATCCGCGCGACGCCTCCATCCGGCTGCCGAAAACGGTGGTGGCGGAAATGGTGGGCGCCGGCGATGTGCGCCTGATTGACGCGCAACAGGATCCCAAGGACCGCACCACCGGAACGTTCCTGATGACGACAACCAAGCTGACCCGGCCGGCGAAATACGACGTCTACGTGACGGGGCGTCTGGGAATGGAAGGCGAGGGCGAAGAGGTGGTTTCCCGTCCGATTTCGGTCGAAGTGGAAGAGGTGAAGGCGCTGAATGCTGAGAATACTTCTGGCCGCTAGTGTGTGCGCGGCGGCGGCGTCCGCCGCTGAACCGGTGACGTTTCTGCGCGACGTCGCGCCTGTTTTGAACAAGGCCGGCTGCACGTCCGGCCCCTGCCATGGCGCGGCCAAGGGCAAGAACGGATTCAAACTCAGCCTGCGCGGCTATGACCCGCAGTTTGACTATGAAGCACTGCTCTACGATCTTTCCGGCCGCCGCTTCAATCGCGCCGACCCCGGCCGGAGCCTGATGCTGGCCAAGCCCACGCAACAGGTGGCGCACGGCGGCGGGCTGCGTTTTGAGGCGGACTCCGATTATTACAAGGTGATCTTCAATTGGATCGCCGCCGGCGTGCCCTATGGCGATCCGGCCAGGGACACCGTGGCCGAACTACAGGTGGAGCCCAAAGAAATCAACATGCCCAAGCCGGGCGAATCGGCCTCGGTGAAAGTGATTGCGAAGTACAAGGACGGTGTGACGCGCGATGTGACGCGCGACGCCACGGTGGAATCGAACACCCCCGATGTCGCCGCAGTGGACGCCAAGTCCGGCGTGAAGGGTGAGCGGACAGGCGAAGCCACGCTGCTGGTGCGCTACCAGGGTAAGTTCTCCACCATCCCGGTTACTATTCTGAATCCGAAGGAAGGGTTCGCCTGGAAGGCGCTGCCCCAACACAACTATATTGACCAGAAGGTCGACGCCAAGCTGCAGAAGGTGAAGATACAGGCATCACCGGCCGCCGACGACGCCACTTTCCTGCGCCGCGTCTCACTGGATCTTACCGGACGCCTGCCGTCGCCCGAAGAGGTCCGTGCGTTCCTCAACGACCGGACGCCGGCGCGCCTGAAGCGGGCCAGGATGATTGATAAGCTCATCGCCAGCCCGGCTTATGTCGATCATTGGAGCGTAAAATGGGGCGACCTGCTGCAATCCAGCCGCAAGTATCTGGGCGACAAGGGCGTCTACGCATTCCAGGAGTGGATCCGCGAATCGATCGCATCCAACAAGCCTTACGACAGGCTGGTGCGCGAACTGCTTACTTCGCGCGGCAGCGCCTACGATGATCCGGCGGCCAACTTCTTCCGGGTCACCCGTGACGCCAAGCCCACCATGGAGAAGACCACGCAGGTTTTCCTGGGTGTGCGCATGGTGTGCGCCCAGTGCCACGATCATCCGTTTGAGCGCTGGACGCAGAATCAGTATTACCAGATGTCGGCGTTCTTCTCTGCCGTCGGCCTGCGCGCCGGCTATGAAGTGGGCGAGGAGATTATCTTTGACCAGCGCGCCGATTATGAGATGAAACACCCCAAGGACGGCAGCGTGGTGAAGCCGGAGTTTCTGCTTGCTTCCACCAAACCCGTGCCGATCCCCGATGATCAGCGCCGCCGCGACGCGCTGGCCGATTGGTTGGCATCGAAGGAAAATCCGTTCTTCGCCAAAGCCATCGCCAATCGCGTGTGGAGCTACTTCTTTGGCAAGGGCATCATCGATCCGGTGGACGACATCCGCGCTTCGAACCCGCCGTCGAATCCCGCGCTGCTCGATGCGTTGACGAAGGATCTCACCGATCACAACTTCGACCTGCAGCACCTGATGCGCACCATCGTGAACTCCCGCGCCTACCAGGCCGCCATCACCACCAATGAATGGAACGCGGGCGATGGCATCAATTTTTCGCACGCCATTCCGCGCCGCCTGACCGCCGAGCAGTTGATGGACGCCGTTACCGCCGCCGCCGGCGTGCGGCCAAATTTCCCCGAAGTGCCGCAGGACACCGGGGCGGCGCAGTTGCCCGATCCGCACGTCGGCAAGGAAGGCTTTCTCGATGTGTTCGGCCGGCCGTTGCGCGAATCGGCCTGCGAGTGCGAACGCCGCGCCGACTTCAGTCTTCCCCAGGCGTTGAACCTGGTGAACGGCAAGACGATCTCCGACGCCGTGGCCGATCCCAAGGGCCGCGTGGCCAGGCTTGTGTTGGGCGGCGCGTCCGATCAGAACATCGTCGATGAGTTGTACCTGGCCGCGCTCAGCCGTCTTCCCGATAAGGAGGAGGCCGGACGCGGGTTGAAATATCTTTCCGGCGGACCCCGCGCCACGCGCGCGCAGGATCTGCTTTGGGCGCTGTTGAACAGCAAGGGATTTCTGTATCTTTATTGAGAGGGGCGTAAGAACATGCTGAATATTCCCGGCCGCCGCGGCTACACCTGCGAGGGACCCACCCGCCGCGAACTGATGCGCATCGGCTCCATCGGCATGATGGGGTTGAGCCTTCCTCATTTTTTCCTTTGGCGCGACCAGGCCAAGGCCGCCAACATTGCCAGCAAAAAATACGCCGGCGCCCGCGGCTTTGCTTCCGCCAAGAGTGTCGTCATGATCTTCCTTCAGGGCGGGCCGTCCCACATCGATATCTGGGATCCCAAGCCCGACGCCCCGGCCAACGTGCGCGGCGAGTTCAAGCCGATAAAGACGAAGATCCCCGGCACCTTCGTCAGCGAACATATGCCGATGATGGCCGAGCATCTGGACAAGGCCACGCTCGTCCGCTCCATGAGCTACACGCCCAGCGGACTGTTCAATCACACCGCCGCGATCTATCAGATGCTTACCGGCTATCCACCGGATAAGGTGTCGCCGTCGGGCCAGTTGGAGCCGCCTTCGCCCGCCGACTTTCCCACCGCCGGCAGCCACATTTCGAAGATGCTGCCGCTGAAAGAACCGGTGCTGCCGTTTGTGGAATTGCCCCGCCCGTTGCAGGAATCGGGCATTATCGGCAAGGGCGGCGCGGCGGGATTCCTTGGCAAAGCCTACGATCCGTATCGGATGTACCAGGATCCGGCGAACGCCGTGAAGCTGGAGGATCTTTCGCTTCGCAAGGACATTCCGGCGGACCGGCTGAAGGACCGTTTTGAGCTGCTGAAGGGCATCAACGGTTCGATGCCGGAGTTGGAGAAGGCGCTGAGCGACTATGCCGTGGATGAGTATTACGGCAAGGCGTACGATCTGGTGCTTTCGGGCAAGGCGCGCGATGCCATGGACCTGACCAGGGAACAGGATAAGATGCGCGAGCGCTACGGCAAGCACACCTTCGGCCAGAGCCTGCTGATGGCGCGGCGGCTGATTGAGGCCGGCACGCGGTTCGTGCAGGTGAACTGGCCTTCGGTGGCGAACGGGAATCCGGAGACCACGGCGTGGGACACGCATGCGGCGAACTTCGGGCCGCTGAAGAACCTGCACTGCCCGAAGCTGGACCGGGGGCTTTCGGCTCTGCTGGAGGACATGGACCAGCGCGGATTGCTGAAGGAGACGCTGGTGGTGGCGGTGGGCGAGTTTGGCCGCAGTCCGCGGCTGGGCGTGTCGACGTCGGGGAATTCGAATTCGCCCGATGGGCGCGATCACTGGCCGTACTGCTATAGCGCGGTGGTGGCGGGTGCCGGTATCGCGCGGGCGCGGCAGTATGGGGAATCGGACGCGACGGCGTCGTCGCCGAAGGAGAAGCCGGTGCATCCGACGGATCTGCTGGCAACGGTTTACTATGCGCTGGGGATTGATCCGGAGATGGAGATCCGGAATCATTTGAATCAGCCGCGGGAGTTGGTGAAGGGGAAGATCGTCGCGGATCTTTGGGGCTAGGCATAGGGGCTAGCCATGGGGCTAGCCAACGTAGTCGAACAGACTGCGTGTCGGCGTTTGCGCGCGGGCGGTGAAGGCGGCCTCCAGATTCGTACGGGACTGCTGAAGCTCAGAAACGGCTTCGGCGAGATCGGCCTCTTCGATGGTGCTGATCTGCAGCTTCAGGCTGAGTTCGATTTTGGTGGCGGCTTCCAGGGAATCATCCACGCGGTTTTGAACAAGGCCATAGCCCGCTAGATGCCGGTTGAGGTGGACGTTGGCGGAGTTGAGGTTCGATAGCGCCGTGTCGATGGACGGGATGGTTGGATCGGGCGGATCAGGCGGATTGTCGACGGCGAGCAGGGCGCGGCGCAACCCGTTAATGGCGAGAAAGACGTTCTCATCGGGATTGGCCGAGTCAAAGATCACGTCGGCGCTTTGCGCCACGGCGAACGTGGCGCCGCTGTGATCGGCGATCTGGCGCGTGGAAGGCGCTCCCTGGTAAGCCGAGACGCCGGCGGGAACCGCGGGATCGAGTGCGTAGGGGCGTGTCTGATCGGTGTCGCCGCTGAAAAGATACCGGCCCTCTACCGCAGTGGAGGCGATGCCGACCAGCCGGTCCAGCAGCGATTGCAGTTCATCGGCCACATGACGCCGGGTGGCGGCGTCCTGGTGGCCGCTGGCGCCCTGTGTGCCGAGACCGCGCGCTTTGTCCATGATCTCAACGGCCTGGCCGAGCGCCTTTTCAGCGGTATCCACCTCCACCTTCACACGGCCCAGGTTCAGACGCGTCTGCACGACGCGCTCCAGGCCGGCGCGCGAGTCCAACAGGCGGCTGACGGCGTTGGGATTGTCAGAGACCTGTTGCAGCTTCAGGCCGGTGGTGATCTGGCGCTGGGCGCGTTCCTCTCTTTTCTGGATGCGCGAAACGTCCAGCAGGAAACGTTCAGTGGAAGGTGGAAGGCCGCGAATCATCTTAAAATCCCAAGTAACGTATCGGTGAGAGTGTTGAGAACTTGAAACAACTGCGCGTTGGCCTGATAGGCGCGCTGCGCCTCCACCAACCGGGCCGCTTCCTCATCCAGGGAGACGGCCGAATTCTCCTGGCGCAGCTCGCGCACCTGGGTGACCAGTTGCTCCTGCAAGCCGGCCGAGTCGCGCGCATCCCGCAGATCGCGGCCGGCTTTGGCCGCCAGCCGACCGTAAAACTGCTGGAAGCTCACATCGTCAATCTCGGTGGAGTTGGCCAGTTCCCCAAGGCGCAACGCGTTCCCGTTGCCACCCGGCGCGCCAGGATCAGCGGCGGCGAGTTCCGATGGCGCAATGGCGGTCACACCCAGCGTAAAGGCCGCGCCAGGACCGGAATCGTAGGTGAACAGATCCACCAGCGGGCTGCTGGCGTTGGCGTCGAGGCCCCCGCCCAGCACTTCGTTTACACGGTCGGCGAAGGTTTCGGCCAGGCGGTTCAGGTCGGAGAGATATCCCGGGATCTTCTCGTTGCGGGTATCGAGCAGTCCTTTCAGGCTGCCTTCGCTGAACTGGCCGGTGACGTCGTTGCCCTGGTCGTCGACAATGGCGGGCTCGGGGTTGGAGAAGTCCGCCCGCAACTCGGTCTGCCGGTCGCCCTGCACCAGCGGAGTCTGGCCGCCGAACAGCACGGTGAAGCTGCCGTCGGGCTGCTCGATGGCGTTGAAATCGACATACTGGGAGAGTTCTTCGAGCGTGGCGTGGACACGCGCCTCCAGGGCCGGATCCTCCAACTTGCGCCGGTCCGTGCGCCGTTCGGCATTGATGTCGCGAATCTGCCCGGCAAGATCGTTGATTGCGTCCACGGTGTCGCGGATGTCGCGGTCGGCGTTGGATTGGGCTTCACCCAGCGCGTTGGCGGCTGAGTTGAAGCTGCGCGCGGTGGCCGAGGCGCGGTCGAGCACCACCTGCCGCGCCACCGGATCGTTGGGATTCACGCTCCAGCTTGATACGGAGTTGAAAAACTGATTCAGACTGCCGGGGATGCCCGCGCCTTCGCCGATCTGAAAGACCGGTTCAATCTGGCCGAGATCGAGCGATGTCTGAGACTGGCGTCCGGAGAGGCTGTTCTGCCGCCAGACGGCCCGTTCGATGTAGGCGTCGCGGCTGGAAAGCAGGGCGCCGGCCGCGACGCCGCCCGAAAGCTCCAGTTTCGTGCTGAAGTTCTGGGGCAGAAGCTGCAGACGCTGGCGGACATAGCCGGGCGTGTGAACGTTGGCGACATTGTTCTGAATGACGCTGAGAGACTTGTCATAGGCGCGGAGGGCGCCCGAGGTGGAGATCAGCGAGCCGAAAATGCCGCCCATCTTCTTTATGCCTCCAGTTCCAGCCGGTGTGGCGCGATGACGGGCGGCGCGGGTGTGCGATTGGAATAGGATGCGCCCTGTTCGCCCGCTAGAGCGCCGAAAAATACGTCCGCCCACACCGATTCAATCGCCGCCATCTGATTCTGCAGCCGCTCGGCGCGCCGCAGTGTGGATTGCAGACCGCCGATTCGCTCGGCAAGTTGTGATTTCGCCTCCGGCGGCAGGTGCCGGGCGCCGGAGTGCGCGTCTTCTAAAATCGAGGCCGCTTCAGCCAGCAGCGAAGGCGGGAGATTGCGGCCCGCCGCGGCAATGGCCGCCTCGATTCTGGCGAGATTTGCCCCAATTTCCCCGTTCATGCCTCAGAACCCGCCGTTGATCGCATCGTCGATCAGCTTCTTCCCCAGCTCGCCGGCGTCAACCTCATAGCGACCGGCTTTGAAGTCGGCCCGAAGCTCTTCCACGCGCTGTTGCCGCTCCGGCGAATCGATATCTTCCGCCTTCAGCGACCGGCCCAGCGAGGAAAGCTGGACGGAGTCGCCTTCCGTTTTGTTTTCTATGGCTTGGCGTTTCCCGGCGTTCCCGGCGCCGCCGACCTGTTGTGCGCCGCCGGCGCCGCTGACGCCGCCGCCAGCCAGTGGATTGGTACCGTTATCATGTACTCTCATTGTTTTTGATTCCCTGGGGACCTGTAGCCCCGCCTCAACCAGCTTATCGGAGGGACGGGGGCGGGTATTAGGGGGAAATTGGAAAGGTGTGCGTTTCCGTGCTGGCATTCGAATTGCTCCACCACCAGCGGAGGTGCTCTCATGCGCATCACGTTGAGCGTCATCAAAGCCGACATTGGTTCGATCGGCGGACATGTCGCCCCTTCGCACCGCCTTGTTGAGACCGTTGAGGCCCGCATCCGCCATGGCGGCCAGGACCTGATTCTCGACCACTACATCAGCCACACCGGAGACGACATCGCTATCCTGATGACGCACACCCGCGGCACGGGCGATGAACGGATTCACAGACTCGCCTGGGACGCTTTCCTCGATGGAACCGCCGTCGCCAAGGCGCAGGGCCTTTACGGGGCGGGGCAGGACCTGCTGAAGGACGCCTTCTCCGGCAACGTCAAGGGGATGGGCCCGGCCGTCGCCGAAATGGAGATGGAGGAACGGGCCAATGAGCCGTTCCTGTTCTTCGCCGCCGACAAGACCGACCCGGGCTGCTTCAACCTGCCGCTCTACCTGGCATTCGCCGATCCGATGAACACGCCCGGGCTGGTGCTTTCCTCGCGCATCGGCAAGGGCTACCGCTTCGTGATCATGGACGTCAGCCATACCGAGGGCGACCGGGTGATCGAACTGAACACGCCAGAGAACATCTATGACATTGCCACGCTGCTGCGCGATACCGAGCGTTTTGTGGTGGAGTCCATCTGGTCACGCGCATCGGGTGAGCAGGCGGTTGCGGTGGCGACATCGCGTCTGCATAACATCGCCGGGAAGTATACGGGCAAGGATGACCCGGTGATGCTGGTGCGGGTGCAGAAGGACTTTCCGGCGACGGGCGAAATTCTCACCCCCTATGCGATGGGCCATTTTGTGGGCGGCGGCATGCGCGGCTCCCACCAGGTGCCGCTGATGCCGGTGCCACTTTATACGGGCACCAGTTACTTTGACGGGCCGCCGCTGGTAAGTTGCGCCGGCTTCTGCATGCATCAGGGGAAGCTGACTGAGCCGGTGGATAACTTCGCCCAGCCTTTCTGGAATACCGTGCGCGATCATGTGGCGCAGAAGGCGATTGAGATGCGGCGGCAGGGATTCTTCGGCGCGGCGATGCTGCCGATGGCGGAGTTGGAGTACACGGGCATCGTGGAGCGGCTGAATGTGCTCGACGGACAGTTTTTGGTCCGGCCGGAGGTGGTGGCCGCTTTACCGTAAGGAATAATCCCTGACAGACGCCCGGGCTTCGGCCATGCTGATGCAACCGTGCTGAACGCCGCGTTTCGCCTCGTCGAGTTTTTGGATGGGCTGCCGCTTGCCGGCGTGGACGTCACGCTGGTGGTGAAGGTGGCGCCGATTTTTGAAGTCCGCGTGATTGTGGAGCCGGTGGAAGGCGATCCGCGGCCTCCCGGTCCGCCGTAGAGCGAAATTGTCGAACAGCCGGATCTGAATCTGGCGATGGAGGTGGCGGAAACGGCCGCCACCGGGTCGGATGGGACGGCGCGTTTCTCCCTGGACCTTGCCAGCCCATTCCGCCAGGCAAGGCGCAGGCGCAATCAGGGGAAACTGGCCAAGGACGCGGTCGCGTTTCTGGATGCGCGGGTCAACTTTCTGGCCTGTTGTTTCTGCTCCGCCGGGCAATTGCCCAGACGGGGCCCGATGCCGAACTGGACCGGGCGATCATCGTCGATCTGGCAAAATCGATCGTCGGCCATACGACGGAGAATTCGCCGCGCTGTGGGTTCAGATTCACGGCACGCCCGGCGCCGATCATCTGTTCACCTGCGAAGTGAGCGCCCCAGGGGCGCTTACGCGGATTCTGCCGGTAAGTCCCGATCCGGGCAGGGCGAATACTGCGGTGGTCAACGTTGACGGCTTGACCGCAGGCACGGGGCATACCTACGTCCTGCGCATGCGGCGAGTCGCGGAAACGGGCGGCGGCCGGGTGATTGCCAGGGGCAGCTTCATCACCGCGGCTGTGGCCGGTTCGGCGGCAAGCCAGCGGCTGAGCATCGCCTTCGGATCCTGCCACCTGCCGACTTCGGCGTCTTCACTGAACCGCTGGTGGCGGGTGCTGGCCAACCGCGACGATTATGATCTGCTCTTTCTCATCGGCGACCAGATTTATGGCGATGGCATCGAGAAGATCTTTCCCAACGACACTTGGTTTCAGCGCTATGTGAAGCGCTATAACCAGCTATGGGCGTATCAGCCGGTGCGGGATGTGCTGCGCAAGACTCCGG
>JANRLE010000099.1:0-38367 GCA_033762895.1 Bryobacteraceae bacterium | reverse complement strand
GCCTCGCATCGTTGGGGAAGCTCAGCCAGCGAATCCGGCGAACCTATGAGGACGAGGCGATGATAGATTTGCTCCGCTTCGTCGGCTGCGCGGGGCATCAGCCTAACGCTGTATGCCATACTTGGCACGCATCTTCCGGTCGAATTCCCCGACCGAGACTCCCTCGCCGCGCGCGCCCTGTTGAAGCCCTTCATCGACGGCTGCCTTCACTTCAGAGAACTCCGCTTCCGGCATGTCGTTCTCTCCAAAAACTCAAGAAGAAGCTGACGGCCTGTTCGACAATCGAGTCGGCACTCTCGAACTCGCCTCGTTGAACCTTTTCCCTGATGAGTTGCGCGGTTTGCGGTCTGAGCGTGATAGTCATGGTTCCAGCCTCCCACCGGCGAGGCGCAAAGCGATGCACCCCAGACGTGCCGTAGTTTGATTCTCACAACGCCGTCACCCTTCGAAGCATGCCCGCGTCCCAGGCTGTCAGCCGGGCGCTATTCTGAATCCCATGAAGGGACCCGAGCGGATCCTCACCGCACGCCTCATCTTAAGACGGCCTGTCGCCAGCGACGCCAGTGAGATCTACTCACGCTACGCAAGCGATCCGGAGGTGACAAAGTTCCTCGGTTGGGCCAGGCACCAGTCCATCGACCAGACGCAGGCGTTCCTTTCGTTCAGTGACGCCGACTGGGAGCGTTGGCCAGCGGGCCCGTATCTGATCGAATCGAAGCACGACACGCGCCTGCTGGGCGGCACAGGACTGGGATTTGAAACCAGGGAAACCGCCACCACCGGCTACGTCCTGGCCAGGGACGCATGGGGGTTCGGATACGCAACCGAAGCGCTGAGGGCGATGGTGGAACTGGCGGACAAGCTGGGCGTCACGCGTCTTTACAGCCTGTGCCACCCCGGGCATGCGCCGTCCATCCGCGTGCTGGAAAAGTGCGGCTTTGTGCGGGAACGCGGGGCGCCGCCGGTGACGTTCCCGAATCTCGATCCCGGGCGGGCGCAGCCATGTCTTCGTTTCACTCATACGGGTTCGCTCACACGCGCCGAGGCGAAAAATCCTGAATGATATGATGACTTCACCAACGTTAGTGACAATGCTGTCCCTCATGCTATTGACGGCCGCAATTGCGGCAGCCGCCGATCCGGTTGTGCACCGGCTGCCGGTGGCCTCCTCCGTCTTCCCGCAGGGAGCGCGGCGCGGCGCGCAACTGGAAGCCGAAGTCCTCGGCGAGCATCTGGATCGCGCCTCCACCATCGTCCCGTTCGACAAAGACCTGAAAGGCGAGATCCTGGAGGCTGCGCCCACGCGGCTGCGAATTCGCCTGTCCATTGCGGAGAAGGCCGCCTACGGTCCTCACTACTTCCGCATTGTCACGCCACGGGGGGCATCCGGCCCGCTGCTGTTCCGCATCGGCGATCTGCCGCGCGCACGGGAGACCGAACCCAACACCACACTGAAACAGGCTCAGCCGGTCACCCTGCCGGTTACCATTGACGCGCGCCTGAACCAGGACAATGACTTCGACTTTTACCGCTTTCACGCGAAGGCCGGCGAGACCTGGGTCTTCGATCTTCGCGCCGCGCGCAATGGCAATGGCCTTGATTCGGCATTGATCCTCATGACGGGGGATGGGGTGAAACTCGCCCACGACGAAGACCATTTCGTGTGGGATCCGTTCTTCACGCATACCTTCGCAGCCAGTGGCGACTATGTCGCGGTGGTGCAGCCGACGCACCGTTCCAACGATCCGAACTTCGCCTACGAGCTCGACATCCGCCAGGCGCCTCAGCTCGACACCATCGCCCCCATCAGCTTCGCTCCCGGCGCCAGCGTGGAAGCGACGATCCACGGGGCGGGGCTCAGCGGCGCGGGGGCGAAGATCGAATCCGGCGCGCTCAGCGGCGAGGTGGTGACGCTTGGTGGCGCAACCGCTACGGTGAAGCTGACCGTGCCCGCCACTGCCACCGAGGGTCCGCATGAGCTGACGGTGATCACCGCGGGCGGCCGCTCCAACCCCGTGCGATTCCTTATCGATGCCACGCCTGCGCATCCGGGCGGTGAACGGCTCAATGCGCCGGTTACGGTGAACGGCATCATCCGCTACCGCCAGCCTGAGCGCTTCCGCTTTTCGGCGAAAAAAGACGAGACACTCGTGTTTGAAGCGCGCGCCAACCGCTTCGGCTCCCCGGCCGATCCGCTGCTTCAGATCCTTGGCTCTGATGGCAAGATCGTGGCCAGGAATGACGATTTTGTTTTTATGGTGGCGGACTTCTATAACAAGGACCCACGCCTGACCCACAAGTTCAAAGAGGACGGCGAGTACACGCTGGAACTGCGCAACCTGGTCAACACCACCGGTGAAAACTTCCCCTACCAGCTTCGCGTCACCGGTCCCCAGCCGGCGTTCGAACTGTCGTTTGCCAGCGAGCGGCCCTACATTTATCCCGGCAAGGAAACGAAGCTGAAGGTGACGGCCAAGCGGTTTGACGGGCACCAGGAGGCGATTCCCGTGGAACTGCGGGGCCTGCCGGAAGGCGTGCGGGCCGAGCCGGCCGTTATCGCCGAAGGGAAATCGGAGGCGGACGTCTTATTGAAGGCGGACGCGTCATTAAAACCCGGCATGGCGGCGGAGTTGGACATCTGCTCAGGGGGCCGGGCGGCGTGGCGTCCCGTGCGCATCGCATCGGGCGGAGGGGAAGGCGCGACGTTCGCCAGGGTGGATCGGGCGCTGCTGGCGATCGCGGAGAAACCATCGTTTTCGCTTGAGGCCGCGGCCACCAACGTCAGCCTCCCGCGCGGAAGCATGGCGTCGATCCCGGTGATGATCCGCAGAGAGCCCGATTTTACGGCGCCCATCCGCTTCAAGCTGGAGAACCTGCCCGAAGGAGTTTCCATGGAGCCGGCGCTGGCCGAGGCCGGGCAGGAAAGGATCGAAATCAAGGTGCGCGCCGCGGAGACCGCGGCCGCCGGACGCGCGCCACGCGTCGCCATTCTGGGAATCGCGGGTACTGAACAACAGGAAGCCCCGCGCATCAGCATACAGGTGGACTGAACCTATGCATCGCTTTTTACTTTGTCTGATCTTCCCGATGCTCGCCTTGGGGGCCAGGCTCACCATCATGCCCGCCAATCCGCTGCTGTTCGGCAAAGGCGCGACGCAACGGCTGACAGTGATCGCCGATCACGGCAATGGCGTGACGGAAGATGTCACCAGGTCGGCAACCTTCGTATCGTTGAAGCCGGCGGCGGCCGTGGTGTCGAACGATGGTAAAGTCACCGCGCAGTCCGACGGCGGGGCGATGATCCGCGCCACCTACAAAGGGCTCACGGCGACCACAACGGTGCTGATCCAGAAAGGTTCGGCGGCGATGCCGCGCAGCTTTGCGGGCGACATTCTGCCCATCCTGACCAAGTACGGCTGCAACGGCGGGTCCTGCCACGGCGCACTAAAAGGGCAGGCGGGCTTCAAGCTGTCGCTGTTCGGCTATGAGCCGGAAGCCGACTATGAGATGGTGGCCCGCCGCATCCACAAACAGGACCCGGCGAGCAGCCTTCTGCTCCAGAAGCCCACCTTCGCCGTCAAGCATGGCGGGGGCAAGCTGATGCGCAACGATTCAAGCGACTACCAGGCGCTGTTGGCATGGATCGCCGCGGGGGCGGTGCGAAATCCCGCCGATGAGCGCAAGATGGTAAGCCTGCGCGTACTGCCGGAGATGAGCACGCTTACCGGGAGCAAGGCCGAGCGGCAGCTTCTGGTGACGGCGCGATTCTCCGATGGCACCGAAGCCGACGTGACGCACCTGGTGAAGTATTCCTCCAACGATGATTCCATCGCCGCCGTGAACAGCTCCGGCATTGTGAGCGCGCAACGGGGCGGCGAGACCGCCATCGTGGTGCGCGGCCCGGGCGTGGCGGCGGCGGCCAAGGTGGGCGTTGTGATCGAGCGCCTGGCTTTCCAGCCGATGGCGGTGAAGAACTTCATCGACGAGCACATCAACGCCAAGCTGTCGCGGCTATCCATTCCGCCGTCGGAGGCGGCCAGCGACCCGGAATTCCTGCGCCGCGTTTATCTGGACATCATCGGCGTCATCCCCACTTCGGACGAGGCCCGGGCATTTCTTTCGAGCAGGGACCCGAATAAGCGGGCGGCGCTGGTGGATCAGCTTCTGAAGCGGCCCGAGTATGCCGACTACTGGGCCATGTACTGGGGCGATCATCTCAACAACACCAAGCAGCTTCTCTACAACAAAGGGCCCTACACGTTTACCAGGTGGCTGGTGAAGCAGTTCGCTGAAAACGTCCCCTATGATGAATTCGCGCGCCGGCTGATGACCTCCACCGGCAACATGTACGATTCGCCGGCCACCAGCTATTACCCGCTGATGAAGAAGGAACTGGATCTGGCGTCGATGACCAGCCAGTTGTTTCTGGGCGTCAGCATTGAATGCGCGCGCTGCCACAACCATCCGCTGGAGCGCTGGAAGCAGGACGACTTCAACGGCATGGCGGCCTTTTTCTCGCAGATCCGCTACAAGGGCCAGGGACCGCGCAATAACGAACGGGCGCTGTATCTGGACTTCGACCGGCAGTTCACCCACCCGGATACGAAACGAACCTACCTGCCGAAGCCGCTCAATGGCAAGGCCGCGGCCTCCAACGGCCTGGAAGACCGCCGGGAACTGCTGGCCGAATGGATGACGCGCAAGGACAATCCGTGGTTTGCGCGAGCGATGGTGAATCGCATGTGGCACAACTTCATGGCGCGCGGTTTCGTAGAGCCGGTGGACGATTTCCGTCTCACCAATCCGCCCACCAACGAGCCGCTGCTGGAGGCGCTGGCCCGGGATTTCGCCGGACACAATTTCGACATCCATCACCTGATCCGGCGCATCACCTCCTCGAGCGCCTATCAACTGTCCTCGGTTCCGGTGAAGGGCAACAAGGAAGACCGCATGGCTTACTCGCGCTACTACCCCAAGCGATTGGGCGCGGAGCAGCTTTTGGATTCGGTGGCTCTGGCCACGGGAGTGCCGGAGACATTCCGGTCTCTTTACCCTGGCACGCGCGCTTCGCAGCTTCCCGAACCGGAAATCGAGTCCTACTTCCTGGAGGTGTTCGACCGGCCTTCCCGCCAGCTTGTCTGCGAACGTAAGAACTCACCGACGCTGAACCAGGTGCTGCACATGGTGGGCGGCGACACCGTGCATACCAAGGTCGCCCACAAGGAAGGATTCCTGAACCCGGCGATGGCGAAGTTCCCCGATGACAAGGCGCTGATCGAGGAGTTGTACCTGCGCGCGCTTTCCCGCTATCCCGATGCGGAAGAATCGGCGACGGCGGCAAACGCGGTGCGCAAGGCGAAGAGCCGCAAACAGGGATTGGAAGATGTTTTCTGGGCGCTGCTGAACACCAAGGAATTTCTATACAATCACTAGCGAAGGGCAGGGGTGAGAAATGAGAATCACGAATCGGACGGACATCTTTGGCAGGCGCGATTTCCTGCGCATCGGCTCGCTCGGCATGGGCGGGCTCAGCCTTTCCAATGCCCTGGCTGCTCCGGCGCGCGGGGCGCGCAAGGACATTTCGTGCATCCTGCTGTGGCAGTCGGGCGGGTCGCCGCATACCGATACGTTCGATATGAAGCCGGAGGCGCCGAAGGAACAGCGCGGCGAGTTCAACCCGATTCCCACGAACGTTCCCGGCATCCAGATCTGCGAGCACTTGCCGTTGACGGCGAAGGTGACCGACAAGTATACGATTCTGCGGTCTCTGAAGTCGCGCGAGAACAACCATGAGCGGGCGATCAACTACCTGCTCACCGGATACCTGCCGCTGCCGACGCTGGAGTTCCCGTCGATGGGGTCGGTGATCTCAAAGCTCCAGGGGCCGAAGAACGGCATGCCGCCTTATGTGGCCGTGCCGAACACGTTCCCGTCGTATGGTGGCGGATTCCTGGGCGGCGAACACAATCCGTTCATTTCGGGTGACGCCAACGTGCCGGGCTATAAGGTTCGTGACCTGACACTGCAGGCCGATGTGGATTGGCAGCGGGTGTCCAATCGCCGATTTCTGGTGGAGCAGATGGACAGGAAGTTCCGCTCGATCGAGGCGAGCCCGGATTTCCAGGCACTGGATCAGTTTACGCAGAAGGCCTACGATCTGCTGAGTTCGCCGGTGGCGAAGAAGGCGTTCGATGTGCAAGCCGAGCCGGAGGCGCTGCGCGAGCGTTACGGGCGCACGCCGGTGGGACAGGGGGCGCTGCTGGCCAGGCGGCTGGTGGAGTCGGGCGTGCGGTTTGTCACGGTTGCCAAGGGCTGGTTAAATTACGATACACACGGGGATAATTTCAACACCATGAAGAAGGTGCTGCTGCCGGAGTTCGACCGCGCCTTTGCGACGCTGGTGGACGATCTTCATCAGCGTGGCATGCTGGATACGACGCTGGTGATCGGCATGGGCGAATTCGGGCGCACGCCGGCGATCAACGCCGACGCCGGCCGCGATCATCATTGCAAGGCGTGGTCGGTGGTGCTGGCCGGTGGCGGCATTCCCGGAGGTCGCGTGCTTGGGGCGACCGATAAGACGGGGATGGAGGTCACCGATCTGCCGGTGGAGCCCGAGGATCTGCTCTTCTCGCTCTACACCATCATGGGAATTGACCCGGCCCACGAGTTCCACACCTCGATTGGCCGCCCGTCCAAGGTTGTCAATGGCGGTAGGATGATTCCCGGACTTCTGGCCTGAGGGCCGGCTCTTCAGTCCGCGGCGGCAACGAACCCCGGTATTGTTCGAGCAGCGCCAGCCACTCACTGCCGAGATACACCTGCGGGCGGCGATTGACCAGGTGATGCCGTGCTTCCTCAGCCGTCGAAACGACCCCTTTCTTGAGCAGATAAGCCGCTACCACGCCGGCGCTGCGGCTGTAGCCGAATGTGCAATGGACGTAGACGCTGCCACACCCGGCGTGCTGTTCGATAAAGGCCACCCCTTCGGCAAGTTGATCGGGAGTCGGCAGGGTGTGGTCCAGCACAGGGATATTGCGGTATTCGAATTGGAGCAGATGGGGCGCTTCGTTTTGTTCGGCGGTGAGGTCGAGTACGGCGGCGATGTCATCGGGCAAGCGCTCCGCTTCACCCGGAAGACGGCCGAAGTAGAGATTCGGCGCGGCCTGTGCCCAGGTCTGTACCTTGCGCCGCAGGTAAGGCAGCGAAGAGCGGCTGGCCCAGATATGGGGCGCCAGCAGGATGGCGGCGGCCCAATCAACTTCCGCGCCCGCTTTGCGAAACACCTTCGGCCCGCCCCCAAGATAGGCGTAGCTCACCAGCACATAGGTGATGGCGGGCCACAGGAATACGGCGCCTACGGGCCATACGGCGGCCGCCAGCGCGGCCGAGAGCAACGCGGGCAGTAGATAGAACAAGCCCCGCTTCCAATTGCGCTGCCGCCCGTGGACGGCTGGCAAGGCCCGTTCCGGAAATACATAAAAAGGGATCAGGACCACCAGCCCGCCGCCGGCCATGTCCGCCACCAGATTGGGAGGGCTGGAGGCCAGGTACACGCCCAGCAGCGCAAGAGCGAGCGCGAAGGTGAGGGTCCGCTCCCAAATCAGCACGCTCTTCTATCGGCGTGATGGGCCGCTGGCGTTACCCTCCAGTCACTACCGGCAGCCAGGAGTTGCCGTAGATCTTTCCGCCCTTCACCGTCGCCACAGGAATCAGCTTCTGGTGGCCCGTGCGTTTGGCCCCCAATGAGTCAGTGAATTCGAATCGGCCTTCGCGCCTTTCGAACACGGCGATATCGGCCGTCGTACCCACCTTCAACGATCCGGTGCCGGCCGGGAAGCCAAACGTTTTCGCCGGATTCGAAGTGGCGCGGCGGATCACCTCCTCAACCGGCATCTTGAGGAACAGAAACTTGCTCAGCGTGGTGGCGAGATCGAATACCGGCCCATTCACGTTGAACTGGTGTACGTCAGAGGAAATAGTGCCCGGCGCGATCTCCTGGGCAAGCAGTTTCTCAGCGGTGTCAAAGGAGAAGCTGCCGGCGCCGTGGCCAACATCGAGCAGCACGCCGCGCTCCATCGCTTTGCGCACATCGGGCAACACGCGGAACCGATCGTCAACAATCCCCCCCGGGCCGCCGCGGAAGCTGTGGGTGATGACATCGCCTTTCTTCAGCATGCCTACGATCTGCGGCACCGGAGAATAAGAACCGCCAATGTGAACCATGATGGGCAGTTTCACCGCGTCTGCCGCCTCGCGCGCCAGGGCGAGGGCCTTCAGATCGTTGGGGCCGGTGATATTGCCGGTGAGCCGGATTTTCAGGCCCAGAATGACGTCGCGGTTCTCCTCAATCGTGCGGATGGCGAGCCTGGTGTTGACATAGCGAAGGTCCAGCAATTCACCATGGGGATTGTCGGTGGAAAGAGTGGATTGGCCCAGCAGGGAAATGTTGAGCAGGGCGTAGACGCGCGTGTCCACCATCCGGATGACGTACTTCCGCAAACCGGGAAACGTGTGAGCGCCCGACGAGCCGGCGTCGACAACGGTGGTGACGCCCTTGGCGATGCAATTGGGATCGGCGGGAATGCCCAGCGGCGCGACGCCGTCATAGACATGGACGTGAACATCGACGAGGCCCGGGGTGACGATCATACCGCGGGCGTCAAGAACGTGGCGGGCAAGTCCGGGATCGATGGTTTCAGCGATACGGGCGACCTTGCCGGAGGCCACGGCGATGTCGCGAGCCGCGGAGATTTCCTGGGAAGGATCGATGAGACGGCCGCCGCGGATCAACAGATCATACTGTGGCGCGGCGGCGGCCTGTGTGCTGAGCAGCGCGAGGAATTCGCGACGTTTCATGATTTGGCTAGTGTATCGCGAGGGCTGCTACAATTCTCTGCCGTGTTCCCTAATCCCAATGTGGCCTATGCGGTCACCGTGGCGGGCGTGGCGATCGGCTGCCTGGAACTGCTGCGGCCGGGCACGATCGTGCCTGGGGTAACGGGCGCGGTGCTGGCCATGCTGGGCGTGGCGTCGCTTGCGGCGCACCCCATCACGGCGCGCGGGGTGGCGCTGATCGCGTTGGGAGTGCTGCTGGCCACGCTCGACGCAAAGTACCGTCTGCGCGGCGCCGGGACGGCGGCGGGGACGATCCTGCTGGTCCTGGGAGCGCGCTGGCTGGTGGCCGATGGCGACGCAAAAATCCGCTGGACGGTGGCAGCCGGGGTGTCGATTCCATTTCTGGCCGGCGCGTGGTGGCTGATGGATAAGGCATTCCGGGCCAGGGCGAACAAATTGGACTTTTAGTAAGTCATTCGCATCCCTCTTTCTCCAGCACGGCAGGCAGTGTATACTCACCGAATGTCGGGTCTTCAGACCTCGACATCTGAATACTAGATTCACAGTACAAGGAGTGTCTGGGATGCTTCGCTTCGGGGTTGGTTCAGTGGTATTGCCGTTTTTTCTCCTTTTGACATGCGCTGCGCAGGAATTCCGCTCGACCCTTCAAGGTGTGGTGGAGGACGGCCAGGGCGCGGTGGTGCCAGGGGCGAAGGTTGTCGCCACTGGAGTTGCCACCGGCGTGAACCATGAAACGGTTTCCGGTGAAGACGGCAGGTATGTGCTGCCATTTCTTCCTCCGGGTGACTACAGGATCGCGGCAGAAGCGACGGGATTCAAGCGCTACGTGCGTGAGAACTTTCACATCGGAACGAACGAGCGGCCGTCGCTGACCCTGCAATTGGAGGTTGGGCAGATCAGCGAATCGGTCACCATCACCGCCGAAGCGTCGGCACTGGAAACCTCCACGGCTTCTACGGGCCAGGTGATCAGTTCGCGCCAGATCGAAAACATGCCGATGAATGGCCGCACCCCGCTGGTGCTGGCGCAGCTTGCCTTCGGCGTAGTGCCCTCGAGCGATCCCCGCTTCTACCGGCCTTTCGACAATGCCGGCCCGTCACAGTTCTCCATGGGCGGCGCGCCTTCGAATTCCAACGAACTGCTGATCGACGGCGCGCCCGACACAACGCGCAACAATCGCGTGGCCTACAATCCGCCGGTCGACGCCGTGGAGGAGGTGAAGGTGGAAACCTTTATGGCTGACGCGGCCTATGGCCACACCGGCGGCGGCACGGTGAACGTGGTGATGAAAAGCGGAACGAATGACTTCCACGGCACGGCCTACGAATTTAATCAGATCTCCAACACAGCCGCCAATCAATTCTTCAACAATCGCGCCGGTCTTCCCCGTCCGACGACACGATTCAATCAGTTCGGCGCCAACGGCGGCGGTCCATTCTGGATCCCCAAAGTCATCAACACGCGCAACCGGGCGTTCTTCTATGTTGGCTATGAGCGTGTGTCGGATGCGCTGCCGACACCGGTTCAGTCCACCGTGCCTACCGCAGCGGAACGAAACGGCGACTTTTCCCAACTGCTGAATGTCAACTCCACCTACCAGATCTACGACCCGCTCACCGGAGCGCGCGAGGGCACACGCGTACGCCGCCAGCCCTTTGTAAACAACATCATCCCCACAAGCCGGCTGAGCCCCATCGCGCGCCGCTATCTGGATCTGTACCCACAGCCGAATCAAGCGGGCCGGGCGGACGGCCAGAACAATTTCATCAGTCCCGCCTCGGGCGAACGGAACGCATTTCACAACGTCCTTGGCAGACTGGATCTGGTTCTGAGCAGCCGGCACAAGCTGTTCTGGAACATCCGCAATAACGAACGCAAAGGCACCGGGTTTAACGCGCTGGGCTATCAGGTGGGATCGGGCCCGGCGGGCGACCGCCAATTCAAACGTGAGAATTGGGGCTCGACGCTTGACGACGTTTTTTCTATTTCGCCGACGATGGTGATCAACACGCGGCTGAACTGGACACGCTTCGTTGAGGGAAACACCAATCTTTTCGGCAACTTCGATGTCACCGGTTTGGGCCTGCCCGCCAGCATCGCCGCCAACGCCAGGCAGACTGTGCTGCCCCGTCTGCAGTTTTCGCAGTTTTCCGGCATCGGCTCTCCGGGAAGCCAGGAAGACGTATTCGACATCTTCCAGATTTTCTCGAGCGTCACCAAGGTGACCGGCAAGCACAACCTTAAGTTCGGCACCGATCTTCGCCTGTACCGTGAAAGCTCGTTCAATTTCGGCGATTCGTCCGGACGGTTTGCGTTCGGCCCGGATTGGACGCGCGGCCCGCTGGATAACTCGCCCAACGCGCCGCTTGGGCAGGATCTGGCTGCCTTCATGCTCGGCTTACCCACCGGCGGCCAGTTCGATCTGAACGCGCACCGCACCAACCAGGCCGGCTACTATGGCCTCTTCATTCAGGACGACATCCGCGTCAATTCCAGCCTCACGTTGAACCTCGGCCTCCGCTACGAGCGGCCGCTGCCTACCGTCGAACGATATAACCGTTCGGTGAACGGGTTCGACGCCACAACTGCGAATCCCATCGATGCCCAAGCGCGCGCCGCCTATGCCCGCAATCCGATCGAAGAAATCCCGGTGGGGCAATTCCGCGCACTGGGCGGTTTGCTGTTTGCCAGCGAGTCGAACCGGAACGTCTACAACACCAAGGCGAACAACTTCAGCCCGCGCATCGGCTTTGCCTGGACGCCGGCCGCCCTTGGCAGAAAGACGGTGATCCGGGGCGGGGGCGGCGTGTTTTTCTTCGGCCAGGGAACACTCGGCATCAACCAACCTGGCTTCAGCCAGGACACGCAGTTGGTAGCCAGCCTGGACGGCTTCCTGACGCCCAACGCCACGTTCGCCAACCCGTTCCCGAACGGATTCGTGCAGCCCACCGGCTCAAGCCGCGGTCTGGCCACGTTTCTGGGGCGGGACGCTGTCTTTTACAACCCGAATCCGTCGAACTCTTATTCAACGCGTTGGCTGCTCAGCGTGCAGCGCGAACTCTCTCCTGGCACGGTCATCGAGGTGGGTTACATGGGCAACCGCTCCAACCATCTGGAGGTGGGTTACGACTTCAACTTCACGCCGGAACAGTACCTGAGCAAGTCGCCGGACCGCGATCAGCCAGCCATCGACAGGCTCACCGCGCGCGTTTCCAATCCCTTCGCCGGGCTCATTCCCGGCACGGCGTTGAACGGTTCTGTGGTTTCGCGCGCCACGTTGCTTCAGACCTTCCCTCACTTCACGCGCGTCTTCATGCAGGAGAATACCGATGGCAGTTCCTATTTCCACATGTTTCAGGTTCGCTTTGAAAAACGCTACAACAGCGGGCTGAGCATCCTCGGCAATTACCAGTGGTCCAAACTGATCGAAAGACGTTCTCGCCTGAACGGATTCAGCGGACTGGAAAAGCGCATCGCCGGCGAAGACCGCCCACAGCGCTTCGTGCTCAGCTTCAGCTACGACCTGCCGTTCGGCAAAGGCAAGCCGCTGGGCAGCAGCGTTGGCCCCTGGACCAACCGCCTGATCGGCGGCTGGATTCTGAACGGCATCTACACATGGCAGCCGGGCGCTCCGGTGAATTGGGGGAACCTGATCTACTTCGGCGGTGATCTGAACTGGGATCCCCGCAATATCGACCGTGTCTTTGACGTTTCCCGCTTCAATCGCGAACCCACGCAGCAGCTTCAGAACAACGTTCGCACCTTTCCTTCGCGCTTTGCCAATCTGCGCCAGGATGGCGCCAACAACTTCGACTTCTCCGTCCTCAAGGACATCCCGATCTGGGAGCGCGTGAAGTTGCAGTTCCGCACGGAGTTTTTCAATGGATTCAATCATCCGGCGTTTGATCCGCCGCAACTCAATCCCACCAACCGGAATTTCGGCACCGTTATCCGGCAGTCGAACGTTTCCCGCCGTCTGCAGATGGCGCTTCGCCTGAACTGGTGAGCCGGCAAAATGAGGGATGCTCTGGCGCCGCCTTGCATTCGGCGTCTCACAGGCGTAGTATCTGGCCTGGAGAGAAGATCCATGAACACAGCCATCCGCCCGTATCCCGTTGTCTTCCTCGCGCTGGGTCTGGCGATTTTTGCCCTGGCCCAGTCCGCCATGCCGAAGATGACCACAGTGGAACCCGCCGAAGCCAAAGCCGGCGATCAATGCGCGGTCACGGGAGAGCATCTGGAGAAAACGAACGTCAAGGAAATCTATCTCACCGACGGCAAAGAGGATTTGAAACTCGACATCGTGGAACAGGCCGCGACGTCAATCAAATTCAAGATTCCCGCCAAAGCAAAAGCCGGGCGTTTCAGCCTGATGCTGATGACCGCCGACAAGTCTCCGAAACTGATTGAGCAGCCGGTGAAGCTCACCGTGCAGTGAGCCCTCCGCCCCGGGAGCCCTTCCATTCCATATGATGGAAGATTAGGGGCAAATGGCAAATCCATCTTTCGACTATGACCTGCTGGTGATCGGCTCGGGTCCGGCGGGCCAGCGCGCGGCGATCCAGGCCGCCAAACTCGACAAGCGCGTGGCGGTTGTCGAGAAGAAAACCGTGGTGGGCGGGGTTTGTATTAACACCGGCACAATCCCCAGCAAAACTTTGCGCGAGGCGGTGCTTTATCTATCCGGATACCGGGAGCGGAATTTCTACGGCGCTTCCTATTCGGTGAAGCAGAACATCACCATGGAGGACCTGGTGCAGCGGGCTGATCAGGTGATCCGCCATGAGGTGGATGTAACGCGGCACCAGTTGATCCGTAACCGCGTGGAAGTGATTTCAGCCACGGGCGGGTTCACCGATCCGCACACCATCCGGCTGGAAAGCGCGGACAGCCACACCACACGCACGGTGACGGCGCGCAATATCGTGATCGCGGTGGGCACCGAATCGACGCTGGACCCGCACATCCCCTTCGACGGGCAGCGGATCTTCACCAGCGACGACGTACTGCAGCTTGACCGGCTGCCGCGCACGGTGGCGGTGATTGGCGCGGGCGTTATCGGCTGTGAGTACGCCAGCATGTATGCGGCGCTGGGGGTGCGTGTGACGCTGATCGACAAGCGTCCACGGCTGCTGCCGTTCGTCGATGAGGAAGTGGCCGACGCGCTGACCTACCAGTTGCGCGAAAGCCGGGTGACGATGCGCCTGGGCGAGGAAGTCTCGGGAATCGAGAAGATCGAGGACGAGCAGGGACCGAGGGTGCGCATCCTGCTGGCCAGCGGCAAGCAGGTGCTGGCGGAGAAGTCGCTTTACTCCATCGGACGCACGGGCAACACGGGAAAATTGAACCTTGAGGCGGCGGGGCTGGCGGCCGATGACCGCGGCCGTCTGAAGGTGAACGCTCACTACCAGACCGAGGTGCCGCATATTTATGCCGTTGGCGATGTGATCGGCTTTCCCAGCCTCGCATCCACGTCGATGGAGCAGGGCCGGATCGCGGCCTGCCATGCGTTCTCGCACGATGCAAGCTCGGTGCCGGAGTTGTTCCCCTATGGCATCTACACCATTCCCGAAATCTCGATGGTGGGAAAGAATGAAGAGGAACTGACCAAGGCGGGAGTGCCCTATGAGATCGGCAAGGCGCGCTACCGCGAAATCGCGCGCGGGCAGATCATCGGCGATAACAACGGGCTATTGAAGCTGATCTTTTCCAGTTCAGACCGCAAGCTGCTGGCCGTGCATATCATCGGCGAGGGCGCAAGCGAACTGATCCACATCGGGCAGGCGGTGCTGGCCTTCGGCGGCAAAATCGACTATTTCATCGACACGGTGTTCAACTACCCGACGCTGGCGGAATGCTACAAGACGGCGGCCTTTGACGGAATCAACCGGCTGGGTGCGTAGCCTTACCCCAGCAGGCGGTGTTCTTTGAGAATGCAGCGGTCCATCACCACGTACAGGCCGGCGTCGCGCGCGCGGGCGGCGGCGGCGTGGTGTATCACGCCCTCCTGCATCCAGACCGCCCGGGCGCCGATGGCGATTGCCTGCTCGACGATTTCGGGAACAAATTCGGGACGGCGGAAAATGTTGACGATGTCCACCTGCTCCCCCACGGCTTCAAGCGACGGATAGGACCGCTCGCCCAGCACTTCGCTTTCCGCCGGATTGACGGGGATGATGCGATAGCCGGCATCCTGCATGTATTGCGAGACGCCATGGCTGGGACGCATCGGGTTGGCGGAAAGGCCGACGACAGCGATCGTTCTGCTTGTTCTTAGCAGGCCGGGGATGCTCATAGATGCAGCAGTTTCTGAAAGCGCAGTACTTCCTGAGGCGTCAGATGGCGATAGGCGCCGGGCTTCAGTGAGCCGAGGTTGAGGAAGCCGATCCGGATGCGCTTCAGCTTTTCCACCAGCACTCCGAAGTGGCGGAACATCAGCTTGATCTGGTTCTGACGGCCTTCGATCAGCGTCACTTCGTACCAGGGGTTTTGGGCGCGGCTGAGTTGCCTCAATTTTGCCGGCGCGGTTTTCTTTCCGTGTAAAGGCACACCGGCCCTGAACTCTTCCTCCTGCTCGCGGGTGAGCATGCCGGTGGTCTTCACGGCGTAGGTTTTGGGCACGTGATTTTCGGCCTTGGTGATGCGGTTGGCGAACTCGCCGTCGTTGGTGAACAGCAGCAGCCCTTCGGCATCATAATCCAGGCGGCCGACGGGATAGACACGCTCTTTGACGCCGCGCAGATGCTCCATGACGGTTTCGCGCTCCTGTGGGTCGGAGACGGTGGTCACGCAACCCTTGGGCTTGTTGAGCATGACGTAGATGATATTCCTGGGCGGACGAATGAGCTTGCCGCGCACCTTGATGTGGTCGGTATCAAGGTCGGCCTTCGAGCCCAGTTCCGTCACCACGGCGCCGTTCACGGTCACCAGCCCGGCGGTGATCAGTTCTTCGGCCTTCCGGCGGCTGGTGACGCCGGCACGGGAGAGGATCTTCTGCAGTCGTTCTTCGGGCATCAGGGCTGTTCGGGTGATTCTTCCACTTGCCCGGCTGCATGGGCCGCTGCCTGTTCGGGCGCATCGGCTTGCACCGGGACGGGCTTGGTTTCGGTTTCGGTTTCGACAGGAGAGGGCGCGGACGCCTGTTCCGGAGCGGGAGCGGGTATGTCGTCGGCTTCATCCGGGAAGGCGAGGCGGCGCAGTTCTTCGAACTCCTTCAACGTGGGCAACTCGGCCAGGTCGCGCAATCCGAACTGCAGCAGAAACTCCTTGGTGGTCTTGTAGAGAATCGGCTTGCCCACCACGTTCTTGCGGCCGGCCGGAGTGATCAGCTTGCGGTCGATGAGCGTTTTCAACACGCCTGCGCCCTGTACTCCACGCACTTCCTGAATTTCCGGCGCCGTGATGGGCTGCTTGTAAGCGATGACGGCCAACGTCTCCAGGGCGGCCAGGGAGAGCTTAAGTGGCGGCTTCAGCTTCTTGACGAACGAACGGATGGCCTCATGGTGTTCGGGCTTGGTGGCCATTTTGTAGCCGCCGGCCACTTCGCGAATGGAGACGCCACGCTCGGGTCTGGCATAGTCGTTGGTCAGATCTTCCAGCACCTTCGCCAGCCGCTCTTTGGGCAGATCGAGAGCAACCGCCATCTGATCGAGCGTAAGCGGCTCTTCGGTCACGTAAATGACGGCCTCCACCACGGCTCGCAGCCTGGCGTCCTCCGATGAGACTTCGGCCTCATCAGGCTCCGACTGGACACCCAGCAGATCGTCGGCATCCATTTCCTCGGCGACGGGAGCCTCCGGGGCGTCATCTTCTGCAAGCTCGGGGCCTGCAAGCTCGGGGGCCTCGGCGCTGTCCAATTCTTCGGGCATAGTTGCGTCGTGCGAACTCATAGTTGCAATAAA
Source organism: Bryobacteraceae bacterium (assembly GCA_033762895.1). Taxonomy (GTDB): domain Bacteria; phylum Acidobacteriota; class Terriglobia; order Bryobacterales; family Bryobacteraceae; genus CADEFT01. The sequence continues at coordinate 21,607 of JANRLE010000099.1, read as the reverse complement.
TTCCGGACCTTTACTTGTAGTCCTGCTCGATGCGGTCCGGGTTGTCTTCCTCGGTGAATCCCTCTTCCACCGCGCGTTCCTTGGCGATATCGATGTCCCCAAACATCTCACTCTGCTGGAGCGAAATCACCTGACGCTTCACCAGTTCCAGGAGGGCCAGGAAAAGGCAGATCGCCGCGCGGCGGCTGTTCTGGCTTTCGAAAAGATCGCGGGCGGACAGGCGCTCCCCTTTGCTCCGCTGGTTGAGCATGGTGCGCATGTACTGGATCATGTCCGGTACGGTGACGTCTTCCTTCTCCACCTGGTAGACGGGCCGGTTCTTGGCCCTCTCCAGGACGTCCTGCAGCACCTTGACGAGGTCAAACAGGCTCACCGCGAGTCCGGGGTCTTCCTCGTCGGCCTGAAACTCGCCAATCGGCGGGTTCGACCAGACGGCCTCTTCGATCATGCGCTTCTGATGGAGCATCTCGGCGGCGTTCTTAAAGCGCTCATGCTCCAGCAGCCGGTCCACCAGATCCTTGCGGGGATCCTCTTCGGGCGAGATCTTTTCCAACTCCGGGTCGCGGGGCAGCAGCGTCTTGCTCTTGATATGAATCAGCGTCGCCGCCATCAGGATGAATTCGGCGCCCAACTCCATGTCCAAAGCGGCCGCCTGCTCCAGATAGTCCAGGTACTGCTGGGTGATCTGGGCGATCGGGATGTCGTAGATATTGATCTGGTGCCTGCGGATGAGATCCAGCAACAGGTCCAGCGGCCCCTCGTATTGTTGGAGGTGGACGTTTAAGGGCGATGTCGACACTTCTACTTAAAATACCACGCGGGAGAGCGGATCTTAACGAAAGTGCAAAGTGACGTCGGCGGTGCCGGCGGCTTCGTTGGTTTTCACCTCGGTGCGGGTTTTGCCCAGATTTTCAAAGACGTTGTCCTCGCGCAGGCGGCTCATGAAGTGTTCGGGATAGTCGGGATTGAACGGCTCACCCTCCTTGATCGCCCAGATCTTGCGGATGTGCGGTTCGGTGAGAATATCGAGGCCTGCGATGTGGAGTTTGCCGAAGACAAAACGCTGGCCGGGATCGAAACTCACAGCAAGGTCCACGGTCTTTTTTTCGTCGTGATGCCTGCGCTCGACGCTGCTTTTGGCGTTGAGGTAGCCGTGGCGGCGCACCACCTGCTTCATGCGCTCGATTCCGGCGTTAATTTCATCAAAGTTCGCGATATCGCCGGCCTTCAGGGCGCCGGCCTTGAGCAATTCCTGGGCGGGGGCGCCGCCCGATTCCACCGTCACTTCACCCAGCGTGTAGGGCTCGCCTTCACTGACCTCGACGGTGACTTTCAGGCCATTCACTCCCGCCACGGGCTCGGTTGTGATCTTCGGAAAGGAGACGCGGATGCGGCCCCGCGCCTCGTACATGGGACGGATGTTGGCGGTGAGGATCTGGCGGAATTTTTCCTCATCGTAGATGGAGCCGATGGCGGCGCCGGCGATGCGATTCTGCAGCGCGGTGGAGGCGATCACGTCATTCTTCACGAAATGCACTTCCGCCACCGAGGGAGGCGGGGTGGCGGGCTGGAAAACGATGTTCAGACCGCCGGGGTCCTCGGAGGTGACTTTGCCGATCACACGATCTTTGATCTTGCCGCCCAGGTGGGCCTCCAGGACCGCGGAATAGCGCTTCAGCACGGGCTCGGTTCCCGGCACCTTGTCGCCAAACAGGGGGTCGGCGGCAGCCAGCGCGGCCTTCATTTCCCTCTCCTGGCCGGGCAGGCGCTCGAATCGCACGGGGTAGACCTGCTGGACCTCGGCGACGGAGAAGGACGCTGCGTAGCCGGTCTTATCGGACGAGGGACCGTACTTGTACCCTACGGTTTCAAAGAATCCGCAGGCGATGAGGCGGTCCCGGGCGGCCTCGAAGGCTTCCTTGGAAACGGGCATGCCGGTCTTGAGGCCGGCGAGGGCAAGGATTTTTTCCGCCGGGTGGATGGAGTTGCCTTCCACGGTGAGCGAGACGATGGGGAAGGCGCGCGGCGGCTCAGGGGCGGCCGGCGGGGCTTTCTTGCGCGCGGGCCGGGGTTGGCCCACAAGGATGGCGGCGCACAGCAGTGCGGCAATTACCGGCTTCACACCTTCTATTGTATTCGTTGGCCGCGGGCAATCCCGCCGCGCGGGAGCGCGCCCTATTCCAGATGTTCGGGGTTCATGACGGCAAGATAGGGCAGATTGCGGTAGTGCTGGCGATAATCCAGGCCGCAGCCGATGAGAAAGTGATCACCGATTTCAAAACAGCGAAAGTCCACGGTGAGGTGTGCGATGCGGCGCGAGGTGCGATCCAGAAGGGTGCAAAGTCCGATGGAGTTCGGTCCCCGCCCGGCGAGCGTCTGCAGCAGATAGCGCACGGTAAGGCCGGTGTCGACGATATCCTCCACCAGCAGCACATCCTGGCCCTCGATCCCCTCATCCAGATCCTTGGCGATGCGAACCACGCCGTGGGATCCACCCTTGTTCGAGAAGCTGGAAATGGACAGAAAGTCAATGCGCAGGGGAATATCGATGGCGCGCGCCAATTCGGTGAGAAAAAAGACGGAGCCCTTCAATACGCCCACCAGTTTTAGCTCCCGGCCGCGGTAACGTTCGGAAATCTGAGCGCCCAGTTCGCGAATCCGCTGGCGGACCTGCTCTTCGGTGAACAGCACGCGCTCCACGCCCGCGGGCAGCACTGGTGGCGTCGTCATACGGCTACCGGGCGGTTGGTAAGTCCGTGCTTGAAGATCAGATTGCGGAAATCCTTCTGGTAGAACACCTGGATGTTGATGTGCGGGTACAGGGACCGCAGCAGTTTGACTTTGCGGTTCTTTCTGGTGACGTGCGCCTGCTTCATGGTGGTGAGTTCCAGGTAAAGATCGAACTCCGGCAGGTAGAAGTCCGGCGTAAAAGCTTCCGTCACTTTGCCGCCGGGACCGAATTGGATGGGGAAGCTGGTGGGCTCATACTCCCAGGCGATGCGGTAGAAGTTGAGCAGGTTGGCGAAAATCTCCTCGCTGGGGTTGGCAAACGGCTTGCGCTTGAGGGCCACGTTCACCGGCGGCGCGATACCGTACCTGGCGAGCGTGAGGCGCATCTGAAACTGAATCTGCGCTTCGGTCTGTTCGGAGAGTTTCGCGTCATCGAGGATTCCCCGCGCCCTGGCGGCCTGTTCGAGCATGGTGGCGATGTGAGCGCTGTCCAGGTGCTCGGCGTTGAGAATGACGTCGTAGGTGGCCGGGGGCGTGGTCACCCTGCCAAAGCGGCGCTTGCGAAGGTCCTTCTCCTGGCGGTCAAGCTGGCGGAGAAGCTGAAGCGCGGCGGGCCGTTCCAGTCGATGCTCCAGCATGATGAGGCCGGTGCGGCGGCCCTGTGGCGCCACCACTCGCGCGCGCAGCACTGTGTCGAGGCCGGGAAACAGGAGTTCGCCATCCGGAATACAGACCACCAGCGCGGATTCGGTGGCCAGACGGGCCAGTATGGAGGTTGCCGCCGCGGCCCACGCTTTGTCCGGAATGACGCTTTCAGACCCGAATTCCTGGGCGAACGTCGCGCGCAGCGTGGATTCGCTGACGAATTCGAAGCGCAGCAGTTGCGCTGTCAGGCGAGCCACCTCCTCGGTCCGGCAGCCGGGCTCGCCAGCAATCATGACGAATGCCATCTAGGGGACATAATAACAGGGAGACATGACGGACCATTTCGTGATCGGCGTGGACATTGGCGGGACGAAGATCGCAGCGGGCGCGGTGAACCGGAGCGCGGAGGTGTGGGGCGTGGTGACGCTCCCTACGCTGGCGGCTGGACCGCTGAGTGAATCGCTCATGCAGGTGTACCTCGCGATCGAGCGGAATCTGAGCCCCGGCGCAGGCGCCATTGGCATCTGCGCGCCGGGACCGCTGAATCCCCGGACTGGTGTTGTGTTGAATCCGCCAAATCTGCCCCAATGGCGCGATGTGCCGCTCGCCAGGATTGTATCGGAGCGTTATTCCCTGCCCTGCCGGGTGGAGAACGACGCCAATGCGGCCGGGCTGGCGGAATATCTCTTCGGCGCGGCGCGCGGGATGGAGGCGGTGTTGTACGTGACCATCAGCACGGGCATCGGCACGGGCATCATCTTGAACGGCAGGATCTATCACGGAAAAAACGGCGCCGCCGCCGAAGGAGGACATGTGACGGTGGACTGGCGCAGCGAGGCGGTCTGCAATTGCGGCGCTCCGGGTTGCATTGAAGCGCTCGCTTCGGGCACGGCGATGGCGGCGCGGGCCGTGCGCAGAAACCCGGCGCTTGATTCGGCGGAGAAGATCGCAGAGGCCGCGGCCGGCGGCGACACGGTTGCCGCGGAGATTCTGGATGAGACCTGCGACATGTTGAGCGCCTGGCTGGGCAGTATGGTGAGCGTGCTGGATCCGGACATCGTGGTGATCGGTGGAGGCGTGGCCAGGATCGGCGCTCCGCTGTTCAGCCGGCTGCGCGAGCGTGTGCCGCGCCGCACGATCAATCATTTCGCGGATCGGATGCCGATTGTTCCGGCGGCGCTTGCGGACAACGTGGGCATCCTGGGCGCCGCCGCGGTGGTTTTCTAAAAAGCCGTCAGAGGCCGAGGATCTTGCGGTTCCGCTTGGTATCGGAGGCCGCGCCGGCGAAATCATCGAATGCGCGTTTGGGCACGTCGATGAGCATGGAAGCGATGAAGGGTGCGCCTTCCGAGGCGCCCTGCGCCGCATCCTTGTAGCAGCATTCCCATTCCAGCACCGCCCAGGAATCGTAGCCTGCGGCGGTGAGACGCGTGAATACCTGCTTGAAATCCACCTGCCCGTCGCCAAGGCTGCGGAAACGGCCCGGACGGCTCTTCCAGTCGAGATATCCGCCGTAGACGCCGACTTTGGCTGAGGGCCGGTATTCGGCATCCTTGACATGGAAGGCGGTGATGCGCGATCCGTACACGTCGATAAATCCGACGTAATCCATGCACTGCAGGATGAAGTGCGAAGGATCGTAGTTGATGGCAACGGCCGGATGGTTTCCGGTAGCTTCCAGGAAACGCTCAAACGTGGCGCCGTCGTGAAGATCCTCACCCGGATGCAGTTCATAGGCGCAGGTAACGCCATTTTCCTGGGCGTAGTTGAGAATCGGCAGCCAGCGTTTGGCCAGTTCCTTGAATCCCTCTTCGACGAGACCGGCCGGGCGCTGCGGCCAGGGATAGATGGTAGGCCACAACAGCGCGCCGGAAAATGTCGGCATCGCCTTCAGGCCCAGATTGGCGGACGCCTTAATGGCAAGCTTCACCTGATCGATGGCCCACTTGGAGCGGGCGGCGGAGTTGCCCTGAACTTCGGCCGGAGCGAAGGTGTCAAACAACTGATCGTATGCCGGATGGACGGCCACCAGTTGGCCCTGCAGATGGCTGGCCAGTTCGGTGATGGCGAGATCGTTGGTCTGCCCTTTCAGGTCATCGCAGTAGCCTTTTGATTTGGCTGCCTTTTTCAGATCCATCACTCTGCCATCCCACGACGGCAGTTGCACGCCGAGGTAGCCAAGACACTTGGCCCATTCGGTAATGGCGGGCAGCGAATTGAAAGGCGCCTCATCGGACATGAACTGGGCGAGGAACAGAGCGGGACCTTTGATTTGTGACATGAGTTATATGTTACGACAGTTCCCGCGGCTGATCCGCGGACGCGCCGGCGGTGGCGACAGCCGGCTCGGGCGTCGCGGCGCATGGCAGGCGAACGATGAATCGCGTGCCACGGCCGGGCACCGAATCCACCTCGACATGGCCGCCATGAGCCTTGGCGATCCAGGCGACGAAACTCAGTCCAAGACCAAGCCCCTGCTTTTCCTTTTGTCCGGGCACGCGGTAGAAACGGTCGAAGATGTGGGGCAGCGCGGCGGGCGGAATGCCCACGCCGGTGTCCTGCACTTCAAACACCACCTGCCCGGCCGCGGCGCGGCAGCGCGCCGTTACGCTTCCACCCGGCTTGGTGTACTTGACGGCGTTTGAGAGCAGATTCGAGATCATGCGCTCAATCTGGATGCGGTCCACCTCCACCCAACAGGGTCCTTCCACTTCGGCGGTAAGCGTGAGTTGCTCGCCCTCGGCGGGAATCTGGAACTGATCGACGATGTCGGCCACCACCGGCACCAGGTCCACCACCGATTTCTGCAAGGCGAGCTGGCCGGATTCGGCCTGCGACAACAGGAGCATGGCGCGGATGGTCTGGCCCAGTTTCTCCACGTCCTCCAGCGCATCGATGATGGCGTCGCGGTATTGTTCGGCGGTGGATGCGGTAAACAGAGCCACCTCCAACTGGCCGCGGATGGAGGTGAGTGGGGTGCGCAATTCATGGGAAACGTCGGCCGAAAAGCGGCGCGTCATTTCGAAGCTGCTTTCCAGCCGCTCCACCATGGAGTTGAAGGTGTGAATGAGGTGATCGATTTCGTCGCCCGAGTTGCGCGGCGGAATGCGCAGGCTGAGGTTGAGCCCGGAGATCCGGTCAGCGGCCTGGGCCAATTCATGCACCGGACTGATGGCGCGGCTGGCCAGAAACCACCCGATGAGGCTGCCCGCCAGAATCATAAATGGGAGAATCGTGAAGTAGGTGCGGGTGAACTCCTCCAGCACCCGGCGGCTTTCGGCGGCTGACTTGCCGATGGCGACGAAATATCGCCGGTTGTCATCATCCACAAACAGGCCGCCGCGAATGATGTAAGGTTCGGCGTCAAAGTCCGAGACGCGCTCTTCCCAAAACGGCTGATTCAACGCCAGAGCGTCCCTGATCTGCTGTGGAGTGAAGATCCCGAGATCCTCAAAGGCAGGCGAGACGTCCAGGATCTTGCCCTCCTCGTCAGCGCAAAAATAGACCCGCTGCAACTGCTTGACGATGAGCGTTTCTTCGGCGTCCTCGGGATCGTAGCGCCACTCGGCTTCGCGACGGTGGATGATGAGGTAGGCCTTGGTGGCGGCCCATTCCTCGTCCAGCACCTGGCGCACCTGCTCTTCGAGCACCGCTTCCAGCCGCTGGCGGAAGAAGAAACCGATGACCAGAAGCAGTAGGCTGACAAAAATGGCGATGGCAACAGTGAACCGGAAACGGAGCCCTCGAACGAAGGCCATCTTCGAGAGCAGCCGGCCCATCATGGAAGCCTACCGGGCCTGCGCTCGCTCGGAACGCTCGGGCAAATCCAGCATGTAGCCGATGCCTCTGACGGTGTGGATGAGGCGCGTGGAACGGCCTTCGTCGATCTTGGAGCGAAGGTGCCGGATGTAGACGTCCACGATGTTGGTGAGCCCGTCATAATCCATATCCCAAACGTGTTCGACGATCATGGTGCGGCTGAGCGGACGGCCGGGATTGCGCATCATGTACTCGAGAATGGAAAACTCCTTGGGCGCCAAATCGATGGCCTCTCCGGTGCGGGTTACTTTTCTGCGGATGCAGTCCAGCACGAGGTCGCCCACCTGCAGGCGCTCCGGAGTGGGCTGGCCGCGGCGCAGCAACGCGCGCACGCGGGCCAGGAATTCCACGAAGGCGAAGGGCTTGGTGAGATAGTCGTCAGCGCCGAGCTCCAGGCCCTTCACGCGGTCATCAACGGCGTTGCGCGCGCTGAGGATGAGAACGGGCGGAGAGATTTTCCGGTTCCGGACTTTACCCAGCACCTCCAGTCCATCCATGTCGGGGAGCATGAGATCGAGAATGATGAGATCGTAGTCCGTGTCATGGGAAAGCTGGAGCCCGGTTTGACCGTCGGCGGCCAGGTCAACCGCGTAACCCGCGCTTTCAAGGCCGCGGCTGAGAAAGTCCGCGATTCGTTTTTCATCTTCAATTACGAGGATGCGCATCTACTCACACCATACCAAAGCTATCACTTTGCGGGTCCAAGGTTCCGGTAGAGCTTGAGGTTGGTGCTGGCCGAGCCGATGCATGCGATGTCCGGCTTGCCGTCGGCATCGAGGTCCGTCACCGAGCATCCGGCGGCCGCGATGCCGCCCTTATCCACGGCATGCTTTCGCCAATTCTTCAGTTTCTGATCGTATTTATAGTAGTAGACGCTGCGGCCCGCGCCCCGGTATCCGGCGATCACCTCGTCAAAACCGTCGCCGTCCAGGTCAGCCGCATGCAGCGTGTGGCCATCGAGTTCCGCCGTATCGATGACGTTGCGGATCCAACGGCGCCCTCTCCTCGTGTAGACCGACACCTGATTGCCGTGCCAGGGATCGATGGAGGCGAGGAAGCGCTGCCTGCCCAGGCGGCCCACCAGCACTTCGCTGGAGCCGCTTTTTGGCCAGGCCGCCGCATCACCACCGGAAAGCTTTTCCGCCTTCCACGATCCATCCTTCTGCCGGCGCAGCAGGTGCAGTCCTTCAAAACTGGCGGTGAGCAACTCATCGCGGCCGTCGCCATCCCAGTCGAAGATGAAGATTCCGTGCATCACGCCCTCAATGGCTTCATAGACGGGCTCACGTTTCCACCCGGGCGGACGGTAAAGGACCACCGGCACGGCGCCCCGGTAATCGGGCGGCTCGGCTTTGCCGTGGGTCAAAGGGGCATTCACGATCCCCATTGCGCCGCCGCCCAACCGGATGGGCCGCAGGCGGTGCGAGGTGGGAATACGGTCGATTTCACGCACTTTCCAGGGTTGGCGCGGATCGCCATCGCTTTCCACCAGCGAGACAACGCCGATGCTGTTCCTGGCCACGTTGGCGAATTCATGAGCTACCAGCAGTTCAGGAATGCCGTCGCCGTTGGTATCGAGCGGCGCGGTGTTGATCATGCGGTTCAATCCGGCGGCTAACACATGGCGCTGCCAGCCGGGATTTTCAAACCAATAAAGGTCCTTCATGCCGCTGGCGAGGGCGATCAGATCGGGCCGTCCGTCCTTGTTGAGATCGGTGGCAATCAGTTGATATCCGCCCTTCAGATCCGACGCCAGCGTCTTCTCTTCAAAGCGCACCTGAGCTAAGGCGGAAACGGCAATCAGCGCGAGCAGAACTTGTTTCACATTCTTCACTTTCGTCCAAGCCAACGAACACGAACGTTGAGGGACCGCTGCTGGCCGCCAAAGGTCTGGCCAAACTGCGGCGATCCGATAACGTTGTTTACCACATTCGGGTTCTTGTGATTGGTGATGTTGTTGGAACCGAACCGCAGGGCCCACCAGTGGCCGCGAAAAGCAAGGCGGCGTTCCAGGTGCAGGTTGAGTTCAAAGAAGGCCGGATATCGTAGTTCGTTCACGCCTCCCACCACCTGCCCGGTGGTTTCCTGGACGGAAAACGGATAGCCGCTGCGCCACTCCATGAGATAGGACACGGCCCAATTTTTGAGCGGCGTAGGCAGGTACGCCCAACTGAGCCAGCGGTTGGGAGTGTCCCAGGGCAGAGCGCCGGCATTATTGGAGATCAACAGCGGTTCGTCGATGCTCTGGTCGATGACGGCGTTGGACCGGGCGCGCGAGCGGGTGTAGCTGAACATCCACTCATACTGCTGGCGGATGGGCTGGCGAAGGGCGATTTCCACGGCGGCGTAACGGTCGGCGCGAAACGAACTGAGGTTGTAGATGGCGTCGAAATCGGGATTGAGGAAGCCCTCCCCGCCCACCTCGTTGAGATAGGTGAAGCCGCGGCTGCCGCGCCGCCGTACGAAATTGACCCGCGCCTGCACCTTTCGCGGCAGTTCCTGCTCAATGCCCAGATTCCAGTTGTGAAAGCGCGGACTGGCGAGGTTGGGATTACCGATGCGGTAGATGGAAAGCGCCGGACCGCGAATGATGCCGCCTTGGGGATCGAAGTAGGTGGAAAGCGCGTGTTGATCCAGCGGCCGCGTGAAAATGCGGAGGCTGGTGGAATCAAAAATACGTGCGAAGCCGCCGAACAGGCGGGTGCCATGCAGCCCCCAGGGGGACCATGCGAAACCGAGGCGCGGGGAAAAATTCCAGTTGCGGAGAATGCGGTCCCAATCCATGCGTCCGCCCAGTTCCAGCAGCAGGCCGGGCCGCACGCGCCAGGAATCCTGAACGTAAACGGAGGCTTCGAAATTGGTGCGCCTGAAGTCGCCGTTGCCCTCGTAGACCGTGCGGCGGACAGGGACGAAGTCGATGGTGGCAAACTCAATGCCGGATCGTTGCACGCTCTGCCAATAGCTGATGCGGTCCAGGTCGATGCCGCCCTTTACCTGGTGTTCGCCCTTCAGTTGGAATGCGGGAAGGAAAAGGTTGGCCATCCATTGGTCGCGGCCGGCCTTTCTGGTGGCGTCGACGAAACTGTTCCCCCGGCGGCCCCACGGCGATACGATGTAGAGTTCTTTCCCTTGCGGGATTTCGCGCCCGAAGGTCCGGTTATTGGCATAGCCGATTTCCACCAGCGCGCCGCGGCTGAAGTACATCTGATCCTTGAAGTAGGTGAACCATTGGCGGGACCGGCGGTCGACGGTGGTTTCCGGCGGATCCAGCACGCTGAGCCCGGAACGCGGCGAGGTAAAGTAGTTCACCAGCCAGCCGACGGTGAGGATGTTTGAAGGCGAGAGATTCACCTGGTTGTGGAGCAGGTTGCTCCACCGCCAGCTTCCGTTGCGGTCCTGCCCCTTGGGCAGTTCAGGCACGATGTGATTGATGTACTGAATGTCGAAGCTGTTGGAGAACCAGGCCCTGCCCTGCCTGATGGGGCCGGAAAAATTGGCGCGTGGCGTCCAGCCGCCCACCAGGATTCCTCCCTTTTGAAACTCCACGCCAGGGACAAAATTGGTTGCCGACATCCGGAACTTGTCGTCGCCGGTCTTGGTGCGAATGGCCAGGACGCCTGCCGAGCCCTTGCCGTATTCGGCCCGCGGCCGCCCGGCGGTGGCTTCCAGCGACTGCACACTCTCCATGCTGAGACGGGTTTCGAACGTTCCGGTGAGCGGATCGTTGATCTGAAATCCTTCCAGGGTGTAGAGCGTCTGCTCTTCGGCGCCGCCGTGCAGGTGTATGCCGCCACGATTGTCCTGCACCATGCCCGGCATCACGCGCAGCGCGTTGCGCAGCGAGTTTGTCGACGGGTAGGGGACATTCTGGATATCGTTGCCGGACAGCGCCACCTGCGGCGTGGTGCGATCCATGTCCACGGCGCCAGGGGTGGCGGTGACGTCAATGGTCTCCACCACTTCCCGGACCGGGCTCAAGACCAGATCCACACCGCTCACGGCGGCGCTGAGGTCAAACTGCGGGCGGGTGAGCAGGAAGTAACCCTCCCGTTCCACTTCAAGCTGGTAGATGCCCGCAACCGGGACCGGACAGGAGAATACACCGGTGGGATCGGAAACCGCCGTGGCGGCGATTCTTCCCTCACTGCGCAAAGTGATGCGTGCACCGCTGACCGGATTGCCGGTTTCGCTGGTGATCCTGCCGGAGAATTTGACATCGGCCCACGCCATTGAGCAAAGGCTGAACAGCATGGCAGCCATCATCGCGCGCAAACACCGCACCTCGGGAATCGCAACCTCGGGACTTTGATCTTGCTTCAATCATAGCGTACCGGTGCTCAAGAACCGGTCTGAACCGAAGCGTTCGTGGGACAATGTGGAACTGACTATGACAGCCCTGAGATGCCTCTCCATCGCGCTAGTGCTGGCTTGCTCCGGTCTTGCCCAGGATTCCGGCCATCTGCAGAACATCCGCCAGTTGACGCACGGCGGACAGAACGCCGAGGCCTACTGGTCGCCCGACGGCAAGCGCCTGGTGTTTCAGTCGACACGCGACAAGCTGCAGTGTGACCAGATCTATGTGATGAACGCCGATGGGTCCGGGCAACGCATGGTTTCCACTGGCAAGGGCCGCACCACCTGCGGCTACTTCCTGCCTGACAACCGGCACGTTGTGTACGGCTCCACTCACGAAGGCGGCGAGGCTTGCCCTCCGCCGGTGGACCGGTCCAAGGGTTACCTGTGGGCGGTATATCCCAGCTACGACATCTTCCTGGCCACCGACGAGGGAAAGCTGGTGAAGAAGCTCACCGATGCGCCCGGCTATGACGCCGAAGCCACGATCAACTTCAAGCGCAGGAAGATCATCTACACTTCGATGGCCTCGGGTGACCTGGATCTGTGGTCGATGAACCTCGACGGCGGAGGCAAGAAGCAGCTCACCACCGGAAAAGGCTACGACGGCGGCGCCGTGTTCTCAAAAGACGGGAAGAAGATCGTATGGCGGGCCAACCATCCCGAACAGGGGCCCAGGATGCAGCGCTACACCGATCTGTTGAGGGAAGGGCTCACCGAACCGATGAAGATGGAGATCTTTATCGCCGACGCAAACGGCGGAAATCAGAAGCAGCTCACCAGTTTCGGATGCGCCAGCTTTGCGCCCACCTTCACGCCCGATGGCCGCAGAATTCTGTTCGCCTCCAACAAGCATAATTGCGACGGGCGCAAGTTCGAACTATTCCTGATCAACACGGATGGAACCGGGCTGAAGCAGGTGACGAACTTTGACGGATTCGTCTCGTTCCCGGAATTTTCCCCCGACGGCCGGACGCTGGTGTTCTCATCGGACAAGGGGGCTAAATCGCGGTACGAATTCAATATCTTCCTGGCGGATTGGCGAAACTAGAAGGCCCGCAGGCCGGCTGGCTTTACGCGATTCGGCCCGCTCGGCAGCCGCACGGCGATAGTTGATCGCAGCCGCGGTTCCGAGGACCCCCGCCATGATCATGTTCGTGGCCACGCCGTATTTTTCCGCATTGGGGTGTTTGCGCAGGATCAGGTATTGAACGCCGATGGCGCCGCCGGTGATCAGCGCTTTCAGCGCCAGGCTCTGGAGACCGAAGCGCCCGTTCGATCCGCGCAGCAGGGGATTCGTTTCCAGTCGTCCCCAGGAGGAGTGCGAATCCGCAGCCGCGGCCGCCGCAGCCGCTACCACGCTCAACTTCCACCACGAGCTGCGTCCGTGAGGGGCGTCAACGGTCTGGGGAGCGTCCCAGCGAATGCGACCGGTTACGGGCTGCGCGGGCAGAGATAGCGCTGCAACTAAGGTGGCCACCAGTAAATTTCGCATCAGCGTTAGGGCGATTATAGGGGCGCGGCACTCGTTTCGAACCCTTCGTTTTATGCCGGATCGTACGGGTACGCCTAGGTAAATCCGGGGTGTTTTGTCCTATCGTTTCGTGAGCAGGGGCGGCCGATACCAGAGATAGAGTGTCAACTTCCGGTTTGCCCAGGGACCTGATTACCGCGGCGGTAGTGTTGACGGCCTATGCCGTATTCAAAGCCCTGCGGGCGGGCGCCCTGTCGAACTCCCGGAATGCGCGGAAATGGGTGGCGGCGGGGGCCTGTCACGGGGTCGCGCTGGCTTATTTTGTGCGCACGGGAATTGCCCTGGCCTGGCCGCTGGCCATCATCCTGATTCTGGTATGGGCTACTCCCCTGGTTTCGCTGCTCCTGTTCCGCTCCCAGCGTCTGCTGCTGCGCACGCGGCTGGCAATCAACCACGGAGAGTTGCGGCGCGCCGAATCCCTGCTGGAAGCGGCCGGGGAAGCGGTGAATCAATCCTCACCCGTCGACCTGGAATGGAACCGCATTCAATACTGTGAGTTGGAAGGGAGACTGCGAATCGCCGAGGGCCGCCTGGCGGAGGCAATACCGCCCTTACGCGAGAGTTTTCTGCGCGCCTGTGAATTTGGGATTACCTGCTACGTCCACGACTCAGCGAAGTTACTGATCGATTGTTACTGCGCGCTGGAGCAATGGGAGGATGCGGGGGAGATTCGCGGCCAGATTGGGCGCTTCGGAATCAGCCTGGATCTTCCGGCCAGGCGTGTTTCGGATAGCGCCGCATCAACTCCCGGCGAACCTGCGGATACCATTTCTCCCAGAAGCCTTTGAGATCGGAGGTGGTTTGCACGGGCCTCTGGTTGGGCGCCAGCAACAGCAGCACCAACCCTACCTTGCCGCGGGCGACACGGGGCGTCTCATGCATTCCGAAAAACTCCTGCAGACGTGCGGCCGCGCGTGGCGGCTGTCCGGCAGTATACTCGATGCGCACGCTGCGGCCGCTGGGAAGGCGCAACCGGGCAGGCGCGATTTCATCCAGCAGCCTGGGGTTAGGCGCCGATTCCAACTGGCGGATGAGCCCGCCTTCTTTCAGCGCCTGCTCGAGTTCCCGGAAGGTCCGCAGGCCGGCGCACAGCGTCTCCACCGCGATCCAGACGTCATCGTCGCTGATGGGCTGGATGCTGGAGTGCCCGGCGGCAAAGCTGACGCGTGCGCGAAAGGCGGTGAGTTCGTCCTCATCGGCGAAGCGCGCCAGTCCGGTTTCGCGCGCCTTTGCGGCCAACAGCTTCGCGGCCAACTGCGGGTCCACCGCGCCGCCGCGGCTTTCCTCAATCACCAGGCCGTCGTAAACCAGCGCGCTGACGCTTTCCACCCTCTCACCGGTGCGGTTCCACTCCACGCCGGAACGGTCTTCCATGCGTTCGGGAAACAGATCCAGCAGCCATTCCGGTTCGATGGCGCTCGCCAGGCGCACCAGCGGCAAGCCCCGTTCCTGCCGTTCTTCAACATCGATGGCAACCAGGAATGGGGCATCGCGCACGGTGGTGGAAGGCGAGAGCACGGCTGAGCCGCCGCCGCTCAGCAACAGTTCATCGCCTTGGCGGCGGCGGGCCACCCGATCGGGAAAGGCCGCCAGGACAGCAGTCCGGAGCGCATCATCGTTGTGCCCCTTCTGGCGCGGGATGCGCATTGCCGAAATAATGGAATCGGTGAGCCGCCGGGTCATGCGCGGCTGCTGCTGGGATTCCATCAGCGCGAACAGATCGGAAGGAAGCGATCGATGGCTCTCCCTCGGCAAACGCGCGCCCAGACTGAGCAATGCGGCGGCCAGCGCGCCATCCTCGCCCACACCCAGGCGCGAAGCCTCCACCACCAGGCGCGCCAGCCGCGGAGGCAGCGGGCACCGCGCCATCGCTTCACCCGTCCTCGTCAGGCGGCCCTGTGGATCGGACGCCCCCAGCCGTTTCAGCAGTTCCACGGCGGCGTCCACGGCGGGACGGGGCGGCGCATCGAGCCATGAGAGCTTTTCGAAGCCGGCGATCCCCATGGACTCAAGCGCCAGCAGTGTTTCCGACAACTCGGTCCGCAATAGCTCCGGCGTGTCCTGCTCGGCTCGGCGGAGGAAGTCCTCTTCCGGGTAGAGGCGAATGACCCGGCCTGGAGCAGTGCGGGCGGACCGGCCGGCGCGCTGGATGGCCGAGGCCTTGCTGACGCGGCCCAGTTTGAGTTGCGGCAAGCCGCTCCAGGGCGAATGGGATGCGATGCGGGCCAGCCCGCTGTCGATCACAGCCGTAACGCCTTCAATGGTCACCGAGCTTTCGGCGACGTTGGTGGAGAGGATCACCTTCGGGCGGGAGGCTGGCAAAACCGCGCGATCCTGTTCTTCGGGGGACAGATCGCCATAAAGGGGCGCAATCAGCAGATCGTGCCGCGCGGCCAGATCCTCAATCGCCCGGGCCGAACGCTGGATCTCCGCGGCACCCGGCAGGAAGACCAGGACGTCGCCAGTGAGTCCTTCTTTGATCAGCAGGATCAATGCCTGCCGAACCTGCGCCTCCAGCGGTTCGGATGAGTGTGGCCGGTAGGCGATCTGCATCGGGTGCAGCCTGCCCTGGGAACGCAGAACGGGGCAACGGCCCAGGTAGGCGGCGATTGGCGCTGCATGAAGCGTTGCCGACATCACCACGATGCGCAGGTCGGGCCGTGCTGTCTGCTGGAGGCGTTTGAGCAGGGCAAGCGCCAGATCGGTGTCGACGTGGCGTTCATGGAACTCGTCCAGAACAACGGTGGCCGCCGCGGGAAGCCTTGGATCGGACACCAGACGGCGGGTGAGCACTCCTTCGGTGAGATAGCGCAACCGCGTGGCCTTTCCCGAGACCTGTTCGAATCGCACCTGGTATCCCACGGTTTCACCAAGCGATTCATTCAACTCTGAGGCTACGTAACGGGCGGCCAGCCGCACCGCCAGCCGGCGCGGCTCCAGCACCCAAACCTCGCCCGGCGACAGGCGCAAAAGCGCAGGCGGAACACGCGTGGTTTTCCCCGCTCCGGGTGGAGCTTCGATGACGAGGTTCGGTTCGTTTCCCAGACTGGCGAGAATCTCAGGAATGAGAGAATCTACGGGTAGCTGGCCCAAGTTGTATTATGGCTGTTCCGGGAGGTTATCCAAATGAAGCGCAGAGAGTTCCTTGCAACGATGTCCGCGTCGCTTGCGTCCGCCGCCGGACGCCTGCCCGCCAACCGGAATGTGAAATGGGCTGTGAGCCTGGGATTGTGGAGCCATTTCAAACCCGTGAAGCTCACCGATGTCTTTGATGTGATGAAGGACACCGGATTCATCGGGGTGCGCGTGACCGGCTTTAAGGGCTTCCTGAAGGCCTACGGGATGACGCCGGCGGAAATCGAGAAGGAAGCCTCCAGGCGCGGCGTACAAATCGTCACCATCAGCTTCGGCGGACCCGCGCATGATCTTTCGCAGCGCAAACAGATGCTGGCGGACGCCAAAGAAGCCATGCAGTTCCTGAAGGGCTTCGGCGCCAGCCACCTGGTGGTATTCCCGCCCGGGCGGCGTCCGCCGCAACCCAATTGGGACGCCGAATTCAAGACGATGTGCGAGACGTTCAATCACATCGGAGAACTGGCCGGCGGCATGGGCTTTCGCGCCGGGCTGCACAATCACCTGAATGAAATGGTGGAGACGCCGGAAGAAGTGCACAAGTGCATGGCGATGACCGATCCGAAGCTGTTCCACTTTTTCCCCGACACCGCGCACCTGCACCTGGGCGGCAGCAACGTGCCGGAGATGTTCCGCCGCTACAAGGACCGCATCGCGTTCATGGATTACAAGGACGCGCGGTGGACCACGCCGAAAAAGGATGTCGCGCTGGAGAACGGGCGCGTACACAAGAAGGATTCCCCGTCGGCGAAATTCTTTGAGAGCATCTACGACCTGGGCGACGGCGAAATCGATTTTGCGGCATGCCACCGCGTGTTGAAGGAGAAGAATTACAAGGGCTGGATCTGCGTGGACCTGGATACGGCGCGCAAAGGCCCGCGCGTTTCCTACGAACGCTCCGGCGCCTATGTGGTGAACAAGCTGGAGCCGATCTATGCGTAGACGCGAATTCACCGCCCTGGCTGCGGGGGCTGCCCTGATGGAAGCAAAGCCGAACTACCGGATTGTCGATTCGCACGTGCATGTGTGGAAGGCGGACCCGCGCTACCCCTGGGCGAAGGAGACCACTTCGCCGCCCAAGGAAGACGCCACCGCCGAGACGCTGCTCGATTTGATGAAACAGCACGGCGTGGAACGTACGGTGATCATCCAGGTGATCCACTACCGCTGGGACAACCGCTATCTGGCCGATGTGCTCAAGCAATACCCAAAGCTGTTTCACGGCGTGGCGCGTGTGAATCCGGAGGACCCGGCGGCGCCCGATCATTTGTCAAAGCTCGTGGAAGAGCAGCGCTTTCGTGGCGTGCGGCTAAGTCCGGCGGGCAATGCCGCGGGGGATTGGATCCGCGGGGAACTGATGGCTCCGCTGTGGTCACGCTGCCAGAAGCTGAAAACGCCGATGACCCTGCTGGCGCCGGTGTCACGGATGCCGGACGCGGCGAAGCTGATTGAAGCTCATCCGGACCTCACGGTCGTCATCGACCATATGGCCGACAGCCCCATCGACAAGCCCGGGGAACTGGAGAAGTTGCTGGCTCTGAAGCGCTATCCCAAGGTATTCGTGAAGATCTCCCACGCCTGGTCTTTGTCAAAGCAGCAATACCCCTGGGCCGATACACATGCGCAGGTGAAGCGCCTTTACGACGCGTTCGGACCGAAGCGGCTGATGTGGGGCACGGACTGGCCGGTGAGCGCGCGCCACGCCAGGTACGGAGAAACGCTGAGCCTGGTGCGGGATGAAATGAAGTTTCTCAACGAGGAAGACAAGAGCTGGATCCTGTCGAAAACGGTGGAGCGCGTGTGGCCGTTCCCGAAGTAATCGAACCACACGGGTTTCTGCACCGCCCGGCCTCCGACAGTGGCACGGGCGTGGTGTTGGCGCACGGCGCGGGTTCAAACGCGAATGCGCCGCTGCTGGTGACTCTGGCCGAAGCACTGGCGGAAGCGGGCTACCTGGCATTGCGCATGAATCTGCCATTCCGGCGCGCGCGTGCGAACGGGCCTCCGTTTCCGGCCGCGGCCGCCGCGGACCGGGCGGGCATACTGGCCGCTGGGCAACAGCTTCGCGAACTGGGCTGCGGGCGGATCGTGCTGGCCGGGCATTCCTATGGCGGGAGGCAATCGGCCATGTTGGCCGCCGAAAACCGCGAGGCCGGCGATGCGCTGGTCCTGCTGTCGTATCCGCTGCATCCGCCGCGCAAGCCGCAGCAACTGAGGACGGCGCATTTTCCTGAACTGCGCACGCCGGCCGTCTTCGTGCATGGCACGCGCGATCCGTTTGGCTCCATCGGGGAGATGAAGGATGCGTTAAGGCTGATTCCGTCCGGGGCGCGACTGGTGGAGGTGGCAGGCGCCGGCCACGATCTGAAAAACCGGGAGATCGCTATCATCGTTTTGCGCGAACTGGCGGATTTGCTAACGTAGTGTCGCGAAACAAATGTGGACGGTATTGTTGTTGATTGGGTCAAACATCTTCATGACGCTGGCCTGGTACGGACACCTGAAACATCGCAGCACGCTGCTGTGGAAGGTGATCGCGGTGAGTTGGCTGATCGCGCTGCCGGAGTATTGCCTGCAAGTGCCGGCCAACCGGCTGGGCTACGGCAAATTCACGGCGTATCAACTGAAGATCCTGCAGGAGGTGATTACGCTGGCCGTATTCGCGGCGTTTGCGTGGTGGTACTTCGGCGAACGGATCCGTTGGAATCACGCGGCTGCGTTCGTGTGCCTGGTGGGCGCGGTGGTGTTCACGTTCTGGGGCCGGCGGTAGTTTAGCGATTGCGCGGGCCGGGGAATTTGCTATTCTTGAGGGTGCCACATTGAGCGGGAGTAATTCAGTGGTAGAATGCCAGCTTCCCAAGCTGGACGTCGTGGGTTCGAATCCCATCTCCCGCTCCAACAAAATCAATCACTTGGGAGAACTCAGCAACTTCTTCCACTCCATTTCACTCCATTAAGCGCTCAAAACTGCGTTTTCGAGCTGCTCCGCCGCTTGCGCCCGCTTGGATAGAGCGGCCTTGGTGTACACATCCAGCGCAACCCCGATACCATGTCCGCGCTGGTCGGCTGCTACCTTCGGATCAACACCGGCCTCGTGACCGAGGCTGGCGTGCGTCCGACGCAGCACCTGAAAGTTCGCCCAGCCAAGGCCAATCGGTTCCAGCTTGGGCTTCATGTAGCGATACCAGATGTTGTCGCGCCAGATGGGCGTGTTGCCACCCTCCGATGCGAACACCCAAGCATCACCGTCCTCGCCCACCCACTGCATCCACTCGGCAAGAAGCGCGGCGGTCACGGGACCGCTTGCAACCGCACGCTTTGAAGAGGCGGTCTTCGGGGTGTCGATGTCTCCCCTATAGACTCGCTGCTCGATAGTGACGGCCTTGCCGTCGTGACTGACATGCTTGCGCTGTAGACCCAGAATCTCTCCGGGTCTCATGCCTGCGAAGATTGCCAGATGGGCGATGACGCGCTCTCGCATATCAAGAACGCCGATGTACTGCTCCACCTCCTTTCCTGTCATGACGCGTGTCTCCACCACGCTCGCCTCTTTCGGGGTGTAGAGTGCGGCGGTGGGATCGCGCTGCGTGTAGCCTTCCGCCAGCGCGAGTTTGAATACAGCCCGCAGGTCCCAGCGAAGATGCGCAACTACGCTGCGCGACAAATCCTCCGCCTTTCGGCTGAGGAACGCCTGAAGAGACTTCAGGGTGATTGCCTGCAACTTCGTTTCGCTGAACTCCGCCAGATGGTACGTCATCCGGCTCTCGGTGGTCGCCGCCGTTGAGCGCTTCCATTTCGACCGGTAGAACGGCAACGCCACGCCTTCGAGAAAGTTCCCGAAAGTGATGTTGGGATCTGGATCTGACGCGAGCCGCGCGTTCACTTCGCTCATGATGCGAGCTTGTTCCTGCTGCGCCTCGCTCTTGCTCATCTTCGAATACAGCCCCAGCGTGTGGTACTTCTTGCTGGTGCCCTCGCGATATTGCAGAATCCACATCTTGTGCTTGCCGTGCTTCTTAACCTGCAAACTGCCTTGTTGATGTCGCTTTCTTCGCACGATGTTCCTTTCCGTGCGTCCAAGCGATGAACTCAGGTCTGCTGGCATTATCGCACCGTGATCTGCCTCTCGACTACTGCAAGCCAGCCGTCAAGAGCCTCGCGCCGCACAATCAGTCTCCTGCCCAAGCGCACAACGGGCATGGCTGGCAGGGTAGGCACCTTTCCGTGGATGATGTTGCAGACATGGGCTTTGGAGCACCGCAGTTCGTCGGCAACTTCCTTTAGCGTCAACACCTGGGTTTGGAAATCCAGACTCGCTCTGTCATCCCTACGAATCAGACCCCGGTAAATCCCTCTGCCGTTCTCTTGTTGCATCTCCAACCTCAGTTCGATCATGACCGAAGTACAGACCATCACGACAGTTGAATGACGTTGAAACCCACTATTCAGGCCGCTTGACAACTTCGAAGGCGAACCTAGTATGGCTGTCTGGTTTGCGGAGAAAAATTGTGACCAAAAGCGAGGATCAAGACGATCACGATATCGACGCCAATGCTATTGCCTTGGGTTGGCTTGATCGTGAGCTTCGGGGGCTTTCACGCGTTGCGGACCTCAGATCGCGGCAGGCAGTGCAGTTGGTGTACGATTTTCTGAAATCGCCCTCTTCTGTTGAAGATTTTTCTGATCGCACCTACTTGTACGAGAAGCGATGGGCGAACGTCGCGGATGTTCAACATCTTGGTCACGATGGTCTAACAGACGATGAAGCGTTGAAGATGATTGACGCTCATAACGTAGACGTGGAACGCGGCCACCCAAATCACTCCGAACGCATGCGCGGGGGGCGGCGCAAAGGCTCAAGGGAGCTTTAGAGTTCAGTGGAGCTAGGAAAGATGCAGGTCTGGTGGCCTATGGAACGCAATATCCGGAATAACGCCAGGTCTTTCTCTGAAGTTCCTAAATATTGGTAAGAGATGAAACCAGAGCATTATGGGCTCTTGGAGCCGATAGGCCGAGTGAACTAATCTGTCCGAAAGTGGTCCTGGTTGCGTCTGGTCCTGTGCCAGCAAGATCTGAATCTTGTGGTAGTTGCGTCCGTCTCGACTGCTGCCCTCCACCTCTTGCATGAATCGCACATAGTTCAGATTGGATCGTGAAGGGCTCGTGCCTGTCAGGCGATCCAAAACCCTTCGGCAATTTATCTGCAACCCTGTCCAAGTTTCCCCCAGAGAGGCTGCCGCTCGAACCGCAAGCTCGACTTCACCTGTTTCAAGACAAACGAAAGTGAACACCAGTCTGTCTGTCCATGACAGTGTTTCGATGGGGAGTTCTGCAAAGAGCTTTCGAGCCACCAAGCTGTCTCCACTTGCGTAAAGGCAGATCGCAAGCAGGGCG
>JANRLE010000098.1:0-8161 GCA_033762895.1 Bryobacteraceae bacterium | reverse complement strand
CAGGGCGATTACGCCGAAGCGCTGCAGAAGTATCTCTGGTTTCATCACCACGCCCTGGAACATGACATGGCACTTTCGGGAGTACGGCTGTCCTACGCCTTGAACGAATGGTGGGAACTCGGCAAGGCCTATCCTCCGGCTTTGGAGGCTCTCGAGTCGGTGATGGCCGAGAGTATGCGGTCGCTCCAAGGCGGCTCAAACAATCGAATGCAATTCCACGATATCGCCTCGATCAATGATCGGCTCGGCCGCTCCGAACTCACCAGTGGCCTGTTTCATGAGATTGCCGAACGCCAACCTGAGTTTGCGAAAGAATGTCTGGCGTTGGCTTTGCCTGCACTCATTCACACCCGGGACTTCGCCTTGCCCGGCGCCTCATTCCTTCTCCCAAAGAGCAGTTGGACAGTCATCTTTCATCGTTTGCCAGGATGCTCAATGAGAGGCGCCCTGAGATCGACGACGCGGTTCTCATTGGGCTCTACGCACGCCGCATACGTGAGCTTACGAGCATCTTCCAAGGTGTGGGTGAGCAAGAGGAGGCCGGCCTCCTTCAGGCAAAGGCCGTTCAAGCGCTTGCCAACCCGCGCGACCGGGAAGAACTGCGACGCCAGTTGTGGTGACAATCGGGCAAAGCCGCGCAGGGCGCCGTATCGTCCATCGTGCGGTCTGCGCAACAAGCGGATCATGCAGGAAGCCATCGAGCGCGATCCCGAAGTGATGCATGGAACGCCCGTGTTCCGAGGGACGCGCGTGCCCGTGCAAACCCTCTTCGACTACATCGAGAACGGCGACTCTTTGGATGACTTCCTTGAGGGGTTTCCTACCGTTAGCTGCCAGCTTGCCGTGCAGGTCTTAGAGGAGTGCAAGGAACTTCGTCTGGCTCGAGTCTGATGCGGATCCTGCTCGACGAGTGCATCGACCAGAGGCTGCTTGTTGCGGCTGAATCGTCCGGATTTAACGCCGGACTTCCATCCGGCTTGCCGATCTGCGGTGCCTGGTGCCCGCGGTGCTGCGGGTACTCGATGCGATCGCGCCCGGCCAGGCCCGCTTACCGGGAGTGGCCGACTATCCTTGTTTCCACCAAGCGTTCGCGAGGCAAATCCCAGAACTCGATGGCTCCAGACCCGGTGCCAAGTGCGGCGAGGTCTCGCTGTTGGTCATAGGCGATGTTGCTCGACGCACGCGCGGCCGCTACCACTTGGTGGACGCCGGCGTGTGGATTCCACAAATGGACAACACCCGGCTGTGACGCGTAAGCGATCCAGCCGCTCTTGCCGAGCACGCTAATGGTCATCACGTAACCCGGTAACGGTGGGGACTTCGAGAGTAGTTGGCGCGACTCTATATTCCACCGGTACACCTGGCCATCCTGGCTTCCCATATAGACCAGGCCATTTGGGCGATCGATCGCAATCGGACCAAATGTCATGGATTCTCTGTGAAGGGTGAGCCGGCCCACGAGCCTGCCCGAAGGCAAGTCCCAAATCCCCGGCCAGTGCCCCGCCCAAATGGCCCGGTTGCCCTGATCAGAGAACTCCACGTCTCCCCATATCGAGCTACAGCAATAGGCAAGTGATGCGCGGCCGGTGTCCAGATCAACGGTCATGACGTTTCCTTTACCGTCGATTGTGAGTATGCTGCGCCGGCCAGAGACGAACCGTACCGCCCCGTAGTTTGCGCCATCGCCGCGAATCAGCGTTGGGGTGTCCTGGTCCGGTTTTGTGAGGCGGATGTTCCTGTCCGCGATGACCAGTTCGCCGCTGTGGGAAAAGCGCATGTCGTTAAGGCTCCCGTCGGCCTCGAACGTTCGGCAGTTCTTCAGATTCACAGAATCGCAGAAGAAAATGAAGCCATCTGACGTGCCGGCAGCCAACCCTCGGCCGGATGGGCCAATTGCCAGCACGCGTATCGCAGGGCTTCTTGCGGTCGGCGTGGAGTTGACAACCGCCGCCCAAACAACGACAGCCAAAACCAAGGCGGCCGCAGCGGCGAAGAGTCTTGGGCCTGAGATCGCTGAGGGCATTCAATCCGTACAGACACCACAATAACCCCGTTGGCTCCCGTGACGTGGCAGGCAAATTGCCTCTAAAGTAAGCGACTGACGGGCTTTCGATGCGGAACTCATTGATACCAGGCTCTTCCGGAAGCGGCAACAGGCCGCAATGGCGCGTGAAAAGACCCAATGCGGTGAAAGTGCGCCCATGGGCCGGATGGTGCGATGGGTTGGAATGCGACCAGGCACAGGAGGAAGATTCAAACCTATGAGAAATACGATTCTATCGGCGCGGGTTCTGGCGCCGGCGTTTGTCCTGCTGTTTCCCTTGTTGGGCCCGGCCCAGGACGGCGCGGCCCTCTTCAAGACCAAGTGCGTGGCCTGTCACGGCGCCACGGGAGCGGGCAAACCCGCGATGAAGGGCAGCAACCTGCTTTCGGCTGAAGCCAAGAGCCGGACCGATGCGGAACTGGGAGTAGCAATTGCGCAGGGAGGGACAAAGAAACGGGCCGCGCATGCTTATGAGAAGAAGGGCCTCACGGCTGAGCAGGTAAAACTTCTGATCGGGCATATCCGCGAGTTGCAGAAGTAGCAGTCGGGCCTGCATCGTAAAGTACAATGTCTGGGTGTCTGATCCAGTTCTTCTCATTGCCAATGGAGATCTGCGCCTTTCGGCCAACCGCGTGTGCTGGCCGGCGCAACAACAAGCCGAAGAGGCGGTGACGGCCGCCATTGAAAACCTGGGCCACAAGGTACGGCGCGGCCATCCGGTAGACCCGGTAAAGGGTCACGGATTCATTGACAGCCAGCGTTATGGCATGGAGGTTTTCCGCCAGTTACCCACCGAAGCGCCGCTGGTGGTGGTGGACGCCGTGTGGCAGTACAGCCACCAGGTGCTGCACGGTCTTTACACACATCAGGGTCCGATCCTCACGGTGGCGAACTGGAGCGGGCAGTGGCCGGGTCTGGTGGGTTTGTTGAATCTGAATGGATCGCTGCGCAAGGCGGGGGTGCGCTACAGCACTCTGTGGTCGAAGGATTTCACGGACGAGTTTTTTCTTGGCGGGCTAAAGAAGTGGTTGGAGGGCGAGGCGGTGACGCACGATACCAGCCACGCGCGGCCATTGGGGGAATGCCGGCTGCCGGAAGGCGCCCGCGAGCTTGGGATGCGGCTGGCGCAGGAGTTGCGGCGCAACAAGGCCATCATGGGCGTCTTTGACGAGGGCTGCATGGGGATGTACAACGCTATTATCCCGGACGAGTTGCTGCACCCCACGGGCGTGTTCAAGGAACGGCTGAGCCAATCGGCGTTATATGCGGGGATGCTGCGCGTTTCGGATGAAGAAGCAAGGGCGGTGCGGGCGTGGCTCGATGGGCGAGGGATGCGTTTTCACGTGGGTTCCGATGAGGCAACGGAATTGACCGAAGCCCAGATCCACGAGCAGTGCCGGATGTATGTGGCGGCGTTGCGCATCGCCGATGAGTATGGCTGCGACACCATCGGGATCCAGTACCAGCAGGGATTGAAGGATCTTTGCGCGGCATCGGACCTGGTGGAGGGATTGTTGAACAATCCGGACCGGCCTCCGGTGACGGCGAACGGGCGGGTGCTCTATGAAGGCCGGGCGCTGCCGCATTTTAACGAAGTGGACGAATGTGCGGGGTTGGACGGACTGGTGACGGACCGCGTGTGGAGGGCGATGGGCCTGGATCCATCGAACACCTTGCACGATGTGCGGTATGGGGAAGAGTACGATGGCCGGTTTGTATGGGTGCTGGAGATTTCCGGCGCCGCGCCGGCGTCGCACTTCACCGGCGGCTACGCGGGCACGGTGAGTGAGCGCCAGCCGGCGATGTATTTCCCCAAGGGAGGCGGATCAATGAAGGGCGTGAGCCGGCCGGGCGAGATCGTGTGGAGCCGGGTGTACGTCGCCGAGGGCAAGCTGCAGGCCGATCTGGGCCGCGCGGGCGTGGTGGAATTGCCGGCCGAGGAGACCGAACGGCGCTGGCAGATGACAACGCCGCAATGGCCGATCATGCATGCGGTGACCTACGGCGTCTCCCGGGACCAGATGATGGCGCGGCACGCCTCCAATCACATCCAGGTGGTTTATGCGCCGGATGGGGAAAAGGCGAACGAGGCGCTGGCGGCCAAGGCGGCGATGTTTGCCGGGCTGGGACTGGACGTGCATATCTGCGGCTCAAACCATGGGCTTGGGTGCTGATACGCTAGAGAGTTGCGTTTTTTCGCGGATCAGGCAGGAAACAAGGAGCGACAAGTTGCGAGTTGGAATCATTGGCTGTGGGGCAATCGCGCACAAACACGTGCAGGCGTACAAGAACATCGGCTTCGATGTGGTGGTGGTGAATGACGACCTGGAGAACCGGGGCATGGAGTTCGCCAAAATGGCGGACGCCGAATTCGTGCGTTCCTACCAGGAGGTGTGCCGGCATCCGGATGTGGATTACATCGATGTCTGCACGTTCCCCGATTTCCGCTTTCAGCCGCTGAAGCTGGCGGCTGACGCGGGCAAGCACGTGCAGGTGCAGAAGCCGATCGCCACGGATCTGCAGACGGCGCGGGGGATGATCACCTATGCGCGGCGGGCGGGGGTGCTGCTGAACGTGGTGAGCCAGCACCGCTTCGACGATTCGATTCAATTTCTGGCGAAGGCGATTCCGGCGGGACGATTGGGGACGATCCTGCAGGCCGATGCCTATGTGAAGTGGTACCGGTCACCGGAGTATTATTCGCGGCCGATTAAGGGCTCATGGGCCACCGAAGGCGGCGGTGCGATGATCAACCAGGCGATTCACCAGGTGGACATGCTGTTGCACCTGGTGGGCCGGGTGAAGGAACTGTGCGGCTACTGGCAGCTTGGGGCGCTGCACGCCATTGAGTCAGAGGACGTGGTGAACGCGATGCTGCGCTTTGCCAACGGCGCCACCGGCGTGATCCAGGCGTCTACGGCGTTCTGGCCGGGATATCCCGAGCGGATCGAGATTCACGGAACAAAGGGAACCGCGGTGGTGACAGGCGACAAGCTGACCACTTGGGACGTGGAAAACGATTCGGGCGATCCGCCGCCGCTGGCCGATCAGACCATGTCGGGAGCCTCCGACCCGATGGCGATACCGCTGACTCCGTTCGAGCGGCAGTTTGCCGATTTCGGAGAGGCGATCCGCGGCAACCGCAAACCGCTGTCTTCGGGCGAGGAGGGATACCGCGCGCTGGAGGTGGTGGTATCCGTGTATAAGTCCTGCCGCGAGGGGCGCAAAGTCGTGCTGGAAGACGAAGTCCTGTAGGCGGGACGGAGCAATACGTGGAAGAAGGCTGGAGAGTACGTGTACCCGCTTCGAGCGCCAATCTTGGACCGGGATTCGATGCGCTGGGCCTGGCATTGGACATTCCGCTGGAATGCCGGTTCCGGCGCGCCCCGGCATTGGTGATTCGCACGTCCGGGCGGGATAGGGAGTACATTCCCGCCGGTGAGAACAATCTGATCTGGCAAACGGCGCTGAAGGTGGCGCGCGATTTCAGGCAGGAATCGCTACCCGCCGTTGAACTCGAGATTCACAACGAGATCCCGCTGGGGCGGGGCTTGGGATCGAGCGCGGCGGCGCTGACGGCGGGCGTGGTCATCGCCGATAAGTTACTGGGCATCGGCATGAAGCCGGCGCGCATACTGGATGAGGCGGCGCGAATCGAAGGGCATCCGGATAACGTGGCGGCGTGCGTGCTGGGGTCGATTGTGGCGTCGGCTATGGACGGGCACGGGCAGACGCGGGCGGTGAGGCTGGAATTGCCGCAACGTTACGGCATTGCGGTGGTGGTGCCGGACTTTCAGTTGCCGACGGTGGAGGCACGCTCGGTTCTGCCGGAAACCTATTCGAAGAAGGATGTGATCTTCAACGTGCAGCGGGCGGCGCTGCTGGTGGCGGCGTTGTGTACGGGAACAACCAGCGCGTTTCCGGCGGCGCTGGAGGACCGTCTGCATCAGCCCTATCGCGCGCCGCTGGTGCCGGGCCTGGATGAGGTATTGAAGCTGCGCGCGCCCGGATTGTTGGGATGCACGTTGAGCGGGGCGGGCCCGTCGATTCTGGTCTTCTATGAACGGGGCTGTGAGGCGGTGTGCGATTTGGTGAAACAGATTTTCGCGCGGCGCGGGCATGGATCGGAGATTCTATGGACGCGGATTGCCGACCGCGGGTATGAATTGACGGAATGGACGGAGTGAAGGAAGCCCTGGCGATGCGGTAACTTTCAGAAAAATAAGGTCTTGACTTTCCCTTTTTCTTCGCCAAGAATGGGTATATGGCACTCACTCGAAGGCAGAAAGAGGTACTCGACTTCATCGCCCAGTTCGTGGACGACAACCGGCACTGTCCGAGTTACGAGGAAATAGCGGCGGGGTTGCAACTGGCATCGCTCGCGACGGTACACAAGCACATTCAAACGCTGGAGACCAAACAGTACCTGCGCCGGGGTTTCAATCAGAGCAGGTCTCTTGAGCTTTCAAGCGCGTATCTGCGCGAATTCAAGCGTCAGAAGGAGGCGGTTTCGGGTGGGCGGATGGAGGTGCCGCTGTTGGGACGGATTGCGGCGGGCGCGCCGGTGGAATCGGTGGCGGGCCAGGAAACGATGAGCTTCGCCGAACTGACCGGGGATAAGGACATGTACGCGCTGCAGGTGCGGGGTGAGTCAATGATTGAAGACCACATCTGCGATGGCGATTTTGTGCTGATTGAGCGGACGGCGGATGTACGCAACGGCGATACGGTGGTGGCTCTGGTGCGGGGGATGGAAACGACGCTGAAGCGCTTCTACCGGGAGGGCGAAGGGCAGATCCGCCTGCAGCCCGCCAATGCCGCGCTGGCGCCGATATTCGTACCGGCGGCGGAAGTGGAAGTGCAGGGGCGTCTGGTGGCGGTTTTACGGAAATATCGTTAGCGGAGAGCGCGGACCCTGGCGAGCAGTTGTTGGAACCGCCGCTCAGTGGCAAGGGGGCGGAAACGGGATTCAACGGCGAGGTTCAGGAGGTTGGGGTCGCGTTTTCGCCACGCGTCTTCCAATAAACCGAGTGCGGCTTCGCGCTGGCCAAGTGCGGTTCTCACCAGCGCCTCGAAAACCTCCCGTCTGCGGCCTCGTTCGATCATGGACTGAAGGCGGCTGGCAATACGGTTGGCTTCCACGGTCTTCCCCGCCCTGCCCAGCAGGTGTCCCAGCGATGCCAGCGTGCGGTCTTCGGACGGATGCAGTTCCAGGATGCGGCGGTAGCGGCTTTCTGCGGCATCCGTCTTTCCCTCGAGCTCATCGGCGAAGGCGAGAGCCCACAGCGCATAGCGATAGCCGGGATCGCGGCTGAGAGCCTCATTGGCATAGGCGCGGGCGCCGGCGGCGTCACCCCGCATGGCGGCGAGTTCGGCAAGACGCCCGGCCGGACGCGGGGAGCCGGGTTCCAGAAGCTGCACGCGCCGCAGGCTGTCCACCGCATCGTCATAACGCTCCATGGCAACCAGAACGCCGGCATAGTCGGAGTACATGCCGGTGGAACGCGGGCTCAATTCGACGGCGCGGCGCAGCAGAGGCTCCGAGCGGCGCAGGTCCCAGTCCTGAGACCAGTAGAGATTGCCGAGGGTGAGCGAGGCGAGGGCGTTGGCCGGATCGAGGGCGATGGCCGTTCGCGCTGCTTCGCCGGCACGCTGGCGCATGGCCAGGCGGCTGCGCTCATCGAAATCGGCGGCCCATCCGGTAGCCTCGGCCAGCGCGGCCCAGGCGGCGGCGAACTGAGGATCGAGCCTGGTGGCGCGCTCAAAGGCGTCAATGACGGCCGCCATTCGGGGCGGAACTCCGGAAGTCCATTCGTTGCGGATCTCATCCATCTGAAACAAACGGTAGCCTTCGAGGTAGGCGCGCTGGGCTTCACTGCCGGGAGCGGGGCGGCCCTTCTGATCCCAACCGCCGGCCTCGCTGAGGCGGGCCTTGAGTTCCGAGGCCACCAATCTTGAGACGTCGCGCTGGACCGCCAACAGGTCACCGGCCTTGCGGTCATAACTCCGCGCCCAGAGATGGAAGCCGTCATCGACGCTGATCAACTGGGTTACGATGCGGATCTGGTCGCCGGAGCGCCGCACGCTTCCTTCCAGCACGGCGCTGACGCCCATGGC
>JANRLE010000097.1:0-20687 GCA_033762895.1 Bryobacteraceae bacterium | reverse complement strand
ACCGGCGCACCCGGCGGTGTTGGGTCCACCGACTCCGCGCTTTGGCGCCAACCTCTGCTGTCGTCCCTTCGTCCGCCTTGCCATCGAGCCATCTCATCAGGTTTTCGCGCAGCGCTCTACAGGGATTCGCCGAACGGATACGCAGAACTGATCCAAAGCGAAAAGGACAATCGACTCCATGTTCTCCCCTCTCGCCATCCGAGTTTCTCTCAGCCATGGGGCCACACTGTCGCTGATACCTACCAAATGGCTTCGCTTGGTGGACCCAAACCCCTTGGCGGCCGAGACGGACATCGACTCCCAGCTCTTATCCAAGTCCCGTGTCAGGGTGTAGGTGAAGCTCTCGGTCTTCAGGTTATCCAACACGTTGGGATTCCATTGCGCGGGATAGTTGATCAGCCGATTGAACGCTCCCTCATTCACATCCGGCGGGTACAACACTTCGAACCTGCAGGACGGAAACGTGGTCCGCACGTACTCCATGACCGCGGTAGTGAAGGCGCCGATCAGCGACGGAAGAAAGGCCGCCTCTTCGGGATAGAGTGCCGGATCCACGTAACCATTGGCGATCGCCCGGATAGGAAAACCATACGCCGCCTGAAACGTATCTTTGGTGTAGGTATCCGCGAATGGCAGACCGGAGCCATCGTAGGGAAAGTACCACCACTGCACTTCGCCAAACTGCAGGTACGGAACACAGCCCGCTTCCGCCATCACCCCGGCCATGTCCCGGTATACGTCACGCCAGAACGCCAGACTGGTAGGAGAAAAGTTTGTGTGCAACGCCGGCGTGTTCAATGTCACCGGGTTACCGCTTGGGTACCTCTGCGCGATGCCGGCGGCCTCTGATGGATCGCCATGCTGAAGCTCCATGCTGAAAGCGCAGACGATGTCCATGCCATAGCCGTGGGCTGCGGCGCAGAAACTCTTCGTCCAGTCCCGGGCAGCGCGGTTGATGCGCGGCGAGGCCGCCAGATCTGTCCGCCAGTCTCCATCCTCGCCGCCAGCGAGGTGCGTGCTACTTACCGTTGCTGTGAATGACGAGCTTCCCGTGTTAGCTGAGACCGTTATGCTCTCTCCCTCATCGCCCATCGCCCGTGCGTAGATCGTGAGCACATTGCCCGCGGACTCGGCTCGAATCCCCGTATATCCCCCATTGATGCGCAATTCGAAGGCCTTCGCAATATCCTCGGCGGTTTCACCGATCAAATTGAGGTGCGTCAGCACCGTATCAGTAACCGGAGGATCCCGATTGATCACGATCGCTGTGTTCTGACTGAATACGGGTGTCCCGGCGAATGTAATCGTAGTCGATGCGTACTGGTGGCCAACACGAACCAGTTCGTAATACCAAAGCGCGCCAACGTAGTGATTGATCCTGCCCATGAACCCCAGCTTGCGGATATTCCACAGTGTGCGTTCGGGCGCAAGACTGATCGAGTGGTCAGTGTCCCAATCGGTCGCCAGCGTAACCTTGCTGTCGGCCTCGACCTCCGGCAGTTCACCAGACGGTATCGCGACTTCGAAAAAGTCGAAATACAGATAAGTGCCCGCGGCGCCCGTGTGTGTCACGGTTACGCTATGCTCACCCGCTATCAAATCACCCAAAGGTATGCGAACCAGGATATCTTCGCCCGCCAGCGCCAGATTAAAATGCTGCGCGGCACCTCCGTCGACCACC
This sequence comes from Bryobacteraceae bacterium, assembly GCA_033762895.1. Lineage (GTDB taxonomy): Bacteria > Acidobacteriota > Terriglobia > Bryobacterales > Bryobacteraceae > CADEFT01. The sequence continues at coordinate 19,006 of JANRLE010000097.1, read as the reverse complement.
ACGGCAATCGTCGCGCCAGCCTGGGCGCGCCTGCTCCCGAGAAAGAGGCGATGGACCGAACTCGCGAGATACTGAGTGCTGACGCTTGCCCCCGGTTCCACGCTGAAGCGGATTGATCCCCCTGAAAAGTTGCCCTTCCCCGGGTGCCACACGCCAGTGTAGGCAACCTCTTTCGAATCGTCCTCCAACCGCCGGCTTCCAGGTCCTGCCACCTCGTAGGCGCGCCCCGTTCCTGCGACGCTCCAACCCGAGACCCGCACCTCAAATTCGCTTCTCTGATACGCCCCCACCTGCAGATCCGCGGCGTAGGTCCATCTCAGCTTCCGAACGTTCTGCGTGGGTACCAGCACGTTGTTCTCGTCCCTCAGATCCCCGAAGTCAAGAGTGATGCGCCATTTGACCGGCGATTCTCCGTGCTGGAAAGTCTGCGACTTCGGCGACCACACCTCACTGCGAGCGCCGGACACGAATCCGTAGATTCCCGTGCGATTCCCGTTCGCTCCTTCTTCGGCCACCTTTGATGTCAGACGGATCGTCGTTCCGGTTCTCGTCGCGGTTACGCTGGGCGAGAGCAAGTCGATGGCCTGAGCGAGAGCTTCCGCCGCATCCTCAAGAGTATCGCCCGCCATAATCTCGTGGTTATACTGCTCATCCAGCCACGCGAGCCCCACATAGTCTCCCGCCGTGACAGTGCCCTGGAGTGTGAACTCAGCCCACGCTCCGGAATAGGCCCCTTCAACCGCTGTTGCGTGGGCCGCGATCGGCACCCTGTGAAACGACTCTACTCCCCCCACTTCCGTCCATACACGCAGGAATGGCCACTCCACTGTCGGAAACAGCGTCGAGTCCAGAGGAATACAATTCGTCCGCGTCTCGTCATAGGTCAGGACAAGCCCGCTGAGATCACCATTCGGCAGGTTCCGGAACATCGGGTGCTCGAACACGTTGTCTCGGTTCCATTCCACCACCGCCCAGTCAAACTGCTGGCGCCAGGTCCCCGACACTGTGAACCCGGCGGCGCTGCATTCACTCAACGCCGCGATCGCGGACGGCCGCTCGAAGTAGCATTGCAAATCACGGTCCGGCCGAAGTTTGTCTAGTGTTTCTGGCATAAATCACAACCGAATGCTTACTGTCAGATCCCGCCCGGGCGTAGTCTCCGCAGCCTGTCCAACCGACACGACGTCCAGCGTCAGAACGCCCTGCGCCACAAGCGGCCGCAAATTAAACCCGCTTACCACGTTCGATACGTTCGCGCCCGCTGGAATCGTCAGCAAGCAGTACTCCGTGCCGTCCAACTTGACTCGCAGCACCACAGGCGCCCCGGTTGGAGCGTCGGCGACCCTCGCGAAAACGTCGCGCACCGCGTGCGAACTGCTGATCACCAGCGGCGGCGTCGCGCCCGTCTGAATCGCCAGAAAGCCTTCCACCTGTAACGTGTACTGTCCTCCGGAATGTATGCGAAGGCCGTAGTTAGTCGTCCCCGTATAGTTGTTTCTTACCGTCGGACTGGATCCCTTCACGTTCGTCACGTACAACTCCGCGGCCGCAATCCTGACATCTGGCAGTGGAATTGTGTGGCTATAGCTCCCGCTCGCCGGGCTTCCGAAGAACTCCCGCGGGAATGACAGTACAAACGCCTTCTTTTCTAGGTGAAAGACATCCGCATCCGCCGCGTGAGCCGCGGCACTGGTGCCGAACCTCCCGCGCTGTACTTCATACTGACTGCCTCCGCCCAGAACCTGTGTCACCGTGACAAGTTCCGCCCCGATTTGTACCAGGTCACCGGCCTGCGCGATTCCCATCCCGCTCAGAGTCACCGTCGTCGCCGTATCGCTTACTCCGCCCGACAACCGATGACTGTTCGGGGCGCTCAGTTCGTCCCAGTAAAACAACATGATCGTGCCAGACTCAACCGTCCTCGTATCGGTCAGGTCCCCAAAAGAGAGCCCGATCACTTCCACGCCCCCTTGGCCCGTCGGGGCGATCGCAAAAAAGGGCGCTGGCGGCGGGTTGGAATCCAGCGTCGAACCAGCGCTCCCGCCGATCTGCCATCTGGTAAGCAACGCCAGTTCACCCACCGCCTCGATTCCGCTGGCGTTCCGCGCCCTCCCGGACACGTGAACCACGAGGTTCTTCCGATTAGGTACCTCAATTAGACCTGGGGAAGTCTTCGTGGTTGCGCCAAACTGCCAACCCGCTTCGGCAATTGCGAACTTTGAGCTTGTGTCCGGGACAATCCGCCAAGGGTCTGAAAGGGTGATGGTCGTCTCGTTGTGTCCGGCCACGGTTCGCTCCTGGCCGCGGCCAGGCCCTTCCGTGATGATCAGTCGCTTCCCGGTAAACTCTCCCGGCGTCATTGAGAGCGCGCCGTTCCCCACAGTAACAGTGCTGACGATCGTCGCGGATACCGGCGGCTGAAGCTCATATCGCCAGTAAAAGTTCGCGCCATCATAGTTCTCATCCGGAAGTGGCACGGCCGTTGGCGGGAGTCCGGAGTCATTAAACGTCCCTGCCAGCGCCACCGAACTTGCGATTCGCAGCAAACGGAAGGGATCAGGTCCACGATAGACGTGGAACGCAGCCAGCCCTTGACTCCATTTGAGGCCCACGAGCGCGACTGCGTTTGTCGATGTGCCGGCCGGAACGTCCGCGCGCACTAACACAGAGGGCCGCGTCTCATAACCATCCTGGTCTACGCCAGTAATCATGTAGTAGTACGATAGGCCGCCCGGCAACGTGCCACCTGTCTGCTGCACAGCCGGGGATTGCCCAAGAGTCGGCGGAGCCCAAGGCGACCGAGGCCGCGTTGGCGGCGCAAACCCAGCGGCAAGCCGTATAATCGCGGCGCCGTCGCTCAACTGATCCGCCTGTTCGGCGATCTCCATCGCAGTGAATCCGTCGCCGTCAACCACAGATCCCGTCAACGGCCGGGGACTCGCGGAGGCCGCGGGGCCTCCACCGAAACCGCTTGCCAGTCGCTCCGAGTTGTCCGTGTACCACCCGTCTTCATGTAATTGCGCAATGAGCCTTACGGCGCTGTAATCAGTGTCGGGAGTGATTCTCAGAATACGAAACGGAGTCCGGTTTAGCCCGTCTTTGAGATAGGTCAGAGTGATGATGTCACCCGGGTGCAGGCTAACACCTCGCACGCTGGTGTGAAACTCAACGAATAGATTGCCGCGCAGGGCCCGGTCCAACTGGCGCCGCAGGATCCTCGTTGCCTGGTGGCTGTTCGGCAGCCCCAGCACAGGAACCACGCTCGACACCTCGTAGCCGGTGCGCCTCAAATCGTTCAGGTCGACCACCGAAACTGTATCGTGCTGATACAGATTGTACTCGTCTTGAAATTCCACGGTATACCGGTTTGCGATTTCTCCCGAAGGCTTCGACCGGAGTTTCAAACTTGGACTGCCGTCGGGATTCCTGCAGATTCCGGAGAACCCATAGGTTCCGTCCCCGAATTCGTATGCCGGCCATCCCCCGTTTATTGTTTCCTGCGCATTGCTTCCCGCCGGCTTCTCCGCCTGCTGGACCGCGATTCCGGCTTCGGCCCGCAGCCGCACACGCCCGTCTTCACCGTAGACGAAATACAACCCTGCCGCGGCCTTCACGCCGCGCACGATCTCCGCCACACTCCGGCGCCTGGTCAGGATCAGGTTGCAGCGATAGCGTGGCAGCATAATCGGATTGCCCTCGCCGTCCTCGGCGGGAATAAGTTCGTCGCAGTGCTGGGACGCCTGAGCGAAGCTTGCCGTATCCAAATCGTCTGGCGTCCACCCGCTCCTCCGTAGAATGTCAAGCAGTATCCAGGCCGGATTCGCCGAGAAGAACTCGCCAAGATAAGTACCGTCCAGGTCATAGCGGGGCAGCCGCAATCCGTCCACCAGCACGTCAATCCGGGGCAGCCGGCTTCCGCTTGCGATGGCGTTCGGGACAGCCACCGAGAGATATGCGGTGCTGCCATAAGGGTCTCCCAGCGGCGCGCCGTCAGCGCCGACGAAGTCTGGATTGAAGGTGCCCGTGCGCTCACCCGCATTCAAGAGAGTGAACCATCCGGTGCCCGTCATATCCTTGTCTTCTTCCGCTACCGGTATCTCCACTTGGTTAACGATGACTTTCCTAACCCGCTCTACGGGACCGGCGCCAAGCAAGACCTCCATTCGCGTCAGATTGCCGTCGTTGCGCGCGAACACGATCGGAGGGGAAAACCAGCCCGTTCCATACACCACCGGGACCGCTTCGTTGTACTTGGCTTCATTACTGATCGCCGCGCTGATACGCTGTTCCCTCTCACCGTAACTCCTCACAAGAGTCGTCGCAGGAACGAATCCGATGCCGCCAAATCTTCTTGTCGGCCGGTCAAGATTGTCCTTGGTTAGCATCCCCCGCTCATTACACGACGATCGCGTGTAACTGCAGTCCGTGAAGGGGCCGCTGGGCCCGTTCGTGCCCACGCCTCCCGGAACGTCTGGTGAATAGCCGCAGGCATAATGCAATGAGTACTTCCCAAGGACTCCGCCGTTGCTCGCCTCCTCACGCTGCGCCGCGGTCGAGGGAAATAGCCACGGGCAGCTTTTCTGTACCCTTCGGGTCGGAAAGAGGATTCGCTGCAGATTCAGCAGGTTGCTGAAGGAGATCCGGCACGTATCCTCCGTGATTTCTTCTACCCCGGTGCATACGCCGCGGAATACCGTCTTCGTTTCCGACGTCGGCGCCCCTGTCTTCACATCGAAGAACGCGAAGTCCACCTTCAGCCTCGCGCCTTTGAATCCAATGCTGCGCTCCAATTGCGAGAAACGGGAATCGGCGTTAGCCAATCGCAACGATAGGCGGGTGGAACCGTCAACACCGTCCTCTGAGCCCAGTTTGAAGGCAAACAGGTCGTGAGCCAGAATACGTCCGCCGTACTCGTCACCGCCAACGGTCAACCCGTGACTGCTCCAGCGCTCCACAGTGCCGTCGTGCAGTTCGCACTCCATCAGCAAGATTGGAGTGTCAAGAATTTCCCGCTCTTTGATCTCGTAAATCGTCGCCATCTTATCTGCTCGCTATTCTCAGCGTCGTGTGATTGACGTTGGTATCGGTTGTTCTCCACACAATCTCATCCTGCAGAAACCGGGCCTGTTCATACACGCCCGAAGTATCCATGCTTCGCCTGTACTGCGAGGGGGCCGGCTGTGCCTCGAGTTGCGCGCCGAAGACCATCACTTCGGCGCCCGATGGTATTGCCAGCTCAAACGTCACTGACTCGTCCGGGCTGCCCGGCGAGCCGGCAAGCTCCACGCGCTTCCACTCGGCACCTGCGGTTACCTGCTTGGCGGCCGACCCGCCCGTGGCTGTCAGCGCAAGGCTGACCTCCGTGGGCGCCGCCGCCTTCAGGTAAAGGCTGGCCGCGTAAACAAACCACGCCGGAACGTTTCGCGCCTGGACGATCGTCTGCGCGACAGGGGCCGGATTCGAAATCAACGCCGCTCCGGTCCCGCCCGAAGGGTCTGCCCATCCGCTCACCACCGACAGCGACGGTCCCTTTACCCAGACCGGGTTTCCGAAATCTTCACTTCTTTGCAGAAGATTTGCGAACGGGTCCAGGTACGTGAACGTCAGAAGGCGGCCCTCCACCGACTGGAAAAACTCCTCCACCGCCTCCCGCTCCGTCTCGTCCAACCCCTGCAGTTCCACCCGCCACGACTTGCCTCTGCCGCCCGTGTCACTGTACAGAACGACGCCTCCATCGGAGGTGCGGTTCATCACCGTCCGCTGGTGGCGCGTGATGGCAATTGGAAACTGGCTCGTTGCATTACTGCCCAATTGAGGGAATACCCGCATCGCTTAGCCACCCCTCTCTTCCAGACGCACCTGGAGACTGAAGCGCTCTTCCTCAGACTGGACCGTCGTCAGTTCATCGCTGGCGGCGCGGCAGCCTGGGTGAGAGGAGCCGTCCCAGGGGTCTGTAAGAGTGTGCGCACCAAACCTCCCCTGGCCCGATTCGAAGAACTGCTCGATGGCCCTGGCTTCCTCTGCATCCAGCAACTCCAGCGTCGCCTCCCAACGCCGCAAGGGGCTTGCCAGCTCACGAAATCTCTGTTCTCCGCCGTCGACAAAGCGGCTCACATGCGTCCGGAATCGAAGCGCCCTCGTGGCCGGATATTGCAAAGGCGAGCCCGACTTTAATAAAGGCCATTCCGCCATGGCTTAGTCCTCCCAGAACACTTCACTCAGTGAGTGCGAATTCAATAGTGCCGACCTCACCGCGTCGGCAATCTCTTCGCTGCGGTCGAGGATCGAACGCCCGTCCATCGCGTTCACATTGATAGTCACCTGCGGGCCCGCAACTCTTGGCTCCGCCACCGGCCGTACAGTCTGCCGGTCACCATATTCAACAGCGCCCAAACTTCCCGCCGCCGCGTCGTAGCCGAGCGTGGAATCGAGCCGCGCTGGAAGTTCGAACCGCTCAAATGCCGTGGCTTGCTGTTCTTCCGCGCGGAACGCGCTGACCAAACCGGCAAGCGGAAAGATCGATTCCAGCGCCGGCGTGCGGGAACCGTTTCCCACCAGCGCACGCAGCGGCTCCAGTACATCCGCACCCCCAACTGCTACTCCCCCGCTCAGACTTTCGGCACGTTCCCCTATGCCACCAATAAGCGCCAGACCGCCACTGCCCGGCCCACCCCCGCCAGCAAGCAGCGTTATCAGCCGGCTGACCAATTCTTCAGCTTCTCCCGCCATTCGATTCCTCTTTCCGGCTTTCCGCCTCCAGCAACATCAACGCATGCACCGTCCGCGCCTCCAACTGCTCAATTGGCGCACCGCCAAGCAGACTTCGCGTACGGTGTTCTTCAATCCAAGCCTCGCTGTTCCCGCTGATATACGATTTCGGACAACTCGTCAGCACCATCCCGCCCCGCGCCCACACCGCGCGCTCCGGACCCGCCGGGTCCTGTCGTATCCAGCCACAGCGGCGCGTCAACTCCAGACCGCGTCTCCTGCATTCGTCGCACCTCCACCCGGCTTGGCTCGAGCGGTAAAAGTGAAAGGCGACAGTTAGTTTTTTCTTTCTTCTTCGGAAAGGCTTAGTTGTGCCTCGATCGCCGAAGCGGCCTCTTCGGCGAGCGCTTCCGGTCCTCGCCGGATCGCGTCTTCGACAGTCGCCGGCTCGCCGTCGATCTCCAGGCCATCAAGGCTCAGCAAACCCCATCGCAGCATGCTCAGCCGGATCTCCCGGCTGACGATCTCGGCCTCCAGCCGGTCGGGCGCCTTCTCAGAGGCTTCGTAAAACTCCCGTTTCCCCACCAGTTCCCGAACCTGTTTCAGCAGTTCCAACCGCCCCGCGTATGAGATCCGCCTGATCTCGTAGCTCACGCCTGGTAACACCGACGAGGCTTTCCTCAGCTTGCTTTCGTACATCTTGTTATGCGAACGCCAGGTAGACTTCGTCATCGGAAGTGCCCTCGGCCAGTCCGTCCTCAAATCGCCACAGCAGCCGGTTTTCCCGGTCGTCAAATACCGGCGCCTCTGGAAGATAGCTCTTCATGTACACTCCCAACATCTGCCCGGCCTGCTGTCCTAACTGAAGCAGCACCTGAATCGGCGAACGCTGCCGGGACGCCTGATACAGTGCGTGCGCTGACGCCGTATCCTGCCCGTACGCCGAAAAGCCAAACTTTACTTCCCTCGCGCCCGGCGCAAAGCATCTCGCAGTTGGCGCGCCGAACTCTCTTACCCGCAGGTCCACACGGTTCCGCAGCGCAAACTCCGCCTCTGTTACCGTGTATGATTGTTCCGGGACTGAGCCCAGCCAGACTTGTCCCAAGTGTCCGGGCACCGGCTGGGCCATCACGGTTTCCACCGCAGGCTCAACTGGAAACATACTCAGTTGCGCTTGGCCGCTTGAAAAACTTGCGCTGTCCAGCACGTCACACGCCGGCCCGCGGAAGTCCAGTTCGTGGAAGTCGCCGTTCAGGCGTATCCGGAACTCGTCCACCACCGCTCCCCGGACGATCCTTTGCACGGCGCTATCCGGACTCCAGTAGTCGAATAGGCTCACGCTCTTGGGAAGCCGTCCCAAGCGGTAGCTGACCGTCCCTCCAAGCATCGAACCCGCCGTCGGAACGACACTGAATGGAACGTTCAACGTCACCGTGTGACTGTCCATCACCGATGAGACGAACCTCACTTCGCCGCCGAACGCCACGCCTTGCCCGACAACCAACCCGTGCGCGTTAGTTGTCCGCACCTCAGAAGCTGACGGCGCCGCGTCTACCGCGCCACCTGCGTAGGTCAGAGTTTCGCCTCCCATCGCCGACCTCAGCATCGGTCCGCAACTGGGCTCCACCGTTCCGCTCGCCCGTGATAGCAGGTAGGTCTGCAACTGGAACCCTCCCAGCCGCCGCACCCCCGCGCCCTCTCCGCGATAGCTGCGGCTCCCCGTCTTGTCCCTGCGCCGCCGTACCTGCCTCTCCTGCGTCGCCGACAGTCGCACTCCTGGCACGCGGTTCGTGGAGTTGATTGACGGCACTACACCGTAGTCAGCCTCAATCGCGGCATAATACCGATTGTCGTTGCTTAGTATATAACATGCCATTGTTATCCCCCGTTCCAACTATCCCGCGCTCACGTCCACATCGAACGTCACTTTCGCGCCTTTCAGATATTGCCTGCCACCTGGCCTGAGTGGCGTATAAGAAACTTCATACGCCCCCGAATAACACATTCCGCTTCCCCAGTCGCCCCGGCTGGCCGACAGGACCGCGATCACAGCGTCTACCAGACATTGCAGTCGCACTTCCACCTCTTCGCTCCGGTCGTGCGAGACGCGGGGTTCGATCACGACTCGCACGGTCCCGGAAAAACTACGAAACTTCTCGCGAAGCATGTTACTGATCTTCTCGCAGTAGACGTAGACCACCGGATAGCGAATCGGCCGCCGCTCCGCCATTTCCGCGTTGATCTGCCCACCCACCACCTGATCGCCCTCAAAACGCTCAGTTCGTAGATTCATCACCGAGGCCACTTCGTGCAAACGGAGTTGCAGCCCCGCCTCGCCCGCCAGTCTGCCCACCACCTGCTCCGTCACCAGCGCTGAAACAAACATGTTCCTACCCCCGCAGCAATACGTTTGGCACCCGGACATAACTGTCCGGCGCCTGCCCGCCACTTGGCGGACGGCCTGCGTCCAGATTGCCGGAGTTCCATTCCCATGGTTCGTCAATCGCAATCGGCGCACCGTTCTGCATCGCCAGTTCGGATTCCACCTCGCCCGCGAATACGTTCCAGCCCACCGCACCGGTGGGCGCGGCGCCGGGCGTCAGCCGCACCCCTCCCGGCGCGCTCAGCGTCACCACGGCCATATCACCGGCTTCGCTCTCCTGCCCTCCAACCGCGGCCCACGTGTACCGGAAGAAGTAACTCCCTGCGGGCGCCGAACCCTCCAACACCGTCAATTCCGGTGCTCCAGGACGCCGCAGCGGCGCCCCGGCCACGCCGATTCCTGCCCGGACCAGCCACTGCTTGGCCTCTCCTGCCAGGCGGGCGAAGTCCGCCCATTTTCCCGCGTAACGTTCACTCACCTGGCTCAGCCGCCCCTCGCCGTACACTGCCGCCAACGCCCCCATTACCAGCCAACGGCGCAGCGGCTCCGTCAATACCACCCGGCCCATCACGCTCTGCCCCTGCCCGTCGCTATTGCGGTTCAGCAGTTCGATCAGTTCCGTCACAATCTGTTCCCGCGCGATCGAGGCTTTTGCTCCCAGATCGATGCCTTCCGTGTTCGCCATCTCGATCACTCCAGCCTCGTAGCGCTGCAGTTCCTCCACCGATGGCGAACTTCCGTCGACTAGTAATGCCATGGGTCGCCCTTAGTCCTTTCTGGCTTTCGTACGGACGGGCTCCACCACCGCGTCCGCCACGGCACTGTCCGCCTCGCCCGCTTCAAGTGGCTCGCCGCGAAACGCCCGCGCTTCCGTCTCGGTCGCCAAACGCGCGCGGTTCTCCACGATCAGCTTTGCCGCGCTGTACCGTGGCACCTCCGTCATCACCCCCGCCTTTCCGCCATCGGCGGTCTCCTGGCTCACCAGCACGACAAACTCGCCCGGCAGCCCGCTCTCCACTTCCCGTATCTTCCGGTAGTACACACGCAAATCCATCTCGCTCTCCTTTGAACCAGAATCCAAAGCTCCAAAACATGGGGCCCCGCGCTCTTCGCCGCGGGACCCCGAAGGCCTACACTAGCTCTTCACCTGAACGCCGTGATTGTTCCGCAGAACCGCCACGCCGTAGAGAACATCCACCGTGAACTGCTGCGCCAGCGTGTTCGGCTGATAGGTCATCATCACTCGCATGCCAAAGTTGCCCAGTTCGGCGTATTCGGCGATGGCGCCTGTCCCCGGCAGGGGCTGCGGCAGCCGGCGGACAACCAGCCCGATCGCATCCTTGGCGAACGCCAGGTTGTAAGTCGTAACAGGCCCGCTGCCCGTCTTCGCCACAAACTGTGAGCGGAACACGAAGAAGTCCTTCAACTTCCCGATCGTCCCGTCGATCAGCGTTCGCAGTCCGGCTTCACCGGCAGTGCGATATTCACTGAACCGCGGGATCTGGCGTAGCGCCGAGTAAGCGTTGCCATCCACCACCAGATACTTCGGGCTGCTCGCCGGCACCTTTGACTGGAACAGGGCCGTCTCGGCCGAATCCACCGAAGCCTCCGTCAGCGACACGCCGGCGGCGCCCACCGGCGCATTCGCCGTGAACTGCGAATAGGTCGCCAACAGATCACCTTCAATCTTCTCCGCCAGCGCCACCACCGCCGGCTGCATATAGAGTTGCAGAAGCTCCGGCACCGCCAGAACTTTCGTCACGTCCGGAATCTGGAACGTCGCTTCGGCGTGCGTGTTCAGCACGATCTGCGCATTTCCAAGGTTCGGATTCTGCGTCACAACCGTCCCACCCTCGGCGATGTTATTCGCCGTCAGGACCGGTGGAATCGGAACGTTCACCGTATCCCCGGCCTGCGCCAGCGTCGGCTCAAAGTCCCGATTCACCAGGTTCCCCATCACAAGGTTCCCCATCACAGCCGGCAACGCATCCACCGCCACCAGCTTCACAATCGCGTTCGCAACGTTCGCGGAAGTAATTACAGCCATTTCTTTATCGTCTCCTTACTCTTTCTCTTTCCTTCTCACATTCACGCGGCCGCCTAACGTCCTGACAGACTTTGCAGCGCCACCCGCGCGACCTCCTGACGAATCTGGTCAAGATCCTCGCGGCTCATCCCCGGCCGGATACGGTCCATGTCGATTCCCAGCCCGCCAGGCAGCGAATTCGACCTCTGACTCCCCGTGGCCCCGGACCCTCCCGTCATCCTCGCCGGCAAGAACTCCGGGTTCTCGTTCACAAACTGCGCCACGTAATCCTTCAACGCCACCTCACCGCTGTCGGCGGCCGCCACGAGCCTCCCATCCGGATCTCGCCGCACATCATCTTTGAGCGCCTTAAACGCCAGATCAAGCTTCGTAACTCCCTGACGCTGCAACTCGGCGCGGATCGCCGCAAACCGCTCCGCCTCCTCCGCCAGCGCCCGGCTTCTCTGGTTCTCTTCCACCAGTTCGTTTACGCGCCTCTCCAGATGCTCCCGCCTCCGCCGCTCTTCCACCAGTTCCGCTTTGTGCGCCGGTTCGGATTTCACCTGCTCCGTCGCCACAAATTCCCGGATCACCTGGCGGATCATTGTACGTAGATCGGAACCGTCGTGCGTATCTTGAACCTTCGCTTCCATGTTCGACTCACTCATCCTTGTATTGCCTCCTGACCGTCATCAGGCCGTCGTCGAATCGATCTCCTGATTGATGCGGTCCTTGATGTCCTGCCTGACGTCGCATAGGTACTTCGACGCCAGCTTCTTGAAGATCTGCGTCTTCAATGTCGGCGATTGAACTCCCAGGCTGAAGAGCCGCTCCGCATCAGCGATGTCTCCGGACAGCTCTCCGATGTCAAAGTCATCCATGCCCGAAACATCAATCTCAATCTCGTCCTCCCGGACCGCGCGGATCGTTCGCAGGATCTTCTTGGTAAAGTCCTTCACCACGTCTCCATACGCCCGTAGAACCTCTTGCGTGATCGCAAAGTCCCGCTGCTTGCTCAGTCCGGACTGGCTGAACCCGCCGCTGTTCACTCCACGCGCCTGGTGCAGCAGATAACACACCCGGTAAATCTCCTCTTGGAGCCGAACCAGGTTGTCCGCCGCCAATTGATATACCCGCCCTTCCGGCTCCGTCCATCCGAAGCGGTCCTGCGGGCTCAGTTGGATGTAGAAGGATTCACCGACGATCTGCTGCCATTCCCGCTCGGAGTAAATCACGGGCATCGCGAACAGCCCCATCGTGATTGCCCACGCCAGTGCGTTTGACTTATTGAAGTGCTCGATCTGCAACAGCGCGGCCTTGTTCATCATCCATAGCCCGTCGGAGATCTTCAACTCAAACAACGGAACCCGCCGCAGCTTCGCGACGCCATGCCTTCCCTCCGCCAGCAGACGCGGCTTCCCCTCGCCTTCCATCGACTCGAACACGCGGTAATTTTCCCGGTCATAGTAAGTCCATCGCGTTTCGGTCAACAGCCTCCCGTCCACCTGCCGCCCGCGGCTGGTCCGCAGCACTACCCAATCGTGGTTGCCCCGCTCATCCACGGCCCAGTTCACCAAATCCGCCGGCGTGTACTCCGCCAAATACGCCCGCGCCACCCCCAACTCCTCCTCCTGCGCTCGCGTATACACTTCTGCTTCCGTTACCGGGAAGTCAATCAGCAGATAACTGCTGCCATATACCAGCGCCGACGCGAACTGTTGCCGCAGCATCGCCACCAGCGATGTCCCCTTCATGTCGCAGTCCTCCACAAACTGCGAAAAGAACCGCCTCCCGCTCTCGTCCGTGCCCTCCAGGCTTAACATCGGTTCTTTGCGGAATAGCGTCGCTGAGTACCAGTCGATGATCGATCCCACATAGTTTTCGTAGAACACCCGGGAAAGCCGCTGCTGGTAGACCTCCAGCGGCTCCCTCGGCCGCATTTGGAGATAGTGCGGCGCGTTCGCCTTCAGCGCCTCTCCACCAACATATAAGTCCCGGTACTTCTGGATAATCGCCTTCCTTGCCACATACTCCGGATGTTCCCGCAGATGCTCCGTCATTGTCTTCCCTTTCTGCCCGTCTCCCGTTTAGATAAGCTGCCTTCCCCGCTCACCCACCTTCGGCCGTTCCCCGAACTCCTGCCACAGCAGATACCCCAGCGCGTCGCTCAAATGTGTCCGCATCGGGTCGCGCTTGTCCACCATCCCGCTTCCCTCCCGGTACACCACCTCTTCCAGGTCCCGGATCAATTCCTTGCACCGCGCGTTGATGAACAGTCCCGGCTCTCTTGTCGCCGGCATCAGCTTTCCGTTCGTCAGCGCCACTCGCTCGGCCACCGGCGGATTGGAGGGCGGAACCCGCTGTTCAACAGGTCCGCGCCAGGCGCCGCTTAGCGCCTTGCGGATCATCTGGTAGTCGGTCATTCCGGATGTCTGCATGTGCGCGCCCGACGCATCCCCGTAAATTCTTAGCGTGCCCCCGTAATTGCCATAACGCGCCAACAACTCTTCACACGCCGCCTTGGTCGTTGCGCGCCTCAGTACAATCTCGTCCAACACATAGACGTGCCCTCCCCGGACCTGCGCGACGATCGAACACATCGGGTCGACATTGAAGTCCAGCGACCACAACAGAGGTTCCGTCTGCGTCACAGTCACCGTCTTCAGATGCACCTCCCGGTCAAAAGCGTGATAGACCCGGTCCTGGCAGATATTCAGATACTCCCCCAACACCTCCTGCCGATAGAACCGCTCATCGTAACTCGACTTCAGCCGGTCGTAAAAACCGGGCGTCTGGTTCAGCAGATGTTCGTTTTCCGCCGGCCTTGCGAAGATCACCTCGCAATCCCCGCCCCCGTCTTTCACGAAACGCTCGTACACCCAATCGAATCCCCGCGGCGTCCACACACCAAATCCGCACATCACCCTCGCCCGCGGCTCGCGAAGGCGCCCCTCCAGCCGCGTCCAGGCCTCTTCTTTCGCGTACGTCAACTCATCCACTCCGAACCATGCCAGATTCGTGCCCCTCAGCCGCTCGTAGTTATCCAACGACCGCAGTAGCACTACCGATCGCGTGTCTTCAAACGTAATAGTCCCGTACGTCTTGTTATGCACGTACGGAATCGAATGATCCCCCAGCGCCTCCAGCAATGCCGTCTGCGTGGCGTCGCGCAGCATCGCATACGTCGGCGCCGCGATCAGGCCCACCCGCCCCGGATTCAAATAGGCCAGCTTGATCGCCTCATGGCACAATGCCTGACTCTTGCCGCTTCCAATCGGCCCTGAGAACCCTTTGAATCTCGCTTCCGAAGCGTGAAATCGCCGCTGTGACGGCAGCGGCTTATACCGGATTACTCTTCTCCGGTGCCCGCCCTCGACTCCTCTATCCATCGAACCTCGATTTCCTTGGGCACACTACGGTCCATCTGCTCCGCCAAAGTCAGGACCCGCTGCAGGTCGCCCACGCTTACCTTCGTCCGCCCGCACTCGATATCTTCCACCAGCCTCTCGATCAGCAGTCTCAGGATCGCGTCAACATTCAAGCGCTCATAACTGTTTATTCTCTTCTTCGGCATCGCTAACTCGACCAACGCCTCCCCAGCGACTTCTGCCCGCCGCTTCCGTGTCCGCGCAGCACGCTAAACTGAGTTCAATCTACAGGCTGCGAAAACATCGCCAGCACGTGGCAACAGCTATCGCTTTGTAAATAAAGGAGATAAAGTTTCTAACATGATTGTGAACGGCTTATCGCAGGACGCCCCCGGCGGATGTTCCGCGTCAGCGCCTCTTCGCGATTCGCAGTCTCCTGCGGGTGGTTTGCAGATAACAACTCCGGGGCAAGAGCCCTTTCCGGCTCCACCGCATGCAAGGGATCCGTAAAGGAGTACGGTGTTCCAAACCGGTGCTTCAATGGCGTCAGCGCGGCCGTCTGATGCCTCACAGGTCGCTCAACAACCCGGACAGACCCGCCCATTGCACAGCCTCAAAATATGGCGACTCGCGCGCGATATCGGTGTTGTAAACGGTGGCCTGCTTTAATAGCTTCTCTAGCACCGGCAGGTCGGTCGCCCGGGTTCTGTTTGGTTGCTCCATCGCCAGGTTCGGCCCAGCCCTGGCGCATGTCCCAGGGCCGTCCATGTGGGCTCCAGACGCGTAGCCCGCATGCGATGCCGCAACCGTCACCGGTGGTAGTTGCGGCGGGTTGGCGCCGTCGGCGAAAAGAATCGCCACGATTCACACCAGGCGCTTTCAGAAGGTCAACTTCAGTCCTAGCTGGACGCTGCGCGGATCACGCGTGGCGCCGATGACGCCAAACTGCGGCGAGCCCAACGCCCGGCCCGGATCTTCGAAATTCGCGCGATTGAAGGCGTTAAACGCCTCGGCCCGGAACTGAAATCCGAACCGCTCCCCGATGGCAAAGTTCTTGATCAGGGAAATGTCGATGTTGGCCAACCCCGGGCCGGTCAGCATCGTGCGCGGCCCGGTGCCAAACGTAAAAGGCGCCGGTGCGGCGAAGGCGGAGATGTCGAACCAGCGGGCCAGCGTCCGTTCGGACTTGGGCAGCGTGGGATCACGCAGTACGTTGGCGCGCTGGGCGCCGCTGAACGCGTTTGCCGTATTGTTCTGCGTCACAATGCCGCTCGGGCTGCCGTCCTGCAGCGTAAGGATCGCGCCGATGTTCCACCCTCCCAGCGCCGTGGCGCGCCATCCGCTGCTCATCCACTTGCGCTTTTTTCCCCAGGGCAACTCGTAAACCGAACTGACGACAAAACGGTTTCGGACATCGTTTCCTGAAAGAGCCTTTTCCACTCGCCGGTTGTAGATGTTCTGAATGCCGCCGCCCGCCAGCCCGAGTTCCTGGTTCGACGTTACATCGTCGATGAACTTGGAAAACGTGTAGTTGAGCAGGAAGTTCAAACCATCGCTGAAACGCTTCTCGATCTTTGCATTCATGCCGTGATAGCTGGAGTTTCCCCAAAAAGGCGTGATAGTGGTCACGTTGCCGAACTGCGGAAAGGGTCGGCGGATCTGCGCATTACCGGCGCCCATCAGCGCTTCAGGCACCTGGTTCAGGTTGCTGCTGGGTCCGGGCAACTTGTGGCCCACCGTGCCCAGATAGCTGATCTCAGCCACAGTCTGCCATCCCAGCTCATGTTGGATGACGAAGTTCCACTGCTGCATGTAGCCGATGCGCCGCTCCTGATCAATGAACGCAGGGGCGAAGCGTACCGGGCGGCCAACGGCCACCGCGCCGAATCCGGGGCCAAGTTGGGGACGTGAAGTATCGGGAAATCCGTCACGCAGCAGAAATGGCGCGGTGATGCCGTTATCGGGCGTGGAGAAATCGCCGCTCGTTTCAAAGCCCGCGCTGGTGTTGTTTGACCCCGGCAGCGGGGGCCCGAAGAAGACGCCATATCCCCCGCGCAGCACGGTGCGCCCCCCTCGAAAGGGTTTCCACGCGAAGCCGAAGCGGGGCATGAAGTTGTTGTAGTCGCCATTGTAAATCTGGCTGCCAAGGCCGTCGCGGCCGGCGAAGGTGACCACGCCGGGCGTGTTCGAGATGGGATTGATCTTCAACCGGTCAAAGCTGTTCTGCCGGTCGCGGGAATCCAAGCGCGGCGTATGCGTTTCCCAGCGCAGGCCGATGTTCAACGTGAAGTTCGGCGTGATCTTCCAGTCATCCTGAAGAAAGAGGCCGAAGTACTTGGCGCGGCGGTCGAGGATGTCGGGGTCGCTGACGTTGCCGGAGTTGGGAAAGCCCACCAGCATGCTCGCAATGGCGTTGCCCGTGTTGGCCACGCCGGGCTGCGAAGTGGGTTGCACATTGAATCCGAGTTGGCCGGAGATGAGGTTATTGAGATCCTCCTCATTGCGCGAGAGACGGATCTCGCCACCAAGCCTGAGCGAATGGCTGCCCTTGTAGATGGAAACGGCATCCACGATATGGGTGTCGTGAATCGGGTTCTGATTGCGCTCCGCCGTAGCCGGACCCATCGAGATGTAGTTGGCCGCGTTGATGCGGGGAAACGCCCGGTCGCTCACGCCCCGCAAACCGAGCTTCGTGGGCCAGCCCTGATCGAGGCCGGGCGTCACCGGATGGAAGAACCGGGGCTGCCAGTTGAAGCGGAAATCGTTCAACACACGGGCGCCGAAGCTGTGGGTTTCATTGATAAGGACACTGTGCGCGCGGCGGGTGACGTCCTGCGCGTTGGGATCGGCGGCGGGTTCGTCGAAGGCCGGCGTATTGAAGGTGGGGAAATCGTGCAGAACGTAGCGCACCGAAATACGGTCCTTTTCACTGAAGATGTGATCCACCTTCGACGTCCAGGTGGTGATGTTCAACGCGTTGGTGGCGTTGCGGACAAAGTTGTTCGCGCCGGCGGCGTTGGAGGGCGGGCGATTGGCGGTGGGCCAGAGCGGAACGATCTTCGCCGCCACCGGATCGATGCGGCTCGCCGGGATGATGTTGTTGGGGAACTGCGTGCGCCGGTTGTTGGCGGTTGTAGCGGGGTCGAAGATCTGCACCAACGCCCCTGCCGCCGTGCGGGTATTGGAAAAATCGCCGCGCCGTTCCGCATCGGTGGGCACGGTCCAAAGACGGGTGACGCCGATGCGCTGCTTCTGCCATTCGCTGTGCGTGAAGAAAAACGTCTTGTTGCGGATGACGGGTCCGCCCACGGTGGCGCCGAAGACGTTCCACCGCAGCGGCGCCTTGTTTGCGGCGAAGAAGTTGCGCGCGTCCAGCTTGTCGTTGCGGAAATACTCGTAGAGAGAGCCGGTGAACTTGTTGGTGCCGGAGCGGGTGGACATGCTCACCACGCCCGCCGCGGAGTTGCCGAATTCAGCGGAATAGGCATTCTGCTGGACGCGGATCTCCTGCACGGCTTCCACCGGAGGATTGAACAGAGCCTGCGATACTTCCAGCGCGATGTTGGAAGCATTGACGCCATCAAGCAGCCACTGCTGCTGGTCAGAACGGCTGCCCGCCACCACCACGCGCGGACGGATCACATCGCCGGTGATGTAAACGGCGTGGCCCATTAGCGCCAGCAACTGGCCCACGCGCCGGCCGTTGAGCGGCATGTCCACGATGGTCTTGTTCTCAATGAATTGGCCGACGGTGGAGGTTTCCGACTCCAACAGCGGCGCGGCGCCGGTGACTTCCACCGATTCGGCCACCTGGCCGAGTTGAAGCGAAACATCCAATCGCACGACGCGGCCGAGTTCCATTACGATGCCCGAGCGCGTGAAACGGTTGAAGCCTTGAGCTTCGGCTTCCAGGCGGTAGCGGCCCGAATTGAGCAGTGGGAACGTATACTCACCCTGCGAATTCGTGGTGACCGCCGCGGCCACGCCCGTTTCTTCGTTGATGAGCTTCAGGGGAACATCCGGCAGGCGCGCGCCTGAGGGATCGGAAACAATGCCGGTCATGGATCCGGCGGAGGACTGGCCCCACGCGCCGGCGGCAAGAGACAAAAAGACCACAAAGCCCCGAATGCGAATCATGCTTAAACTCCTGGCAACAGCTTATCAGGAAGAACCACGCGGGCTGTGGTTCACCGCCCGGTGCAGAGAGTCCCATGATTCATCCAGCAAGGCGCGAATCCGCCGCCAGTCTTCTTCCGATACACCGCCCGCTTCGGACTTTTGATCGCGCAGCAGCATCGCCTGGGCGCGAAGACGGGCGTGGGTGGCGAAGGACCCGGCCGGCAGGGCGTAGATCGCCGCCTGCAGACCAGCCAATGCGTTTTCCAGGTCCGCTCTTCCGTAACGGCTGCGTTCGCGATGGATGATCCACCATTCCAGTTCCAGTTTGCCGGCGCGCCCGGCATCGGCTGCCGCCGGAAGGATCGCGCGATAGTAGCGCACCAGGTTGGGCAGGGCCCTCTC
>JANRLE010000096.1:0-28982 GCA_033762895.1 Bryobacteraceae bacterium | reverse complement strand
GTCCGTCGAGCCTGTGAGCGCGAATACTCGATCGCCTCCCGCCAGGAGCGCATCCAGGCCATTCGCGAACTTGCCGCGCTGTCCCTCCCCGTCGACGACGTGGCGGTGATGAAGCGCGAGTCCGTACCTTCGCCCGAAGATCTGATGCCGTGATCCTGGTCGACGCGAACATCCTCATGTACGCCGCCGGGGCGGCGCATCCGAACAAGGCGCCTTCTATTCGCTTTCTGGAAGCCGTGGCGGAAGGAACCATCGACGCCGCCCTCGACGCCGAAACCCTACAGGAGATCCTCCACAGATATCGTCATCTGGGCCGGTGGGCTGAAGGGCACAAGCTTTACAACCTCGCCCGGCAAATCTTCTCCACCATTCTTCCGATCACCGCCGAAGTGCTGGACACCGCGGTGCCGATCCTCGACTCAGACCACACCTTCATGGCCCGCGATGCGCTTCACGCCGCTGCCGTCAAAGTGCACTCCATGGAATCGATCTGCAGCTACGACCGTGATTTTGACCGCGTGAAGGGCCTCCGCCGCATCGAGCCCCAGTAGACTCACACCCACGGCCCGTTCAGCCCCGCCTCGGGCGAAGCGATGCTGCGGAATCCACTCAACCGCACGTCCCCGGAACCCACGAACGCCAGCAACGCCATCAAACCCCGTGCGTGGATGGCGTCCACTGCCCGCTCACTCAGATACACTTCAGCCCCGGGCTTAATCCTCGCCTCGCCATCCTGCTCGCGGTACACATGCATGGGAAGCCCGTGGATGTTCAGAAACTCGCCGGGTTCCATGCGCCATCCAAATTCGCTGAACGTCTGGCCCAACAGGCAAGCCGCCCCCCAGGCACCGCTGCCCCAGAGATACTGCTCATGCCGGGCCTGCCCGTCCATCTCCTCAAACGGAAACCCGTCGCAGGATTCACCCTCTTTGCCGTAGGGCATGCGCAACAGCATGCGCGGCAGCACCAGGCCGATGTGCCGGGCCTCGGGCAAACTGCGGATCAGATCCCAACCTTGCTTCTCCGCCGCTCCGTTCCAATCCTCCGGGTAGGGCGCCTCGGCCAGCGAATCGCAGCCCAGCAGCCTGGGCGATGCCCCGCCGATGAATGCCACCCGCGCCTGGCGCACGATCAAACCGATCCGCCCCAGCAGGTTCAAATCCTCCATCTCCGGTGTGAAACAGAACGCCGTTAGCGCCACGGCCCACTTCTGCCCGGTGAGAACGCGGAACAGGACAGTCTTACGCAGGTCCTCCGCGCTTCCGAGTTCAGCCGTCAGCTCCGCCTTGGATACATCCAGCAGATGCACGCTCAGCAACGGACCGGTCTCCAACTCCCGCACCAGGAAATGCAGTCCGCGCCAGGCCGCCTCCAGCGGCTGGAACAGCGGGTGATGTAACAACTGGCGCATCACGCCCGCTGATGCCTGCTGCAATTCGCGCTCGCGCTCCTGACGGCGGGCCGTCTTTTTCGGCGCCAAATGAGGCGCTACGATGGACCGTATGTAGCGGGCCAGTGGATCGGACGATTCGGGCGCTGGTTCACCTGCCGCGCGGGACTCGGTGGCTTCCACGGCCGCCTCCAGCAGACTGATGCCGAGGGCTGCCTGAATTCCCGCCTCCCGGCTGGCGACAGGAGGCGCCGGTGCCGGATCGTCCCGCCATTCCTCGATCCGCCCGAACAACGGGACCCGTCGGTAAATCGCGTCGGGATGGAAGTCGTTGAGCGACAGAAAGCGCAGCGGCAGTTCCGTGTCGTTATCGAGCGGAAGCGTCAACCGCACGTCGCAGGCTTCCAGAACATCGTCAAAGTTGTCGCGGTCTACTTTGACGGGTTTTCCTTTGATCTGGCCGCCAAAGTCGCCCATCACGAGGATGCGGAACGGTGTGTCGCTATCCGGCTCAGCCTGGATCTCATCCAGTGCCGGAAGCGCGGTGCCTGGGTCCACTTCAAGCTGGACGTCGGCGAAAGAGGAACGCGGCATTCAGCCCCGATTATAAGCCCGATTGATCCGCAACGGTCACCAAATGTTGGCCGCGGGGAAGCACCAGCACCCATTCGTCATCGAACTGCCAGATGATCGGTTCGCTGGCTTGCCCATCGATCCACAGTTTTGCCGGCGGCGCGGACAGTTTCGCCAGTGCCCGGGTGCGCGATTCGTAAGCGAATTCCAGCCCTCCCGGCCGCACGGCCGCGCTCTTCAGCGTCGCGTTCAGGTCGTTCAATGAAATCGCCGGCGCCCCTTCACCGGCCTCAAGGCGATGCTCGCCCGGCGGCAGCCATACGATGCCGTCCGAGGCCACCGGCCACGCCACCCCGTTCACTTTCGCCGATCCCGCCCAGCGCACCCCAACGCCTGACGGGGTGGTCAGCTGCAACCTGTCCCCCGTCCATTTCAGCCGCGAGGGAACGGCCAGCGCGGCCGGCATCAGCGGCCAGTCTTCATTCAGAATTGAGCTTTCGAAATAGACTGTCACGCGGGAAAACGCGCCTGCCGCAAGATGGATCTCCTGAAACAGTTCCACACCCGTTTGCTGCCTGGTGGGATAGACATCCTGGTATCGCTCCACCACGTTGATGTCGATTGCCACCTTCGACATTCGCTTCGTCAGAGCCGCATAACGGCGGGCGAGCTCCGGATAGCGCATTGGACCCATGCTCCAGGCCGGCGCCGGATCCTCCACCAGCAGCGTCAGATCCTGGCGGTCCAGCATGGGCAGGATGGCCTTGGCGTCAGCCCCGATCTGATCCCGCGTATCCGGCTGCAGCAGATTGTCCACGTGCGTGAGCACCAGGTCCAGGTGTGGCAGCGTCCGCCGCAGCGCCCCGATTTCCGCCACCCATTCCTGCTGGATCCGCTTGGCAAGCTGGGCCCGATAGTCCAGAAACTGGCGCAGCCCGTCAGGATTCGCCGTACCCTGGAACAGCTCCATCGGGTCAAAGCCGTGCGCCTGCTGCACCTCCCGCCTGACATCGGCATTCATCGGGGTAAACCGCGAGGGATTCTGATAGCCCTCCAGCGATTCGAAATACAGTTCCGCCAGGTTCACGCCGTCCCAGTCAAAGCGCGTCAGCAGTTCCTGCACGCCCGCTGATACGGCGGCGCGGCATGCCGGCTGGCGAAGATTCATCAGTTTGCGCCAATCCAGGTGCGCGTCCTCGCCCGATGCCGTCTTTTCCCGCCATTCCGGATGATCCTGCCAGAAGCGCTCACTGACATGCGGCAGCTCCAGCCATGCGTACACCTGAATCAGGTTGCGGTGGCAGGCGCCGATCAGCTCCCGCAGGTACTTGTCGCGCCCTTCGTCGGTTTCGAAATAGTGCCACGCCGCCACATGAATCGCTGCCACGCCGTTGCGCCGCCACTTTCGCGCCAGATAGTTCGGATCCGCCCTTAGCCGGTAGGAAGAATCGAAGAACGCCCACAGATTCCGCGCCACCACCGGCGGCTGAAGCCCCAGATCGGCAAGGGCATGCGGCAGATAGGGATAGCGTTCAAAGCCGTTCGCGCCCGGGCCCGTGGCCAGCCACAAAATCCCGCCCCGCCCTCGCTTTAGGCCCGCCATCAGCGCCGCGCCCTGCCGCTTTTCCTGCGCGAACAGGGTAGCCTCGGAGGGCACTTCGAAAACCGGCGTCTCGGTTTCTTCCTGCCAGATGATAGGCAATTTCGGCCGCCGCAGGTCCACCACGCTGCGCACCGTAGCGGCGCCCTCCAGCCGCCGGAAGCCGAAAAATCGCGCGGCCGGCGAATCGCCCGTCAGCAGGACGAATCCGCCCTGCTCCAGCCATTCGGTTAACCGCGCCGGCTCCATTTCGTGCGCCTGGTTGGGCAGCAGAATCCGCACGCCCATCTCAGGAGTCAGGTTCAGCGCCGAAAGCGCGGCGTGCCACGGATCGGGGGCGGGCTGCGCGGCCGGTACAACGCCGGCCAGGCACAGCAACAACAAACTAACGCGTCCCGGCATACCAGATCCCCACCCGCAGATCGTAATAGACAGGCTTGCGCGGATTGCCTTCGGTAATCAGATAGCGCCCGCGCAGCAGGTCCACGGTCCACACCATCGAGGGCGGCATCCGCTTATGGCGGAACCGGATGCCGGGCCCCACATCAATGAAATTCGCCCAAGGTTCGCGCTTGCGGTCGGTAGTGAAGTTCATGTTCCAGGCAATCTGCCACTGCAGGTCGTTCCATGACCGCATCGTGCGCCCCAGTCTGTTCTGCGTGTACAGCAGCAGGTTCCAGTTAAACCGGCTGAGGTAGACGGCGTCGTTTGTATTCTCAAGAAAGAATCCAGGAGTGCCGGACTGTATGGAGCGGCCCATGCGGCGGGCATAGGAAAGTCCGCCGCGATAATCCGGCGTCATCCTTCCGATATCGGAGCGCTCCCGGTAGCGCACCGCATTGCCCGCCTCCGACCAGGCCGTCATCCCGTGCCACGGCGTTGTCGCCACGCCCACGCCCAGTATGAACGAACTTTCTGAAAGATATCCCGGACCCAGCGGCCCCGCCGCCCTCTGCGAATCGCCCACGAATCGCACCGACACGTAGGGCCGGAACGGCAGCTTACCCAGCTTCATTTCCGTCTTCACCTGCCCGTAAGTGAACATCTCCCGCCATCGCGAGGAATAAAGCGGCAGCGCCCAGTAAGTGGTGCGGAAGCGCGCCAGCGCCGGACGCAGGTTCCGGAACGCTCGGGTAGCTTCGGCTTTCAGTTCGGTATCCGGCCCCTTGCGGGCGTTGTCGAAGTAGCGGATCGCCTCGGAATCCTGGTTCAACATGTTGTAGGTGTAGCCCAGCTTCAGGTTGACTCTCTGATCCGCGGGGTCATCCTCCCGCGCCGCCATGAAGAATCGCAGCGCGTCTTTCAAATTGCCCACTTCATACGACTGTTCCCCCAGCGCTTTCCAGTTCTGCGCGCGCGGCGCTTCCGGCTGCTCCTGCCGGATGTTCAGCGCCTCCCGGATTCGCTTTGCCAACGCCTCATCGTTTCCCTTCATCACCTTTTCCAGCAGCGGCATGGCCCGGTCCGTCTCATTCCGGGCCAGCCGCAGCAGGCCGAGTTGGGCGTTGGCCAGCAGATCGCCCGGTGCGATCGCCAACAACCGTTCAAACTCAGCTTCGCCCTCCGCCGGCTTGCCGATGGCCAGCAGGAGGAATCCGAACTCTCTTCGCAGCCCGATATTGGACGGATCCAGGCTCAGCGCCTGTTGAAACTCCCCGGCATAGGGATAACGCTGCGGCAGCAGATCGCGCGCCACCTCGGCGTCTCTCGGGGTGCCGCCGCGCGAGGCAGCCAGAAAAGCGGCGTTGGCCTGGGCTTCCTCACCCGCCTCCTTCGCCATGCGTCCATAATCCACCAGGTGCTGCCGTTCGGCGGGTTTTAACTCCCATGCCTTGCGGAAGTGGGCGGCAGCCAGCGCGATTTCCCCGCGCAACTCCGCCGATTCCGCCAGTTCCACGTGCGCGCTGAAGTCGCCCGGATTCGCCTTTAACGCCCGCTGCCAGCGTTCGATGGAAGCCTTCAGCGGCCCGTCGATGTTCTGAAAGGCTTCCGCCGCTGTCGTCCTCACCTTCGGGTCCGCCGAGCCGCGCAGCCGGTCGAACACCTGCCTGGCCTCCCGTGTCCGCTTCGTTTCGTGACAAAGGAAAGCGTATTCCAGCGTCGTGTGCAGGTCCTTGGGATCGATGGCGATCACCTCGGCAAACTGATCCCGCGCAGCTTCCGTCTCCCCGGTCTTCAATAGCGTGTACGCAAGCTGACGCCGCCAATCCGTCCGGTTCGGACTCGACGCCAGGGCTTGCCGGAACAGCCTGATGGCGTCATCATAGTTCCGGCTTTCAAACGCGGTGTAGGCGCGGGTAGCCGCATCCGGGTCCGCTGCAAGAACCGCGGACGCAACCCACCCCAATAGCATCACTCGGAGCATTCAATAGAATAGTGCGCGCAAGGGGGAATTTTTCGCAGGAAAAATCGTGGGGGGTGACACCCGCTCCCGTTAGGATAGGAGATATGACCAGTTTCCGCGGTGTTGATTACCTTTTGATTGACTCGTCGCTTTCCGAGCAGGAGCGCATGGTACGCCAGACGGCTCGCCAGTTCGTCGAGGACCGTCTTATTCCCGTGATCCGCGATTGCTGGCGCGACGGCAGGTTTCCTTCCCAATTGATCCGCGAAATGGGACAGTTGGGATTTCTCGGCGCCAATCTGGATGGATACGGGTGCGCGGCCATGTCCAATGTGGAGTACGGCCTACTCACACAGGAGCTGGAGCGTGGCGACTCCGGCATTCGGTCCTTTGTCTCCGTGCAGGGCGCCCTGGTAATGTACCCGATCCTCACATATGGATCTGACGAACAGAAGGACCGTTGGCTGCCTCGCCTGCAGGCCGGTGAAGCGATCGGCTGCTTTGGGTTGACCGAACCGGACTTCGGCTCAAACCCCAGCGCCATGCGCTCCCGGGCCGTGCGCGACGGCGGGCATTGGATACTGAACGGGGAAAAGACCTGGATCACCAACGCCACCGTGGCCGACGTTGCCCTGGTCTGGGCCCGCGCCGATGACGGCATTCGCGGATTCCTGATCGAACGCGGAACCCCCGGGTTCTCTGCCAGCGAGATTCACGGCAAGGTGTCCATGCGCGCCTCCGTCACCGGAAGCCTTTCCATGACCGACTGCCGCCTGCCCGCCTCCGCAATGTTGCCTCTGGCCAAGGGCTTGAAGGCGCCGTTGAGCTGCCTCACCCAGGCTCGCTATGGCATCGGCTGGGGGGTGATCGGCGCCGCCATGGACTGCTACGAAACCGCGCGTCAGTATTCCATCCTACGGAAGCAGTTCGATGACCGGCCCATCGCCTCTCACCAGCTTGTCCAGGAGAAGCTGGCCCATATGGTAACCGAAATTACCAAAGCGCAGTTATTGGCATTGCATTGCGGACGCCTCAAAGACCAGGAGAAATTAACGCCGGCTCACGTTTCTATGTTGAAAAGAAATAATGTGGCAATCGCCCTGGATTGCGCCAGGATTTCCCGCGACCTGCTGGGCGCCAACGGCATCATGGATGAGTACCCCATCATGCGCCACCTCTGCAACCTCGAAACCGTGAAAACCTATGAGGGCACGGATCACATCCACGCTCTGGTGATCGGGGAAGCCGTCACCGGGGTTGCTGCTTACAGGTGAAATCCCCACACGGGACGCCTTTAAAATACCCGCCAAATATTCTATATATCGTTACCGAAGTACTATCGAGTTTCGACGCCGTCTCTCACTAAAATAAGAGCTACCACTCAAGCATATGTCAGTAGTAGCAGTGACACCCGGCGGTCGTGTCGCTGAGCGGATCGCACTTGGCGACCCGGCGGCACTCGAAGCTCTTTATGGTCTGATCAACCGGACCGTACGGCCCTACGTGAACTTTCGCCTCCGCGGCGAAGAGGCCGACGACCTGGTGCATGAGACACTGGCCATCGCCGTGCAACAGATCCGCAAGGGCGAACTTCGCGACCCCGGCGCACTTGGCCCCTACCTGCACCGCATCGCCCGGCGCCAGATTACCGCCCTGTTCTCCCGGCGCTCCCAGGGACGGCGCAGGTACGTCACCAAGGACCCCGCCACAATGCCGGTCACCACCGACGTCACCCCGGAGACGGAGTTGCTCAGCCGCGAAAGATCGGCGCTCATGTTGAAGGGCCTGGGCCAGCTTCACCACCGCGACCGTGAATTGCTCACACGTTTCTATCTGGACGGGCAGACCCTGCCGCACATCTGCAAGGATATGCAACTCACCGAAGCGCAGGCCCGCGTCTTCAAAAGCCGCGCCAAGGCGAAGCTGACGGCCTGGGCGCTCACCGCCGCCTGAACCTATCCGCCCCGTTTCACCAAAGGAAACGCCACCTTGCCGCCGCTCAACTGCGACTGGTAGATGCCCGCCACCATTTCCACCGTCCAGCGGCCGTCGCGGGCCCCGCATAACGGCTCCCGCCCCGTCTCAATCGCTTCAATGAGGTCGATGGCCATGGCGTGATTGGTCAACTCGCGCGTCTTCGGCTTGCGGCCGGCCGGATAGTTCACACGCTCCCAGGGTTCGCCCTTCTCAGGCGCCCATGCCGGGCTGCGCAGCAGGTAGGGCTCGGCGCTTGGAACATCGTTGAGCGGCACAAAGGCAAATGCTTTGCTCCCCATCAGCGAAACGCCAAACCGCCGCCCCGTCCGGTCCGTGGACGCCATCGATCCGAAATAGCCGTGTACACCGTTGGGAAACAGGAACATCGCCGCTATGCTATCGCCGCCCACCATGCCCACTGGTTCGGTGGCATGCCGCATCATCGATTGGGTTACTTCCCGGCCTTGCTCAGTGACATGTGAGAACACCCAAAGCGGATCGCCGCAGTAGTAACGCATCAGGTCGAAGCAGTGCGTCCCCAGCACAATGAGGTCCTCGCCGCCCGCGCGCCGGTCTTCCTTTCCGCGCGCCCGGATTTCAAGCAGGGTCCCCAATTCGCCTTTCCTCAGCAGCTCGCGCGCGCCTTCGGTCACGGCCATCGCCCGCGCGCTGTGGCCCACCTGCAACTTCACGCCCTTGCCTTCCACGGCGGCCACGATCGCATCGGCCTCTTCGAGAGTCTTTGCAAACGGCTTTTCCATCAGGACATGCGCGCCCGCGTCCACCGCCGCCTTCACCATTTCCACGCGCTGATCGCACCAGCGCGGGCTGATGGTGACAATGTCAGGCTTCTCTTTGGCGATCATCTCGCGGTAATCGGCATAGGCTTTGCGGGCGCCGCTGCGCGCCACCGCCGCCGCCCGCCCTTTTTCATCGGGGTCGGCAAGCGCCACCACTTCCGCCTCGGCTATCTCGCGCCACGCGCGCTCCCAACTATGACCGTAGTTGCCGCGGCCCGTGTGTCCGATCACCGCCACGCGGTAGCGCCGTTTGGGTTTGTAGTCCGCCGCCAGCGCGCCCGCCGCGCCGCCAAGAAGCAGGGTTCGACGTTGGATACTCATACTGGTATCCATCCTATCTTACGCTCTTACGCCTGGCGTCCCGCCGCCATCCGCACCACGCGCGCGCCCGGCTCCACCACCGTCTCCTTGCGCCCCTTCATGCCCGCCTGCACCGCGGCCCCGTTGCGCACCGCCGATTCAATCAACGCGCAGACCTTCGCGATCCGCTCCTCATTCATCGAGGTTCCGGTGGGAAGCGCCAGCACCCGCTCCGACAGCCGTTCGGTCTCCTTAAGCCGCCGCCCGGCTTTCGGATAGAGCCACCGGTACGGTTCCATCCGGTGGCATCCGGGATAGAAGTAACGGCGGGCGAGTATGTTCTCGGCCTGCAGGACTTCGACCAGGGAGTCCCGACTGATTCCAGCCGCATTCGAATCCACCTCCACAATGACGTATTGATAATTATTGCGCTCGGCCTGGTTGTAGGCGGCCAGTTTCAGGCCTGGCAGCCCGGCAAGTCCGGCCCGGTAACACTCCCAATTGGCGCGGTTGATGTCGATGAACCCTTCGATCGCGTCCAGGTTCGTCAGACCCATCGCCGCGCAGATTTCGTTCATCTTGCCATTGGTGCCCACTGAGACCACGTTGTCGTATCCCGGTCCGAACCCGAAGTTCTGAATCAGGCGGATCTTGGCGGCCAGCTCATCGTTGTTCGTCACCACCGCGCCGCCTTCCAATGTGTTGAAGAACTTGGTGGCGTGGAAGCTGAAGACTTCGGCGTGCCCGAAGTTGCCGATCATTCGCCCCTGGCTGGAGCATCCAAAGGCGTGCGCGGCGTCAAACAGCAGCCGCAGCCGGTGCTTGCGCGCAATCGCCGACAGCCGTTCCACCGCGCAGGGACGCCCCCACAAATGGACCCCCAGAATGCCGGTGGTGCGCGGCGTAATCAGCCGTTCCACCTGTTCCGGATCGATGGTGTGGGTTTCCGGATCCACGTCGCAGAACATCGGCCGCACCCCCTGCCATTGCAGAGCGTGGGCCGTCGCCACGAACGTATACGAGGGAACGATCACCTCTCCGTCCATTTCGAGCGCGCGGATTGCCGCCTCCAGCGCCACCGTTCCATTGCACATCGCAATGCAGTGCTTCACGCCGAGGTACTGCGTAAGGCGCCGCTCCAGTTCCGTCACCACCGGACCCTGGTTCGTCAGCCAGCGGCGGTCGAGGATCGCCTCAGTCTGCATCAAAAAGTGGTGTTTGTTGCCGACGTTGGGCCGGCCGACGTGCAGTTTCTCCTCAAACGCCGGGGTCCCCCCGAAAACAGCCAAATCATGCCAGTCCATCATGTTAGTACGCTCCGCTCTTACTGAGCACCGCCCCGATTGTTCGCGAAAGGATGTGCAGGTCCAGCCATACCGACCAGTTCCGGGCATAGAACGCGTCGTAAGCCACCCGCTCCTCATAAGTGGTATCGTTGCGTCCGGATACCTGCCACAAACCGGTGAGTCCGGCCGGCATCTGCTGATACAGATCGAAAGCCTTACCGTATCTGGCCACTTCGGCGCGCACGATCGGCCGGGGACCCACCAGGCTCATTTCGCCTCTCAGCACGTTCCACAACTGCGGGAGCTCATCGAGGCTGGTACGGCGCAGTAGGGAACCAACCCGCGTCACCCGCGGATCGTTCCTGAGCTTCCGCGTGGCCTCCCATTCCTGCCGCGCTGCCCTGTTGTTCTCCAGGTGCGCGGCCAGCATCGCGTCGCCATTGGTCCGCATCGTGCGGAACTTCCACGCCGTGAACTCGCGGCCGCCCCGCCCGATCCGCTTCTGCCCGAACAACACGGGGCCCGGGGATGTCAGCTTCACCAGCAGGGCCACCCCAAGGGCCACCGGAATGACCAACACGGCCGATGCCGCCACCAGCGCCAGATCCAGAACACGCTTCACCTGGATGTGGCCCGAATCGAGTTCGCAGGAGCGCAACTCCAGTCCCCAGCGGCCGCCCACGTTCTTCGAACTGGCGCGGTGGCTGCGCGAGTACAGCAGTTCCGGCAGTAACAACACGTGGGAAAACACATCGCCGTGCCGGGTGACCAGATCCTGCATCTCGCGGTGCGATGCCTCCGGCATCACCATCACCGCGTAGGCTTTGCCGCCGGTTTCGCGCAGCGCGCCCGTCACCTCGGCCGCCGTCATCACCGGCACGCCTTCCACATCGTCCGGGCCGCCCGCGTCCTGAACCACTACGCCAGGCCGGAGGCCAAACCCGGGGTCCTTCTTTAACATCTCCACCAACTGGCGGCTGGCCTTGCCGGCGCCGAAGATCACCGCCGGATAACCCCACCAGTCCTTCGCCGCAAGATAGCCGCGGGTCAGAGTGCGCAGCAGCGGAACAAGCACCACCGCCGGAAAGGCGGCCAGCAGTAAGGCGCCTGTAACAGGACGCTCTCGGCCGCCCATGTCCATCGCCGCCGCGGCCAGCACCAGGAACACCACGATTGAGGACAGCGTCAAACGCCTCAGTTCCTCCGGTGTGCTTACCGGGACATCGGAATACAGGCCGGCGGCGGCATAAGCCGCGGTGAACACCACCAGAAACGGCAGCAGTTTCAGGTAGCCTTCCACTGGAGGAGATCCCCCCGCCAGAGCCTTCAATCCCACGCTCGCCGCCACCGCCAGCAGCAACGCCAGGGCGTCGGAAGCCATCAGAGCCGCCGCCATCCATGCGGACCGGGAGCGGGTCATCGTGAATCGCCCGCTCACCGGCTCACCTCCCTGAGCGCCGCCGGCTCCGGCCGTGTTTCGTTCCATTCGGCGGGCCCGCGGAAGATGCCCCGCTCGCGCCAGACCTGCTCATAGAGCAGACCGGTCTTCATCAGCATCTGACGCAGGCTGAACTGACCCTCGTAGCGCAGTCTGGCCGCCGATCCCATCCTTGCGCGAAGCTCGGGATCACGGCACAGCGCCCATAATGCGTTCCGGAATCCGCCGGTATCTCCCCGCGCCACCAGGTAGCCGTTCTCTCCGTTGGAGATGGCCTCGTGCGCGCCGCCCACATCGCTCGATACCACCGGCAGGCCGGCGCGCATCGCCTCAAGAATGCTCAGCGGAAAACCTTCCCAGCGGCTGGCCAGCGCGAAGACGCTTGCCCGCGCCAGTAACTCCGGAACGTCGGCGCGATCGCCCAGAAACTTCACCCTGCCCGCGATGCCCAGCTTGAAGCTCAGGCCGCGCATCCACGCCATTGTCGGTCCGCTGCCCACCAGCGTAAGAGTGGCGGGAGTGTCCACGCCGGCGAAAGCCTCCAGCAGTAACTGGTGGTGTTTCTGGGGCGCAAAGCGCGCCACCATGATGATCTCCGGAGTAAATGCCCGGTCCGGACGCGCGCGGTGCTGTGTGTCGGAAATGCCGTTGTGGATCGTCACCTGCCTGGAAGCGGGCAAACCGTGGCGGATCGCCAGCCGCCGGTTGGCCTCGGAAACATTGATGATGCGGGCGCTGACCCGCGAGGCGGCCCACTCCGAGGGGACTCCCATCAGCTTCCAGGCCAGACTTACGCCGTCGGAAAAGGCCCACGAGTGCGCGGTGAACACCGCCGGCGCGCCGCAGCGCCACGCCGCGGCCCTGGCCACCAACCCCGCTTTGGTGGTGTGCGCGTGAACCAGGTCAGGCTGAAGTTCGCGGATCAGGCTGGTGAAGCGGTTGGTGGCCTGCGCGTCCTTCACAGGATTGGCGGCGTGAACCAGCTCCGGCAGGATGTGGCAGCGCACGCCGATCGCCCGCGCGGCCTCGGTGAGATAACCCTCGTCACCGGTCGCCACGTGCGTTTCATAGCGGCCCCGAAACCCCTTCAACAGGTCGAGCAGGTGGACCTGCGCCCCGCCCAGTTCCGCGCGCGTGATGGCGTAGAGAATCTTCACAGGGCCCCCTTTCCGCCGATCAGCATCCGAAGCAGACTTGGCCGGCGGGTGGGGCTGAAGGCCATATGCACCAGTGAGCCGCTCACCGGAACAGGAAGTCCAGCCACGGCGACCGCCCAGGCCGCAAAGGCCGCGCGCATTCCCATGGACAGTTCACCGGCCGACAACGCAGACCGCACCAGCCTGCGCGCCAGTTTCCACACGCGGTCTTTCGGATAGGGGTGTTCGGTTCCGGCCAGTCTGCAACTGGCCAGCCGCAGCTTGAGGTGCAGCCAGTGGCTGCGGCCCGCTTCGGGACCTAGCGGCAACCCGTTCCGCTCAGTGTAAGTGCGCAGCGCGCACATCAGCCGGATGTCGTATTCCAGCAGTTGTGTCAGTTTCCGCGTATCGAGCGCAGCCATGTTAGTGGTGCTGGCCTCGTGGGTACGGTAGTAGCCCAGTGGCGTGTGGATCGCCCCGATCTCTCCATGCAGCGGCGCCAACGCCACCAGGTAGGCATCGGCAGCCTGGATCCAGTCCGTTTCCGGCATCGGAAGCACCGCCTCCAGGTATTGGCGCGAGAAGGCGTTTCCGCTGGTGGGCGGGCTCACGTAGATGCCCTGTTCGAGCACCTGCGCCTTCAAGTTCCCGGCAGGCAGAGCCGCTCTGGGCACCATCGCGCCGGCCGGCCGCAACCCCTGATCGGTCACCGTGAGCGGGAAGTGCAGCTTCGAATAGCCGGGCCGCCACGCCGCCACCACGCGCTCCACGGCGTCGGGTTTCAGGGCATCGTCGCAGTCCAGGAACAGGATGATGTCGCCTTTTGCCCGCCGCCAGCCGGCGTTGAATGCCGAAGCCTGGCCGCCGTTGGGCTTCAAAACCGCCTCCACGCGGTTTCCAAAACGCAGGATTTCGCGCACGGAGCCATCCGTGCTGCCATCGTCAACCACGATCACTTCCACGTCCGGATAGGTCTGCGCCAGCGCGCTCTCAATGCTGACCGGAAGATAGTCCTGATAGTTGTAACTGTCGATGATGATCGATACTTTCACTCGGACGCTCCTGTTCGGCTGGAGGTTCGCATTACCGGATTGAACCCCGCCCGCCACAAGTAAACAAAGAAACTGACTGCGACGAAAACTTCGGTAGAGACGACGGCCGCCGCCATCCCCGTCTCCTTCCACCGCCCGGCCACGAGCGCCGCCAGGCCGAGGTTCAGCACGCTGGCCGCGGCCACCACGGCGTTAAAGGCGCGGTCCCTGCCCAGCGGCAGCAGCCCGTGCAGGCCCAGTGTGGTGCTGAGCGCGGTAACCGGGGGCAGAAGGGCGAAGATACGCAGCACCGTCACCGCCGGCTCAAAGCCGGGCCCCAACAGAATCCGCACCAGCAGCGGCGCGGCGGCGAATAGCAGCACTCCGATCGCCACGCCCGCCCCGGTCATCACCAACATGCCGCGCCGCCGCAGCCGTTGGAACTCCCTCAGGTCGCCGGCCGCGTGATTCACCCTCGCGTACCAGGCCTGCACCAGCGGATTCAGAAGTCCCGCGAATCCTTTGCTGATTCGCTCGCCGCCGGCGAAAAAGCCCACCGCCACCGCCGGCGCGAACATACTCAGCACAAAGCCGTTCGCTACGGTATAGAGGCTGGCCGCGCCACGGAAGACGAACAATGAGAAGCCCTGCTTCAGGGCCGCGGCGGCTCCAGCCAGGGAAAGCCGGCCGATGCCCGTCTCGCGCACGGCCAATACGGTCCCGGCGGCCGCCACCAGCAGCAGGCTGACGCCGTGAATGCCCAACAGCAGCCAGTCATCAGACGGATTCCGCACCAGCAACAACGTCAGTAACACCGCCAGAAGGCGGCATCCGATCTCGGCCCAGGCGATGCGCCGCACCTGCGCCGTGCCCTGGAAATACCACACCAGTCCCATGCCGTGGCTGAAAGCGAATAACATCGCCCCGCCCATCAGCCAGGGGTGCGCGCCGATCATGGGAACAAACTGCAGCGCCGCCAGCGCCGCCACAATCAGCAGGGCCGCCAGCACCAGCTTCGCCGCGATGACCCCGGCCAACAGCCGCGCCCGCTCCGTGCGCGACTCCCGCATCCGCGCCACTTCTCTTGTGGCCGAAAGGTTGAAGCCATACTCCACCAGGAACGAAGCGTAGAGCGCGAGAGAGTGAAAGATCGAGTAAGTGCCCCAGCCATCGGGGCCCAGCACGCGCGCCGCGTAGGGCACAATGGCCAGCGGCGTGGCCACCGCGGCCGCATGCACCGCATAGAGCGCGGCCAGCTCACGCGCATTTTCGCCCGCCAGCTTTTCGCGCAGCGCGCCCAGGAGGCCGCCGCCTGGAACTGGGATGGCTTCACACCCGGCTTCAGGCATGCGCCTCCAGTACCCGCCAGGTTTCCCCCGCGCACCTGTCCCAACTGAATCGCGCCGCCTGCTGCAGACCGCGCTCCCGCATCCTGCGCCGCAGTTGTTCCCCTCCCGCCACCTGGCAGATGGCGTCGGCGATAGCGTCCACCTGCTGTGGATCCACCATGAGAGCGGCGTCACCGGCCACTTCGGGAAGTGAGGTGGTGTTTGAAGTGATGGTGGGCACGCCGCAGGCCATCGCCTCCAGCACCGGCAGGCCGAAGCCTTCATACAGGGACGGATAAATCGCCGCCATCGCTCCGGCATACAACACCGGCAGTTCCGGTTCACTTACATAACTGGTAAAGTGGACGCGCGGCGGGATATCGCCCAGCACGCATTCGGAAAACACCTTCGCCCTGCCCGTAGCGCCGGTTACCACCAGGTGGATGTCCTCGTCGAGCGACGGCAGCGCCAACCGCCAGGCTTGCATCAGGCCGCGCAGATTCTTGCGCGGCTCGAGCGACCCCACGTAAAGGAAATAGCGGAACGAACCCAGGCCCAGCCGCTCCAGCACGGGCCGCATCTCATCCCGGCTCCGCGGTTTGTACGATTCATCCACGCCGTTCATCACCACCGTGATTCGCGAGGCGGGAATTCCCAGCAGTTCCTGGATCCGTTCGCTGGTGAACTTCGAAACGGCCACCACGTGTTCCAGCCGCCTGGCCAGCCGCGGCATCAGCCAGCGGTATAAGGCGGAGAACTTCGCGTTGAACCATTCCGGGTGTTCCAGCGGAATCAGGTCGTGAATCGTGCAGACATGATGGCGGCAAACGATGGGCCCGGTGTTATTCGGGCTCCACAACAGGCGGCCTCCCACCGAAGCCGGCAACACGGTCTGTTCCCACAAGTGCCCGGCAGCGCCCTTCAGCGGAACCGGCGGCCGCACGCATTGCAGCCGCGTGCCCAGACGTTGTGACACCGCCAGCGCATAGCGCTGCATACCGGTAGGCCTGTGAGCATGAAAGCGCCCGTTGACAACCACCTTCACGCCGCGCCTCCTGCCTGCGCCCCAACCTGGGACATGGTCCAGATGCGCCGCGTCTGCAGCCGCCGCTGGTAGTTCAGGATCAGCCACGCCGCCACAGCCAGCCACACCATGCTGGGGATGGAGCGCCCTTCGGCCCAGTACAACACCCTCGCCGACTCGATCATCGCCAGCCCCGCCAACGGGTAGAGGCAAACGCCGATGCTGGTCCGCGCCTCGTAGTGCCGGTAGAGCCAGCCACAAATCAGCCCCGCGGCGAACCAGTAGGCCAGGCCCATCGGAATGCCAAAATCGACGATGGGGAGAAACACGCCGCCTGGATTGTTGAATTCGATGTTGACTGAGCCGCCCAGAAAGCGTTCAAATTTCTCGGCCGTATCGAGCGGCGGAGTCGGGAGAAATGACTTCGCGGTGTCCTTGATCACCGGCAGCCGCCAGGCGAAATTCAGCGTATGATATGGCGTGCCGAATCCGCCCGGCGCCAGTTCCTCCAAAGCCGCGCCGTTGTTCAGGGCCGTAACGTAGTAGCCCGCCAGGCGCGCGCCGGCGAATTCGATCAGTGAGTCGTGCCGCGCGGAATAGAAGCTTTTCCAGGAACGGTTATATTCAGAGGCCGTGAAAAAAACGAACAGCAGACCCATGCCCAGCACCGGCATCACGTTCACCAGCCGCCTGGCTACCTCACTGCGGAAGTTGTGGATCACCAGCCATGCCAGCAGCGCCGGAACCACCAGTTCGATCACGGCCAGGCGCTCACTGTTCAATACGGACCGGATGGCGGCCAGCGCGCCCAGCGTCCCCAGTGGAGGGATGAGGCGTCCCCAGCCGGCAACGGTTCCCAACAGGCAGCCCAGCACCGAGGCGGCCATTCCGAACTGAGTGAGCGTGGTCACTCCACTTACCGTGGTCATGTAAGTGTTCTTCACGATGTCGGCCATTGGCGCCTGGGTCGCCGCCAGGGCCTCAATATGCTCCCAGCGCATCCCTCTCGCCGCGGCGGCGCCAAACCAGATCACGTATCCGGCCACCGAGAGCCAGAAGGCCGTCCAGAACAGCGGCCAGACGATGCGCGGGACTTCGGGTTCGGCCGTGGCGGAAGGGAAGCGGCCGGTGGCGCGGGGCAACATGGCGCCCAGGGAAAACACGGCCGCCGCCGACAGCACGATGAGCAGCGCGCGGTCGTCAAAGTGCTTCCAGGTGCGCCACTGTTCCGCATAGATTGAGGCGGGAAGCACGCTCGCCGCGATCGCCAGCAGCACCAGCGGGATCGAGAATAGACACGTGGGGTGCGCCCACCAGGGTGTGCGGTTCATGATTCCTCCGGGATTCGTGTAAGTAGCTCGCCGCTTAACGCAGCAGGAAGCCCAGGTTGGCGAATGTCGCCCACCGGAAATACCGGTCGACTTTGCTCAGCGTGTTTTGCGGCACGACGACGAGATCACCTGGATGGATGACCGGGTCCTCGGTAAAGTCCCGTTTGCGCACGTCCCTGCGCACATCGACAACGCGCGCTTCACCCCAGTCCGCATCCAGGCGCCGCACCAGAAGCACCTGCGAATGTTTGGAGCTTTCCTTGAACCAGCCGGCGTTGGCCAACGCCCGCATCAGGGTCACCTCGCCGCGATGGTCGAACAGCCCGGGCTTCGTTACCTCACCCGCCACCGTGTAGGTCGGCTTGGTGAATTCCTTTAGGATGACGGTCACTTCGGGATCGCGCAGCCGTTCCGATGCGAGCGCGCCAATGATCTTCGACGCTTCCTCCACCGTGGTTCCGCCCACCGCCACCCTTCCCGCCAAAGGCAGGCTCACGGTGCCATCCGGCTGCACAGCGGAGGTGGCGTTAAATTCCGGCGTGAGCCGGTAATGTACTTCGATCGTGTCGCCCGTCTGCAGCCGGTAAGGCGCGCCCGGAGCAGCAACGGCAATCCCCGCCAGTCCAGCCATCAGCGTCACCCACTTACAGCCATCGGTAAATCGATTTCGGAATCGCATATGTCCTTTTGTTCAAAACCATTCCAAGCAGCGGCGCCGGGCAGTTCTTGAATAGGCGGGGCGCCATCCGCAGTTCGTTTTTTCCGCTCTCCCCCGCCGCTACCGTCAACAGGATGCCGTCGGTGTGGGCCGCCGCGGTCAGCGTTGGTCCTGATTCCTCAAGCGAGGGGCAATCGAGAAGCACGTATCCGCCTCCCCAGGCGCGCAGTTCCGCCATGCGCGGGGCCAGACGCTCCACCGGACACTCGTAGCGGTAGAGCGCCTTCTCGTCGGCGGTCCAGACGCGCGGGCTCCATTCGGTGAGCAGGTTGGCGTCCTTCACTCTAGGCGGATAGGGGAGCCGCATGAGCTGCTCCAGGGTAATCACCAGCGTTTCCGACCGATGCTTCTTTGCCAGCTCCTGCGCCATCAGACGGGCGACGTAGCTGACTCCGCGGCCGGGCCGCATCGCCGTGATGGCGAATACGCCTGGACGGCCGTTGCCCCGCCGCGCCATCGCCTCCAGCGCCGGAGCCAGGTAAGAATTCGCTTCCAGGTCCAGAAGCTTCTTGAGGCGGTCCGTTTCCGTGCCTGTACGATCAAGCAGCGCGTTCACGATGTGTCCCTCCCAATGGAACGGTGCCAAGCACCGGAATTCCAGTAAACTGCTCCAGCCCGCTGGGCGTGTAGAACGTCTTGCGTGAGCGGCCCAGAGCCAACACCAGCGCCAGCGAGATGGCCATGCCCAGTGCCCACAATCCAGCCGCCGCAAAGTAGGGCCGCGGTTCGGGCCGTGCGGGGATGGCCGGCTCCTGCGCCACGGCTACGTTGGTGATCCGCCGCTCATCCAGCGCCGTGTCGATACGCGCTTCCTCGGACTTGCGGGAATGAAGCTGATAGCGCGCGCCCAGTTCGGCCACCTGCCTCACCAGGTCGTCATGTTGGGCGGTCTTTGACTCCAGCCGCGCCAGTTCCTCGCGCAGCTTCCAACGCTGCCCTCCGAGCTTTTTCTGCCGCGCCTCGGCGGCCGAGGCTTCCACCCGGGCGCGGAGCAGCTCGCTTTCAAGGCCCTGCCGGTTTGGATTCAGATCGGTGGCTTCCTCGACCGAGGTGGTGCTCATCGCCTCGGCCAGCGCCTTCTTTGTAGTCGTGATCTGGATGGCGTTCTGTTCCACCAGCCGGTCGCCATCCTTGAATTTGGTGAGCAGCTCCACACGGCGGTTCTCCAGTTCCACCAGCATCGTGCGCAACCGTTCCACCGAATATTGATTGGGGACGCGGCGGACTTGCGTAGTGACGCGCTGCGGCAGGCTCGTCATGAGGCTCTCCAGATGCCGGACACGCTGGTTGGAGTCAATCTGCTTCAACTCCGCCTCGTGCAGCGCCGCTTCGGTTTCCACCAGCTTGCGCAGAGCCAGCGCCTTCTGCTCGTTCAACAGGTAGACTTCGCTGTCCTGCTGGAAGCCGGCCAACTCGCGCTCTTTCGCGCGAAGCTCGGTAATCAGCCGCGCGGCTTCTTCCTCAAAGAGTTTGATCCTGCCGCCGCTGCGCAGGGCGATGTGTTTATCCTGGTAGATTCGCAGTAGCTCGCGCAGAAACCGGTCGCCTTCCCAACGGTTGGATGAGGTATATTCCAGACGGATCATGTCCGCCTTGAGGACGGGGGTGACGCGGAAGGCTTTTTGGATGCGGACCATGGCCATCGCGGCCGCTTCGGGGCTGTTGGCGTTGCCGGTCATACCCGCCGCCCGCGCGGCGTTTTCCAGCATCTCCCGGCTCTGCAGCAGTTCCACTTCGGTCCGCAGGTCGTTCTCGGTCACCGGGCCGCCAGCGGCCTGCCCGTTGTCACGTGGGCTGATCAGCGCCTGCGCGCGATCGTTTCGCATCAGCAGCAACGCTTCGGCGCGGTATTGCCGCGGCGCCGCGATCAGGTAAAAGAGAGCCCCAACGGTGATTGCCGTCACCACCGCGCCCAGAATCCGCCCGTTCCGGAAGATCATGTCCGCGATCTCCACCGGCGAGGGCAGTGACCGGACCGGAATCTCAGATTGGTCTTTGTGTGTCATGCGCCGATTCGAGGTTAACCGGCGAGGACAAGTGGTCACAACGGCGCGGAGGTACCAAATTTAGGCCATCCGGCGCTTCAGTACGGTGGGCGGAATATCGATCCGGCGGACGTGTCCGGATGGACTAACGGCACAGTACCGGCTAATGAATGACGCCCGGAGCGCCAGGGGAGCCGCCCTGCGGCTCCAGGCGAATCTCGCCAAATGCCGCTTCGTACTCCTTGACGTTCTGCTGCAGCACGTTGAACAACGCTTTGGCCTGTTGCGGGCTCAGGTAGACGCCCTGGAAATTGTGAATTGTCACCGCGTCAGGTGTGCTCTGCTGAACCACGCCGAACATCAGGAAGAAGTCCCACAGGTTCGCCCGGATCTGCACGCTGTTGGCGTAGCCTTCGCGATAGTCGGGACGCTGCACCAGATCGATCTTCGGCTGGACGGGTTGAGATGACATAAGTTCCAGTGTACAGGGGCCGGGAGTGCTTGCTGGGGTTGTGTGGCGGGGACGACGGGGCTCGAACCCGCGACCTCCGACGTGACAGGCCGGCGTTCTAACCAGCTGAACTACGTCCCCGTGCGTTTGACGCTTGAAACAGTTTACCACGGCCGGGGAGAAAATCAACTTTCTCTCTCTCCCGGCCGGGGAACTCTCTAGTTCAGATTGGCGTCCAGCACCTGAACCTCTCCAAAATTCAGGTCGCGAACACCTTTTTCGATCTTGGAAAGGTCGCCCACCACCACCCAGATCGTCCGGTCCGGGCGCAGCACCCGTTCGGCTGCTGCCGAGATGTCCTCGCGCTTCAGCGCCCGCACCTTGCCGGAATAGGTCTGAAAATGGTCGTCGGGCAGCCCGAAGCGGGTGATCTCAGTGATGGAGTTTACTAGCGAAACCAGCGTTTCCCGTGAACCGGGCAGCGTCAGCGTCTGATTGTCCTGCGAAAAGCTCAGTTCCTCGGCGCTCACCGGACGCTGCCGGATGATCTCCCGCAGTTCCTTATCCATCTCCACCATCGATTCCCGGGTCTTGTCGGTCTGCACCGGAGCGAACGCCATGAACGGCCGCTGGCCTGTGGCGTCCACCATGAACGTGCTGGCGCCGTAGGCCCAATGCTTGTCCTCGCGCAGGTTCATGTTGAGCCGCGAAA
Organism: Bryobacteraceae bacterium; assembly: GCA_033762895.1. Classification (GTDB taxonomy): domain Bacteria; phylum Acidobacteriota; class Terriglobia; order Bryobacterales; family Bryobacteraceae; genus CADEFT01. The sequence goes on along the minus strand of JANRLE010000096.1, from coordinate 7,558 downwards.
TAAACGCGCCGCCCAGCACGTTGTTCATGGTCTCAATGGCGATTTCGTTGGGGTTCGCCGTGGGCGGCGCCACGTGCCCGGCAATGATCACCGATTGCTGCGCTCCCGGCCGGTCAATCAGGTAAACGGATCGCTTTTCCCGATGCTCCACCTGCGCGATGTTGCGCCGCGGAACTTCGCCCGCTTTCCAGCCCGCGAACAGCTTCTCCAGCTTCGGCTTCAACTCGGCCGGCGTAGTGTCACCCACCACGATGAGCGTCGAGTTGTTCGGCTTGAACCACGTCTGGTGAAACCGCACCAGGTCGTCCCGCGTCATGCGGCTCACCGCCGCCTCCGTGCCGGAACCTGTCAACGGATTGCCGTAGGGATGATTCTTCCCGTAGATCAGTGCGGGCAGCACACGCATGGCGATGGAGCCGGGCTGCGACTTTTCGCGCTGGATCGCCGCCAGCATCTGCTTCTGCTCGCGGGCGAAATCGGCCGCCGGGAAGGTGGGATTGAGGATCACGTCCGCGTAAAGATCCAACGTGGCGTCCAGCTTTGACTTCAGCGCCGATGCCGACACCTGGCACTGGTCCAGATTGGCGTTCGTGCCAATCACGGCGCCCAAACCGTCCAGTTGATCGCTGATCTCCAGCGCGTTGCGCGTCCTGGTGCCCTCGTCAATCATCTGCATGGCCAGCTTCGCGGTGCCCGGCAGTTCCGCCGGATCGGCCGAAAATCCACTATCCACAAGCAACCGGAAATTCACCAGCGGCAGTTCATGGCGCTGCGCCAGCACCACCTTCAGACCGTTGGAAAGCGTCATGCGCTCAAGCGGCGGCAGTTTTAACTCGGGCGGCGCGCCGGCCTCCGGCACCTTGCTGCGGTCCACATCTTTCGGCGCATTCTTCAGCTTCGGGAACGGATGCACCTCCAGGGCGTACACGCCATCGGCCAGCCAGCGGTTGGCCACCGCCTTCAGGTCAGCCGCCGTCACCTTCGCCACGCGGTCCAGGGTCTGTTTGTAGGACTCCGGATCGCCGCCGAACACCTGCCCGCGCGCCAGCACATCGGACTTGCCGCCGAATCCACCGACGCGTTCCACGCCACGCAGGAAGTTCGCAAAGTGCCGTGTCCGTACACGCTCCACTTCCTCGGGCGTAGGGCCCTGCTCCAGGAACTTCTTTAGTTCCTCATCCACCGCCTGTTCCACGCGCTTCAGATCAACCCCCGGGCGCGCCGTGGCCTGGATGTAAAACTGGCTGCCGATCTCGCGCGCATCGAGAAAAGCCTGCGCGTCGGTTGCGATCTGGTCCTGATAGACAAGCCGTTTGTGCAGGCGTGACGTTTTGCCCGCGCCCACCAGGTCCGATACCAGATCCAACAGATCCAGGTCCGCGGTATAGCTGGGCGGCACATTCCAAACCTTATAGATACGCGCCTGGGGTACGCGGTCTTCCATCACCTGGCGATGCGTGCCGTTCATCTTCGCGATCCAGGAACTCTGGCGGGCCACAGGCGGCCCCGGCGGAATCGCGCCAAAGTATTTTTCCACTTTCTCCCGCGCCGTCTTCAAGTCAATGTCGCCGGCCAGCACCAGCACCGCGTTCGAAGGCCCGTAGTAGGTCTTGAACCACTCGCGCACGTCTTCAAGCGAGGCGCGGTTGAGATCTTCCATGTGCCCGATCACCGGCCACGAGTAGGGATGCCCCTGCGGGTAGGTGTTCTCCACGATGAGGTTGAACGCCTGGCCGTAGGGCTGATTCTCACCCTGCCGCTTTTCGTTCTGCACCACGCCGCGCTGTTCGTCCAGCCGCGCCTGGTCCACGGCGCCCAGCATGTATCCCATTCGGTCGGACTCCATCCACAGCACGGTGTCCAGCGCCGAGGTGGGGACATTCTGGAAGTAATTCGTCCGGTCTTCGTTGGTGGTACCGTTCAAATCGGTGGCTCCCAGGCGTTCCAGAACCTGAAAATAGTCCTTGTTGTAGTGCTCGCTGCCGTTGAACATCAGGTGTTCGAAAAGGTGCGCGAAGCCGGTTTTGCCGATCTTTTCGTTCTTGGAGCCGACGTGATACCAGACGTTGACCGCGACGATGGGCGCTTTGCGGTCTTCATGGACGATGACCGTCAAGCCGTTGTCGAGGGTGAACTTCTGAAAAGGGATTTCCACGCGCGGCGGTTGAGCGAGCGCGGCTACTGTTCCCAGGAGGAAGAAGGTTGCGAGTCGTTGGGAGCCCATGCTCCATTATCAGACGGAGCAGGAAGCTTTTCGGTTCAGCCTTTGTGCCTACGCTCGATCGTCAAGGCGCTGCCGGGCAGAAGGGGCGGTTAAGTTCTCCGCGAAGACTGTATCCCGGTTCCAAGCCGGGCGCGCAGGGAAACGATACTCAAGCACTCGCCAACGTCGCCGTCCAGGAACGGGCCAAGGGGGCGCACTCCCGAACCGCTTTCGATCAGAAACCCCTTTGAGCCGATTTCCATCCCGATGCCGCGTAGTGATGTGAAGGAAAACGATGACTGCGGCTGAGGAATGGGCGAAAGCCAAATCACATCCACAACCATGAAACCCTCAGTCGTACGCCAGCCCATGAGCGGCCCGCCTCTGCACGGGAATGCCCGATGGCCGAGGTGACGAAGCCGGCGGGATCTCACAAGACACAACTCCGGAGGAAATGAACATGAAAACACCGCTCCTACTCACCGCCGCTATCTTTTGCGGCCTGCTCCAAGCGCAACCACCCCACAGCGACAAGCGCCTGGTCTTCTCCACTTTCCACGGTGGCGGCCGCAATGACGACGCCCGCGCCGTCGCCGTCGATCCGGAAGGCTACATCTACGTCACTGGTGAAACGGAATCTCGCGATTTGAAGGCCGACGCCGTCGGCGGTAAGCCACTCAGCGCCGCCACAGCCAAATCCTACCTCACCAAGTACGCGCCGGGCGGCAAGGAAATCGTCTGGCGGAAGCTCATCGGCGGTTCTGCCCTCACTGTCGCGCAAGCCATTGCCCTCGATCGCGAAAACAACATCTGCCTCACCGGCATCACCGGCGCTCGCGATCTGCCATTGGTGCACCCCACCCAAGCCCAGCACGCGGGAAGCAACATCGCCTTCGTCATGAAGTTCAGTCCCGCGGGTGAACTGCTCTTCTCTACTTACTTCGGCGGCAGGTTACGCGAAGAGGGCAACGCGCTTGCGGTGGATTCACGAAACAATCTCTACGTTGGCGGGCGGTCCACTTCGCCCGATCTTCCTGTCAGGAATGCGCTGCAACCGCAACTCGCCGGCGGCGGCGCCGACGCCTTCATCGCCAAGTTTACACCTGACCACCGCCTGGAATACGCCACCTACTTCGGTGGATCCTCGGGCACTGATAACGTCTTCGCCATGGCGATCGGACCGGACGATTCGCTATACGTCACGGGTGACAACATGTCGCCGGGCATGGCCACCAAAGACGCCTGGGGCTCTACGCCGCAAGCTTACTCCGGATTTCTGGCTAAGCTCACGCCCGCTGGCGATTCCGTCTCGTACTTCACTTACATCGGCTGGCGCTCCGGCTACACCAGCGTGCGGGCGCTCGCGGTGGACCAGGATGGGCAAGCCTACGTGGCGGGTCACACCAGCGCGAAGGGGATTCCGGCGACGCCCAATGCCATCCAGCCGGCTTACGCTGGGGGCAGGCGAGATGGCTTTTTGCTGCGGATCGACGCAACCGGCACGGCCGCCACCTACTTCACCTATGTCGGCGGCAGCGTGACTGGCCCCGCTGATCCCGATGAAACCGTTTCCGCCGTCCAGATCGATTCCCACGGCCACGTCTATGTTACGGGCGAAACCGTTTCCCCCGATTTCCCAGGCCGGCGCGAAGTCCAACGCACCCACGGCGGCGCCCATGATTCCTTTCTGGTTCGCATTGATACGGCCGACAACCAGATCGTTTACGCCACTTTTTGGGGCGGTCAGAAAAAGGACACCGCAACCGCGCTGGCGCTCGGGCCCGGCGAAAACGCCACGATTGTGGGTGAGTCCTTCTCTGACGACTTCCCCGTCTTCGCCGCCACGCAATCCCGGTTGGGAAGCATCAACGACGCGTTTGTGGCACAGATCTGCGATCCCTGGCTGACCGCAACTTCTCCGGTGGTCAACTTCAACTGGACGGCCGGAGCGCAAGCTCCCGATGCGCAGGAGGTAACCGTGACTTGCGGCTGCGCCCAACCGTTTGACGCCGAGGTCAACGCTGGCGAGGCAACGTGGCTCGAGGTCGCGCGCTCAGGGCCCACGGTTCCGCTGCGCCTGCAACTCCGGTTGAATACTCAGGGCCTGATGGCCGGTGAATACCGGACCACGATTCGTGTCACCGTGCTGGAAGCATTTCAACGCACGATCGAGATTCCAGTGGTACTGACTGTGACTGACTAAGCTATCGTTTCGCCTCCACCAGCTTCATCGGCGCCGCATCGGCTTCGAGCAGCCAGACCCGTCTGTCCGCATAGTACCGGATCAGTTCCCGGTTGCGTTCATCGCCCATGTCTCTGGCCCACACCACCGGCGCCGCATCGATGTCCGCGGCGTTGTAAACCCATTCCTCGGAGAGCTTATGGTAGGCGCTGTAGCGTACGATCACCAGTTGAGGACCACCGGCGCGTTTCAACGCATCCTCAATCTCCGGTTTCTGGCGCAGCGGCGTCCCCGGCGGTTCCACAAGGAAGGAGATTGCCATCACAAGGATGACGACAGGAGGCGCGGCCGACGATACGATCCCGCCAAACTCGCTGCCCAGCCGACCCGCCACCCAAAGCATCCGGATCGACTGCGTGGCCAGCGCGAAGATGCCACCGGCAATGGGCGCCAGGTAGTGGGGCTGCAGGGGAGCCACCATCAGCACCGCGGCGATGGTAACCACGCACGCCGCCAGCAGGAATCGTGTCCGGGTCCTCCACAACCAATGGGCCATCACCAGCGGCAGGAAGATCAACGGGCCCAGGAAAAACGTGCCCACCCGCAGGAGTTTCCAAAGCGTGTATTCGCCCGCGCCGCTGAGGGTGCGGAACCGCTGGTGGTCGTCCGCCAGGCTGGCGTGCGCGGAACGAAGCTCCGCATGGCGGTAGACGGGCGCGGGGGTGGGGGGCTGCCAGACAAAGACCGGAGCGGCCGCGTACTGCCGCATGTACTCCACCGCCGGCAACCGCAGGAAGTCTCCCGTCACTCGCCAACAATACCAGCCAAACGCCAGTGCTCCCGCTCCCGCAACCAGCGCCGCCGGCAGCAGAGTCCTCCGCGCCTGCGTCCAGGTACTCCTGCGCACCTGCCAGCCGAGCCACGCCAGGCTCGCAAGCCCCAGTACAAGGCCCTCGTATGGCCGGCTGCCTGCCAGCAAGGCCAGTCCCAAGGAAAACAGAATGCCGTCGCGGACGCAGAAGGCGCGCCGAATGCGACACGCCGCGCCGAGCAGGAGAGCGCCGCCGGTTGCCGCCACCGCGCCTCCCCAATAACTATTCATCCAGTAACTGACCAGCCCTAATTGCACGCTTGCCCACGCCGTGCCCAAAAGGGCCCACAGTGGAGGCAACCAGCCCTTCAGCAGCCAGCCGATCGCCAGGCACATCAGGCCCGAACTTAGCCATACGCCCAGCCAGGGGTGGCCGAATCGGGTGCCAATGGCCAGGAAAACGCCCTGCGCCGGCGGGTACACGGAAGCGTAAGTTGGTTGCTGCAGGACGAACATCGTTTCGAAAAACTGCCAGAGCGGGTGCGGCGGGTTGACCACGCGGCCGGAGGCGAAGGTATCGGCCTGCAGCAGGTAACTGAATTCATCGAGCACCGAAGGGCGCGGGATCTCCCAGACACCCAACAAGGCGATGCGCAATACCAGCACCGCCGCGGCCGGGGCGGCGACCGCCCATCGGCAGGCCGCCAGCCGGCTTAGCGCCCTCAGTGAACCGCGGCCCGCGGGAGTCCGCATCAGGCCCAGAACGAGGAGAATCAGGAGAACCCCGCCCATCGCCACGATCGCAAAATGATTCCGCAGCCAGGCGATCTTCTCCGGGTCGAACATTGCCCTTGTATTCTAGCCCGGTTTGTGTTAGTTTGAAGCCGAAAGCAGAGAGGGTTCCATGCGGACTCACCGGCAATTACGCCCCTTGGGGCGGGTAACGTCGTGGGTTGCTGCAATGCTGTTGCTTTCGGCAGGCGTGGGATCAGTCAGCCTGCTGTCGCAAGTTCCCGGCTGCAGCGCCGAAGCTTTTACCTTCCTCTATCCCAATCCAGCCTATGTTCCCTATATTGGCGGGAACTTCATCACGGGATGGATGAAAAGCGTCTTCTCGAATTGTCCCTCTCAGGCGGTATCCACTGCCAGTTGGATCATCGTAACTTCGGGTCCGTCGCCAGGCAGCAGTGGAACCGCGTTCTACACGGTCCAGCCCGGAATGGCCGAACCGCGTATCGGAATCATTCAGGTCGGCAGCGTCGGCAGCATCGCCGATCGCACTGATTACACCGTCATTCAGGCCGGTGTCCGGGATCCCGTAATCACGACGCAACTCCTACCCACGGCCCGGCAGGGTGTTCCGTACAGCGTTCAGATTGCGGCAGCCTCGCCTGTCCCGTCCGGTTCGTTCCTCTGGGGGCTCACCGGAGGCCCGGCGGGGCTTGCCCTCAGTCCCAGCGGTCTCCTTTCGGGGACGCCTTTTCAATCCGGGTTCTTCACCGTCAACATCACCGCCGCCCTGCCGGGATCCATTTATCGAGCCTCGCGGTCGTTCGGGCTGAAAGTGGTGTCATCGAGTCCTTCCATGTTCTTCAAGACCACGCCTTGCAGGGTTATGGACACGCGCGCAGGAAGCGGCAAGACGGGTGACTTCGGGCCGCCGTCGCTACTGGCCGGAAGCTTTCGATTCCTTCCCATCCCGAACAGCGGCTGCGGCGTACCCTCGTCCGCGGTGGCCTATTCGTTGAATGTGACTGTGGTGCCGAAGGGCCCCTTGGGATACCTGTCGATCTGGCCGGTGGACGATGTGCCGGTGGAGCGTACGTCGACACTCAACTCGTTGGACGGCGCCATCGTAGCCAATGCGGCAATCGTTCCCGCCGGCCCACCCCCGTTTAACGGATTGGTGGTCTTTGCCTCCGACGAAACGGACGTGATCATTGACATCAACGGCTACTTCGGCCCGCCCGATCTTCAGGGTCTGGTGTTTTATCCGGTGCGTCCGTGCCGGTTGGCCGATACGCGCGTGGGGAGTGGACACACGGGCGCATTTGGCCCGCCTTCGCTCACCGCGGGAACCACGCGCGAGGTTCCTGTGCCGGACGGCCCCTGCCGAATTCCCACGACGGCGCAGGCCTACGCTCTGAACCTTACGGTGGTGCCTGCGGGTCCGCTGGGCTATCTGTCGGCATGGCCTGCCGGCCAGCCCCGGCCGCTTGTCTCCACGCTGAATTCGCTGGACGGCAGAGTGGTTGCCAACGCCGCGATTACCGTGGCCGGCGCCAACGGGGCGATCAGTATTTACGCCAGCGACACAACCGACGTGGTGATCGATGTCAACGGCTATTTCGCCCCTCCCGGG
>JANRLE010000095.1:0-31888 GCA_033762895.1 Bryobacteraceae bacterium | reverse complement strand
TCTCGTAGTCAGGCGTACGCACCAGCATGGTAACCTCGCCCGATCCGCTCACTGCCGCATAGTCAATCTGCTGTACCGGCCTGCCGCGGAGCGGGAATGCCGCGCTGTTTTGCTGGAAAACCAGTTCCGGCTCACCGCCGGACCAGAGGTGGGCTCCGTATCCGCGCCCCGCATCCCCCAGAAACAGCACACCCGCCGTGGGGTTGACGGCAAAGACATTCACGAACGACCGTAACCGGGTAGTTCGCGGCGCCGCCGAGAGATCCGCTCCCGAATACCGAAGCAGGTAAATCTCGTTGTTCTGCAGCGTGACGGCAACGGCCAGGTCGCCATTGTTGTTCATGTAGAACCCGTTGCCGGAGAACGAACGGACCGTCGAGTTCAGCAGCGAATCACCAGTGGCCAGCAGTTTAAGCGGCGCATCATACACGCGGGCATAAAGAAAGCGGCGGCCCTGAGAAGTGACAGTGAAGTAGGTCAGCCCGCTGCCGGCGATCCCAAAGTCGTTGTCGATGCTGTAACCCGCCGCGATGCCATCCAGCGGGCGGCTGTTTGATACCACTTCGTCCGGAAAACCGCGCGCCGGCACACGGAACAGACCGGTGTAAGTCGGGCCCGCGTTCCCCACCCGGTAGGTGGCCCGCATCAGGTACGCGCCGTCATCGTTCAGCGAGTTCCGGTTGATGAAATGACCGGTGAGAAATTCGGTGCCCGGTAACGGCGTATTATCCACAAACACCGGATCGGCGCCATCCCGGCTTAGCTTGTAAAGAACGTTGCCGCTGAAGGCTACCGAAACGCGCGTGAGTACCTCTCCCCGGTTGTTAAAGGAGATCTCGTTGAAATCCGTGATCGCAGTCTGCGGCAGCGGGCCCGGCGCGCCGCCATATGCCAGAAGTTGCGTCGAACTCCCGTCGATCAGAAGCGGCCCATTCGCCAGACCGTCCAGCGCGGCGTTGAATACGATCTGCCCGCGGTCGTTTCCCAAAACCGGCACAATGCGCGCCCGCAGCTTGAACGGCCCGCGCATGTCCGCTGTCCCAATCAGCCGCGTCAGCCTGTAAGTCTGCGGCGCCCGCACGCGGAGCGTCGCAGCGGCCTGCGATTGCCGCTCGAAACCCGGCGCCGCTCCATTGGCGTTGTAGTCGAACGAGGCGTGGATCTCGATCTTTCCCACAGCCGACGTGCGCACCATACCGTTGGCGTCCACCCTGGCGATATTGGTTTGTCCGCCGGTTCCGCTCCACGCAACCCAGCGATACCGCAGGTTGGGAATCGGCTGATCATTGACATCGTAGGCCGTTGCCTGAAACTGCTGCGATTCGCCTACGGTCAGGTCCGCGTGCGAAGGCGTCATCACCACACGCTTGGGCACCACCTGAAAGATGAGGGTGTTGCGCATCTGCCCCAGCGCCGCCGTCACACGCACGAATCCCAGGGACCGGGCGGTAAGCATGCCGGTGGCGGGCTGGATCGTCGCCACAGCGGGCGCATCCACCGTCCACTGGATGGTGTCCCCGTTGCGCTCAGTCCCAGCCGAATCCCGCACCACCGCCTGAAACTGCACGGCTTCGCCCGCAATCGCCCGCAGCGATGGCGCCACCACCTGCACGGACGCCGCCGGCCCCTGCGCAAACATCGCCAGCGGTGCAAGAAAAAAGACCGCCACGCACTTCACGCAAACACCTCGTCCACAGGAAAGTAAGTCCCCTCGATGCCATAAGGGACAAACTCGAATTTTCTTCCAGATGGTGTATCAGTGATCCCCTTGGTCCAGTCGATGCCCAGCGCGGAGTAAATGGTGGCCGTAATATCTTCCATGAAAATGGGCCGGTCACCCCTCCACCCGGGACTGATGATATTGGCGCCGGTGGCATCCTGCTGGCCGATAGCCCTGCCGCCGCGCACGCCGCCGCCCATCATCACCGCGGCCATCGCGTTCTTATAATGATCGCGCCCGCCACGGGCATTCAAATTGCCCGGCGTACGGCCGAACTCGCCCATCATCACGATCATCGTGCTGTTGAAGTCGCCGGATGCCTTTAAATCCTCCACCAGCGCTCCCACGGCGCGGTCCAACTCGGTGTTCAACCGGTACATGTTCTGCGGATAGCCGGTGTCGAACATCTGCTGGTGTGTATCCCATCCGCCCGTCATCGTGTTAATGAACACCGCGCCGTTGTTGGCGCGCACGGCGTTGCGCGCCACAATCAGCGAGCGGCCGATGTTGGTGGCTCCATAGCGGCCTTCGTCATCGGCCGAATAACGGAACACGCCCGCAATGGCTTCGTTATACATCATCGAGCGGGCCTGCCCGTAGTAAGAAGCGTAACTGGCCATGCCGTCATCAAAGGGCTGCTTTCGCAGCGGCGCATCCAGCGCCTCCAGCATGGCGAACTTCTGCTCGAAACGCGAGCGGCTTTGCGCGCCGTAGAAATTATGTTCCAGGTCCACGATACCCGCACGGCTGGGCGTGGGCATCATCGGTGCGGCGCGCCCTCCCAGAAATGCCTGTGCCTGCATCCCGCCGCTATAGAAGGCCAGGAAAGGCGGCAGCGGCTGGGCGGCGTTACCCAACTCCCGGCTCACCACGGCGCCGATATGCGGTGTTTCCTGCGCAAAGGCGGGATTTGAGGGATGCGACGTCTGCAAATAAAACTGGCCGCGCTCATGCGCCGCTTCCCAGCTTTGAACCGATCGCAGCACGCATAAGTCATTGGTGATCTGCGAGAGCTTGGGGAAGTAGGTCCGCGAAAGAACGATTCCCCCGGGGTATTCCCGCAAATCCGCGTCCGGCGGATTCCACGGCCCGTCCTGCGGGGCGAAGGTATCCAGATGGCTCGGAGCGCCCGCCAGATTGATGAAGATACACGCCCGCGCCGTCTTGCGGGGTGTCACCTGGCGTGAAACCACCTCCGCATCGGCATGCGCCTTCAGCAGGTGAAATCCCGCGGCGCTGGCCGCACCCAGCAGAAAATGCCGCCGCCCGATGTTATGATTGCCGCAATCTTTTCCGAGAAACATCGCCGGGCCTCCGAAATCAGTAATTGAAGATAAAATCGAGCTTGTTCAGGAGCGCCCATTGCAGGTCGCTCACCCAATCGAGCCGTGTGCCGCGTTTCATCGCCATCACAGCGGCCGTTTCCCCGGCCGAGGGATAACGGGAAAGCGTGGCCAGGAACATCTGCCGGACAACTTCCTCATCCGGCACATCGGAATCGGCCAGCCGCCCCGCCCGCGTCGTCGGACTGTTCGGGTTGGTGGCGAACGTCCGCAGCACAATCTGGCTGGAGTTCATCGAATACAGAAGCTGCAGAATCGTGGGCGAAGGATCCCGCCGCACATTCCACCAGTCACCGCGCCCGAACGTGTCCAGGAGAACTCGAATGTTGCCGTCCGATCGCGGCTCGGACGGATCGGGAAGCTGATTGGCGTACTGCAGCGGCGTGTCGAATCCGGCAACGTACATCGGCGCACCGGTCTCGGTGGAAATCTGCAGGGCGTCGTAAAACTCCTCCGATGTCAGCCGCCGCGAAAGATGCTTGGCGAAATAGCGGACATACTGCGGCCGCCACGCGCCTTCATACTTACTGGAAAGCTGGTAGGCGCTGGAATTGGCGATCAGGCGGATCACCGCCTTGATGCTGTAGTTATTCTGAATGAAGTAATCGGCAAGCTGTTCCAGCAGTTCCGGATGCGTCACCTGCAGCGTCCATGGAGCGGGCGGCGGGTTCTTCGCATCTACCCGCGCCAGATCCCACGCCTCCGGCGGATCCACCAGTCCATAGTTGAAAAAGTAGGCCCACAGGTAGTTCACCGCCGCCTTGGCGAACTGCCTGTCGCTGGTCAGCATGCGGGCGAACTCCTCGCGCCAGGCGCCCGTTGCCGGCTGCTCGCCGGTGGTGATGTAGACCGGCTCGTAGGGTCCACCCGTCCTGGGCGGCCGCGGCCCGGGCGATGCCGGATTCACCGTCGCGTAATAGCCACCGCTCGAACGGTCCGAATAGAAAAATCCCAGCCGCTGGTTAAACGCATCGGCTGGCCGCAGAATCATGTTCATGCGCGAGAAGAAGGCCGACATTCGCCAGAAATCCTCGCGCCGCCGCCCGGCCAGCCAGAGGTTGATCTGTTCCAGGTGGCCCCGGCCGGCGTGGCACGACACGCATTCGGTCTTGTACCCCAGCAGCCGCACTGTCACCCGGTCGGTCAGTGTGTCCCATGTGTCCTGGATCGGATCGCCTTGCTGGAACCCGCGTGAAAGGAAGTTCGCCGCCCCCACCTCGTCGGCGTCGCCGGTGGCCGTCAGCATCTCGGTCACCACCTGGTTGTAGGGCCTGTCCCGTCCCACGAAATCGCGCAGGAATTGGTGGAACAGATTCCGACCGGTGAGTCCCACGTAGCTATAGTACCGGCTGGTCACTTCGAACCTGTTCCCGAAGTAGAGGGTGAACTGATCCGTATAGGCAGGCGAATTGAGCAGTTCTTCAATGTAGGCCGCCCGCTTTCCTTGCGATGGATCGGCCAGAAACGCCGCCGCCCGTTCCGGGGACGGAATCCGGCCTGTGAGGTCGATCGACACGCGGCGAAGAAACATCGCGTCATCAGCCAGTTCGGCCGGAATGACGCCATCGGCCTCCATCTTCGAAAAGATGTGCTGGTCAATGAACCCGTTCCGGGCGATGGCGGATTTCGCCTTTTGTTTTCCGGGACGCGCCGCGTAAATTGCCGCCGCCCGCTCAAGATCCAGTTGCTGAATGAGTTCGGTTCGCTCCGATGCGGGATAACGCGGGCAACCGGGGTCCGACGCGAATACCGGTAAATACGCCGCCAAGCCGAGCAACAATTTTTTGATCATGCTCCACCCAAGATTACTCCTTTTATCTTGCAGCAAAGCACCCACGAATCACAAGATTATTTCAACGCCGCCTCAATCCGGGCCCGCAGTGGAGAGTCCTTCCTCAGATACGCGTCAAGGTGCGACAATGCTTCCCGCAGCACCAGGCGCGCCTCATTGCGCCGGTCCAATTCCAGCAGACACAAGCCCTCGGCCGCCAGCCTGTTGCCACGCCATTGCGCGGGCATCCCCTTTCCCGCCAGAGTATCGGCCTCGCGCACCAGTTCCAGAGCCTCCGGACACCGGTTTGCGCGCATGTCCGTGAAAGCGGCATCCACAAAAATCATCCATCGCGTCTGGCCCACTTCGGCGGCCCGCCGGCGCGTCTCCTCCACCACCTGGGTAACGATGCCGGCCGCCCGTTCCTTGTCCCCCGTCTCGGCGATCCGTCCGGCCAACATCACTTTCATGCGCAGATACTCAAACGGGCTGGTGTAGCCCTCCATCAACTGCGTGGCCTGCTCCAGCGCCTTCACGGCGCCAGCCAGATTCTTCTCCGCGTACTCCACCGTCGCCAGCGTGCGCAGGAGCGCAACCTTCACACCGTTGGAATCCGGCTCATTCGCCACCAGCCGCAGTCCCTCCTCCACCGCCGCCCGCGCCTGCGGATAAGACCGCTGGCGGGACAGCGTCAGCCCATGGCCGTTCAACACCAGCGCCTTGAAGATCGGTCCGGGCGTGGCGATGCTTTCATCATCCGGAAGTTTACGCGCCTCTCCTGCCGCCCGCCCGATCAACGCCGCGCTGCCGGCCAGATCCTTCTCGCAGTTCTCCTTCACCATGCCATGCGTGACAAGAAAGGCGATCCGGTCGCCGGCCAGGATGCTGCTGGCGCCGGCGGCGGCCACGGAATCGCCCTCTCTCACCAGGGCAATCGCCTCCGGACAGCGCCCGGCCGACACCTCCATCTGCGCGGCCAGTCCCAGCGTGTTCACGCGGGCGGTAGGATCGCCGGAGGTGCGCGCCAGCGTCACGGCTTCCCGAATGATCGCCAGACCATCGGCGGGACGGCCGGCCGTATAGGTCAGGTTCCCCAGAATCGACTGGAGATTGGCGGTGACGGCATCATCCAACACCTTCTTCTGCTTCAACCGCTTCTGCGCGCGATCCACCAGTTCCTGTACCGTGATTCCCTGCCGCCCCCCATAGAGCGGATTACTGCTCGCCAGCATCCAGTAAAGAAAGTGCGCCGTGGCCTGCGCCCGCTTGCCAGCGGCCACCTTTTCCCGCTGCTGCCAGAACGCATACCCCGCCGAGCCGAGCAGCGCCAAGGCCAGCAGGACGGTCAACCCGATGGCGCCCGCATTGCGCGCCGCGTACTTGCGGAGCCGGTATACCGTGGTCTGCCGCTGCGCCATCACCGGCAGCCCTGCCAGATAACGGCTCAAGTCCGCACTGAACGCCGCCACAGACTCGTAACGCTCCTTTGGCTCAAACGCCAGCGCTTTTGCGAAGATCGCCTCCAGATCGCCGCGAAGCTGTCCGCGCAGGCGTTCCACCGTGGTGCCCAGCGTTGAGGCCAACCCGGCGCTGGCTACCGTGGCCGGAGACTGCACCGTGGCGTGACCTGCCGCCCGCTGCGCCATCGAAAGCATCGAATCCCGCGAGGCGAATGGCCACGCCCCGGTCACCAGTTCAAACAGGATCAAGCCCAGACTGTAAATGTCGCACGCCGTGCTCACCGCCTCCCCGCGTAACTGCTCCGGACTGGCGTACAGCGGAGTAAGCTGCTGGGTGGTAGTAAGCGCGCCACGCGGGTCAATCAGTTTCGCCGTCCCGAAGTCCAGCAGCTTCACCTGCCCCTCATTCGTCACCAGGATATTGGAAGGTTTCAGATCGAGGTGCGCGATCAGGTTACGGTGGGCTGCCTGCACGGCGTCACAAACGGCGATGACCAGCCGGATGCGGCCCGCCAGGTCCAGCTTCCGGTTATCGGCGTATGTGCCCGCATACTCGCCGCGTACCCGCTCCATCACCAGGTACGGCCGCTGATCCTCAGTAACCCCGGCGTCCAGAATGCGCACAATCCCCGGGTGCTCCAGCCGCGCCAGCATCTGCTGCTCACGGCGGAAGCGCTCTTCCATCTCGCCGCCAATCGCCAGCGGCTGCATCACTTTCAGCGCAAGCTGCTGCACCACGCCCGCCCTGTCGATTTCGGCCGCGTATACTGTGCCCATCCCCCCGCGGCCCAGCAGCCCCGTGATGCGATACGGCCCGATGGAGAGCGGCAGCGCGGAGGGCTCGGCGGGCGTAAACCTGCGGCTGGCTGACGCCTCCTCTTCCATCGCCCGCAGCATGCGGCGGACTTCTTCGCGCAGCACCTCCTGCGGAATCCCGGAAAGAAACCGCTCGCGTTCGGCCGACGGCAGTTTCTCCGCCTCCCAACACAATTCCTTCACTGCTTTCCAGCGTTCAGCGTCCGTCATTGTCTAAGTTGGCGAAAAGGAGAGCGCCTTCGCGTCAGCGCGCTGCCGGGTTCCACCAGCGGTCCAACTCCCGCCGCAGGTTCCGCACCAGGTCTGCCCTCTCGCCCGCCAGGTCCTTCTCCTCCCTTGGATCGGCCAGCACGTCGTATAGCTGCGCGCGTTCGCTCCAACCCGTAAACGGGATCTTCTCCAACATGTCGAGCCTCGCGTTTGGCAAATACGGTTCAATCAGCTTCCAGCGGTCGCGGATCATCCAACGGTACTTCACGTTGGCCGCCGGATTCTCCAGGTCAATCGAGGTATGGACGAACAGGCCGCCGAAGATCGCTTTGCGCTTCTCCAACGCGGCGCGGTCCCGCAGGTCGATCCCGGGCATCTCCTTTGGCGGCTGAATTCCGCAGGCACGCAGGATGGTGGGCGCAAGATCGATGGAACTGGCCAGAGTCGCCTCATCCCGGCGCGGGGTGATCACGCCCGGCCACCGCACCATGATCGGCGTGCGCAGGCCGGCGTCGTAGGGAGAGAGCTTGGCCCGCGTCTCATGCAGCGGCCGCGTACCCTCAAGCTGTACCCAGCCGTTATCGGCCACATACGCCACCAGCGTGTTCCCGGCGATGCCCTTTTTCTCCAGAAACACCATCAGTTGTCCGACGGTTTCATCCAGCCATTCCACCATCGCCAGGTACTTCGCCTGTGCCGGCGGCAGACCCGTATACTTGCTCAGCAGCCGCGCCGGCGGATTGTGCGGCGTGTGCGGCAGGAACGGCGCGTACCACAGCAGGAACGGCTGATCACCGGCGTGCTCCACAAAATCGAAGATCGGCTGCATCGTCTGGCGCCCGATCTTCAGTCCCTCGTCGCCGTGCCGCCCGCCACGCTTCACATCGCCATGCGTCATACATTCGGTGAAGCCGCCGCACTTACACTCCCCCTCCCACCATTTGCCGGATTGATGACTGACGTAGCCCTTGGCCCCCAGCAGTCCGGCGATGGTCTTCGATTGCTGGTAGATCTTCACCATGCGCTCGCGATTGGCGGCGTCGCGCGCCTCACCCGGCGGATCGTTGCCCGTCACGCGGTGCTGATGCGGATAGAGCCCCGTCATGATGGAGGCGAGGCTCGGCCGGCACAGGCTGGCCGGCACATAACCGCGCGTGAACAGCAGGCTCTCGGCGGCCAGCTTGTCCAGATACGGCGTGCGCGCGTGGCGATTTCCCATGAAGCCGTAGTCGGCCCATCCATGATCGTCGGAGATGATCAGTATCACGTTCGGCGGACGCACGGCGGCGGACCCCGCCAGCGTGGTTAGCAGCAGCAGAAAAGGAAGCACAGATTCAGCCTACAACACGAGGCCTACACTGGGGACATGTCACAACGCTACGTCCTGCGCATCATGCTGCTCGGCTTCGGTCTGCTGGTGCTGCTGGTGCTCACGGCGGCCTACGTAGGCTATCAGGGATCGCATTCCATTCAGTCAATCGCCCGGCAACTGGTCCGAGATCACCTGGTAAGCGAAGGAAAGGGTTCCGAGCTTGAGGCGCAAATCGAGCAGCAGTCAGAGGATCTGTTGAATGAACTGGAGGGTCTGCTGGCCGCCTGCTTCCTCCTCGCCTTGGGGTGCGCGACGCTTTCTTTGTGGTTCATCACCCGGACGCTTGGCCGCCTGGAATGGCAGACCGAAGAGCTGAACCGCGTTTCCTGGAACATGCTGGAGGACCAGGAACGCGTGGCCCGCCGCTTTTCCCACGAAATGCATGATGAACTCGGCCAGTCGCTCACCGGACTGAAAGGCATGGCCAAGCGCCTCAGCGGAGCGGAATTCGATGCCCGCCGCAAGGAATTCGTGGAAGTCCTGGACGAAGCGTTACGCGGCGTGCGTGAGCTTTCCCAATTGCTTCGACCCGTCATTCTCGATGATTTCGGCCTCGACGCCGGTCTGCGATGGCTCATTGACCGATTCTCTCAGCGTACCCAGATCGCCATCGACTACGATTCGAACTACCAGAACCGCATGTCCGAACAACTGGAAACGCACCTTTTCCGCATCACCCAGGAGGCGCTTACCAACGTCGCCCGCCATTCCGGCGCCACGCTTGCGAAAGTCAGCCTGCGCGTGGAAAACGGCCGCGTCCGGCTCACCATTGAGGACAACGGGCGCGGACTCGGCGGGCACGATCCGAACCTGCCGAGCCTGGGCATGGTGGGAATGCGTGCGAGGGCTCGCCATCTGGACGGAGCCTTCAAGGTCGATAATGGGAGCTTGCGCGGCGTCCGCGTCATCGTGGACGCTCCGATCAAGGGACCGGAGGACAGTGCAGCAGAACCGGAAGATCAGCGTACTCCTGGCTGACGACCATACGCTTGTGCGAAAGGGCTTTGGCCTGATTCTATCCGGCCAGCCCGACCTGGAGGTTGTCGGCGAGGCCAGCAACGGAAGGGAAGCGGTGGAACTGGCCGCAAAACTTCAGCCTGATGTGGTGGTGATCGACGTCACCATGCCTGAGTTGAACGGAATTGAAGGTACGCGGCGCATTGGCGAGGTGAGTCCCCGCACCCGCGTTCTCGCGCTTAGCATGCATCGCGACGCGGTATACGTTCGCGAGATCCTCAGGGCCGGCGCACGCGGCTACCTGGTGAAAGACGCCGACGACGACGCCTTCGTGGACGCCGTGCACGCCGTCGCCCGCGGAGAAGGCTACATCAGCCCCGCAGTCTCGGAAGTCGTGCTGTCCGACTATCGCCGGCACGTCACTAATCCACTGGACCTGCTCACCAGCCGCGAACGCGAAGTGCTGCAGATGATCGCCGAAGGCAAGACCAACAAGGAAATCGCTACCGTGTTGAACCTGAGCGTCTATACCGTGGAAGCACACCGCGGCAAGATCATGGAAAAGCTGAACCTGCACAACACTGGCGACATCGTGCGCTTCGCCATCCGCAACGGGTTGATTTCCTGAACCTACATCCGGAAGTCCAGGAACACCGCGTAAAAGCCGCGACCCGCACCATATGAGTATGTCCGCAGGAAATCGCCAGGGAATAAATGCCCATACTGCGCGCCGATATCGTAGTGACTGGAAAGCTTCACATCGGCGATCACGTCCAACTCCCTGCCTACGTCCGTCGAAACCGCCCCCGAGGCAACGGCCGGGACGCTCAGCACGCCATTGAACGCATAGAGCCCGTCAAAACGGCTCGCCAGCCAGAATGAGTGCATTTCCGTCTTCACGGTCAGCCGTTTCTCCGGCCTCCACCAAACTCCGCCGCGGATGTTGCGCGTATTCCGCCGGCCCACCTGGTCCGCGATTCCGTAGAAGCCATGGTTCGTTGGATAGAGTTGATCGAAGGTGTTAACCCTCAAGTCCTGGGGATTGCGATCTCCCGAGGCGTAGTTCAATTCCCCCAGCAGCGAAGGATTCCACCACAGCCGGGCCAGCTTCCGCTGCACCTGTACGGTTGAGGCCCACGCCGAGAGCTTCAGACTACCCACCGCCCCGGTCTGGCGCAGCGCTTCCACCTCGTAGGACCAGCCCCCCCGTGCCGCGCCGGCCACCCGCGTCCCGGCCGTCCAACTGTGAGAGTTGCCACGATGATCGTCGCGCAGCAACAGGTACGGCTCAATCCGCGCACCCGCCAACAGCGAGCCCAGCGATCCAACCACGCCGTGCAGATTGTTCCCCTGCCGGTGGTGATCCCGGTTGTCCGGATCATTGTTCACCACCGAAGACGAGAACAGATCCACCCGGTTCGGTCCGTGGTGGATGCCCAGCCTCACCGCATCGAACACCCTTGCCGTGTTTCCCCACTCGGCAGCCCCGATCACGCGCTCCGTTCCAAACGTGATTTTTTGCCGGCCCACCTTCAGGTCCCACCAATGATCCTCACTCCCCAGCCTCACGTACGCCTGGCGCACATCCAGCGTGTCCTTTACGGATGCGTCGGGATGGTGGAACCCCATGCTCCGCGCATCCTGAGCCTCGCCATAAAACTCCAACCACTTCACGGGACGAACATCAGCCGAAAACCGCAGCCTGTACAAGCCGAAGTTGTCCGCCCGGTTGCCTTCGGCCCGAATCCGGCTCTGCACTCCGAAATTCAACCAGGAGGGCAAATGCCCGTTTAAGGCGCCCCGCTCCTGTGCGCAAAGCATCACCGGCAGAGCCAGAAGGAGAGTTGTCCGCATCACCGTGGCCAGAATAGCAGCCACCTGCGCGATTTCCCGACGCATCCCCTAAACCGGTACAAAGAACCCCCTGCCCAGGGGATGGGTAAGGCATGCCGGTTCCGGCCACTCTGGTAACATGCTTCCGCCCAACCGCCGCGCCGATCTTCTGTCCGGCTTTTTGGTCTTCCTTATCGCCCTGCCGCTATGTCTGGGAATTTCCATGGCCAGCGGCGTGCCCCCGGTAGCGGGAATCTTCACCGCCATCATTGGCGGCATGCTGGTGTCCTTTCTCGGCAGCGCCCCGCTCACCATTAAGGGACCAGCCGCGGGCCTTATTGTCATCGTGCTCGGCGCCGTGACCGAACTGGGCGCCGGCGACATGGCTGTGGGATACAGGCGGGCGCTTGCGGTGGCCGTCGCCGCCGGTCTCCTGCAGGTGATTCTCGCCCTCACTCGCGCCGGCGCGCTGGGCGAACTGATGCCCTCGGCAGTGGTGCATGGCATGCTTGCCGCCATTGGCGTCATTATCATCTCCAAGCAGACTCATGTCGCCCTTGGCGTCGCCCCGGACGCCAAGGAACCGCTACACCTGCTGGCCGAAATCCCCAGGAGCGTCGCAAATCTGAACCCGGAGGTGTTCTGCATCGGGCTGGTCTCGCTGATGATCCTCTTCGGACTTCCGCTGTTCAAGTGGGCCAAACGAATACCGGGACCAATGGTGGTGCTGCTGGTAGCCATCCCGTTGGGCCTTTATTTCGACCTGGAACACGAACACATCTACCGCGCCTTTTCACATGAGTATCACATCGGACCGAATTTCCTGATCCGCCTTCCAGCCTCGCTCATCAGCGCCATGGCCTTTCCCGATTTTTCGATGATCCTGTCGGCCGTTTCGATCAAGTACATCATCATGTTCACGCTGGTGGGCACCATCGAGTCCCTGCTCAGCGTCACCGCCGTCGACGCGCTCGACCCCGCCAAACGCGCCAGCAACCTCAATCGCGATCTGCTCGCGGTGGGCATCGGCAACACCTTCGCCGCCCTCATCGGCGGCATCCCGATGATCTCGGAAATCGTCCGCAGCAAGGCCAACATCGACAATGGCGCAAAGAGTCACTGGTCGAACTTCTTTCATGGCGCTTTCCTGCTGCTTTCCCTCACCCTGATCCCCGGCCTGCTGCAGGAGATTCCGCTGGCCGCCCTTGCCGCTATGCTAATCTACACTGGTACGCGCCTCGCATCTCCTCAGGAATTCGTTCACGTATACAAGATCGGGCCGGAGCAGTTACTCCTGTTCGTCAGCACGATGCTGATCACGCTGATGACGGACCTGTTAGCCGGTGTCGCCGCCGGCCTCATCCTGAAACTCGTTCTGCACATCCGGAACGGCGCTCCGCTGCGCAGCCTGTTCCGGGCCGTCTATACAGAGCGGAGCGAGGGTGATTGCCTCACGCTGGATGTACACGATGCCGCCGTCTTCACTAACTACCCGGGCCTGAAGAAACGGCTCATGAAACTGGGCGCCGAGACCCGGAGTGTGACCATCGATTTTCAGAACACCTGGGTGGTTGACCACACGGTGCTTGAAAAACTTCACCGGATGGCCGACGAGTGGGATGGCCGCACACTCGTGCTGACCGGCCTCGATGGACATGAACCGATGTCCTCCCATCAACTGGCTGCCAGGAGAAAGAAGCGCCAACTCGCCACCGCGTGAGGAACTTTTTGAATGGAGTCTCATCATCTGGATAGTTCGCTCGCTCAGATCATCACACATCTTGCGCACCTGCTCCCCGCTCAGGGCCCCATCGGCGTGTTCGTTCACCACAACACCCTGCATGCCTTCCAGCATCTCCCTTTTGAACGGGCCGTGGTGGAAGCCGCACGCATCTACGGGACCGAGCCTTATATGCGCGAGGATACCTATCGTGCCGAATTGCGCCGGGGCCGCATCCACAGCGACGACATTGAACAAGTGTTGGCTGCCGAACCCAACCCATGCATACTTCCGCGGCGCCTGAACCGGCACGGTTTCCGCCTCCGCTATCTGTTGAATTCACAGCCGTTGCTGACGCCCGAATCGCTGCTATGGCAACTGGAAGAGGGGTGGCTCAGCCGCTCGAACGCCTCCCTTTGGGACGCCTGCCTCAGCCGTACGCCGGCGCCGCCGGAGCCTGAGCCTCTTCCTCCCACTCGGCCACGCGATGGAATCCTCGCCGCCACAGGCACTGACATCGATCTGGTCATTCACCCTCTGCTCATCCGCTTGTGCGGCGCATTCCTCGACCAGGGCCTCGCCTACTGGCCAATGCCCATGCGGGAACGCGGGTTCTACCGCGCCGTCTGCGCGCTGATGGCACAGCCCGGGGCCTTTCACGGAGAACCATTCAGGAACCTGCCGGCCGAATGCCGCCGCCAGATCGACGCAGGCTTCAGCCCCGAGGGTTCCCTGCGGGACTCCCTCGCCCTCTTCGCCATCCCGCCCGAGGAATGGCAGCCCGCCTTGGGCGCCGAACTGCTCGCCTTGCCCGGTTGGGCCGGCCTTTTCCACCGACTGGAAGAGGAGCCTCAACTGGCCCCGCACATTCCCATACCCGCCTCCCTGATGGACTACCTGGCCGTCCGTTTCCTGCTGTTGCGCTCCGCCGCAGGCAAACAGGCGCGTTCCTGGCGGATTCCCGTTCCCGCAAAGGCGGAAAGCCGCATCGAAGCGGCCGTGCGCCTGTTCAACGCGGCCCAGGCTGCCGGAATCGACGCCGCCGAAATCAGCGCCCTCGGCCAGCCGCAGTTCGACGCCTTGCGCGCCGAAGTGGACTCCTTCGATGAGATCGAACGGCGCCGCCTTTTGCACCTGGCCTATGAGCGCCGCCACGAACGGCAGATCCTGCTGCCACTTCAGACGTTCCGCCACACCCACCCGCCCCCACAGCCCGGCATAACTCCGGCGGCCCAGATTTTCTTCTGCATCGACGAACGTGAGGAATCCATCCGCCGGCAATTGGAGGAAATCGATCCGGAAATCGAAACATTCGGTGCGGCCGGTTTCTTCGGTGTCGCCATCGACTACACCGGCATCGACGATCCCCATTCGGTGTCTCTCTGTCCGGTGGTCGTCACCCCGCAACATGCCGTAAGGGAAACCGTAATCGAGGACCACGACTTACATGGTGAACGCCGGCAGGCGCTGCGCAAGATGTGGTCCAAGGTAGCCCGTGGCGGCTTCATCGCATCCCGCTCCCTGTTTCGCGGCTGGCTGGCCACGGCCACCCTCGGCGCGATGTCGCTGTTCCCGCTCATGGCCCGCGTACTGACGCCCCGCGGCTACGCAAAGCTCCGTCAGCGCCTGAATGACGTGATCATCCCCAGGCCGGTAACCGAACTGGCATTCACCCGGACCGGCGACGACAGGATCGACGGCATGCAGCAGGGCTTCTCGGTTTCCGAAAAGGCGGATCGTGTCCAGGCCGTACTGGGCGGCGCGGGATTGATAAACGGATTCTCGCGCCTGGTCCTGGTTCTGGGCCATGGTTCCACCAGCCTCAACAATCCCCATGAATCGGCCCACGACTGCGGCGCTTGCGGCGGCCGCCGCGGCGGACCCAACGGACGCTTGTTTGCAGCCATCGCCAATCGCCCCGCAGTGCGGGAGGAACTCGCCCGCCGCGGCATCGTAATCCCTCCGGAGTGCCACTTCATCGGCGGCTATCACGATACCTGCAGCGACGACATCGAACTCTACGACCTCCACCAGATGCCCGAATCGCACGCTCCGGACCTGGCCCGCGTCACCGCCTCACTCGATCAAGCGCGCGCCCGCAACGCACATGAGCGCGCCCGCCGCTTCGAATTCGCCCACCCCGGCAAAAGCCCGGAGAACGCCCTGCACCACGTGGAGGAGCGCTCCGAACACCTCGCCGAACCCCGCCCCGAATATGGCCACTGCACCAACGCCGTCTGCGTCATGGGACGCCGGTCCTCCACTCGCGGTCTGTTCTTTGACCGCCGCGCCTTCCTTGTTTCCTACGACGCCACCATCGACCCAAATGACGAATACCTGGCCAAACAACTTGCCGCTGTCGTTCCCGTGTGCGGCGGCATCAGCCTGGAGTATTATTTCTCCTACATCGACAACGAAGGTTACGGCTGCGGTACGAAACTCCCTCACAACGTCACCGGACTGATGGGAGTGATGAATGGCCACGCCAGCGATCTGCGAACAGGCCTCCCCTGGCAGATGGTGGAAATCCATGAGCCCGTCCGCATCCTCTTTGTCGTGGAAACCACGCCCGAGCGGTTACTAAGGACTATACGGGCCAACCCGGCCGTGAATGAGTTTGTGGAGAACCGGTGGATCCGTCTGTCGGCCATGGATCCCCAATCCGGGATGATCCATGTTTACCGTGGCGGCCGGTTCGAACTGCTGGAAGGCGAGTTATCGGAATTGCCTCAGGCCGGCTCGTCGGTGGACTGGTACCGGGGCAGAATGGAACATCTGCCGGTCGCCCGGATTCTGACGGAGGCCGCCGCGCGATGAACCCCGGCCTTCTCCTCCCGTTGATCACCGCCCTTCCCGGTGCGGCCTTTCTTTTCCTTGCCCTCTGTTGGATGCTGGGCATCGTCTTGCGGGAAAAGCACGTCACCCGTCTCACCAGTAGCGTGTTCCTGCTGGCTTCGGCTGGGGTCACGGTACTCGCTTTCACGTCCGGGCCCGTGAAAGCCGACCTCGGCAGTCTGTTCACCGCCGGCCGTTATCAGTTTCCGGTGGTGCTGGTGCTCGATCGCCTTTCCCTCCCTCTGGTGGGGCTTACCATCCTGCTCACGGGCCTGATTGGCGCCTTCTCAGCGCGCTACCTGCATCGCGAGCCCGGCTTCCTGCGGTTCTTCCTGCTCCTGCACCTGTTCGCTTTCGGCTCCCTGCTGCTGTTCACCGCCGGCTCGCTCGATCTGGTGGTGGCCGGATGGGAGTTGGTGGGCCTCACCTCGGTGCTGCTGATCGCTTTCTTCCAGGAACGGGCCGACCCGGTGCGCAGCGCCCTCCGCGTTTTCGCCATGTACCGCGCCGCCGACATCGGTCTTCTGGTGGGCGTGTTCACGGTTCACCATTCTTTCGGAACCGCGTCTTTCGCCGGCCTGTTTACCGGCGCCTGGCCGGACCAGTCCACGCGGATCGGCGGCGGCGAAGCCTTGCTGGTCGGCCTTCTGCTGGTGCTTGCCGCCGCGGGCAAATCGGCCCAGGCGCCTTTCACCAGTTGGCTGCCGCGCGCGATGGAAGGCCCCACTCCCTCCAGCGCCGTCTTCTACGGTGCGATTTCAGTGCATGCCGGCGCCTATCTCCTGTTGCGGATGCAGCCCGTGATTGCCGCCTCCTGGACCGCCAGTATCCTCGTCATCGCGATGGGAGTGACCACGGCGGTGATCGGCACTCTGGCCGGCCGCGCCTGCTCCGACATCAAGACCTCCCTCGCCCATGCCTCCATGACCCAGGTGGGCATCATCTTCGCCGAAATCGGCCTTGGACTTCCCACCCTCGCCCTCTGGCATATCTGCGGCCACGCCGCCGCCCGCACGCTCCAGTTCCTGCGCGCACCATCGGCCCTGCACGAGTTTCATCAAATGCATTCGGCCGCCGGCGGCCACCTGGAACAGACCGGCGTTCACCTGGAAGCCATTGTTCCCGTCCGCTTCCGTAACTGGCTCTATCGTCTGGCGCTGGACCGCGGCCACGTGGATGCGATTCTCGACCGCCTCTTCGCCTCACCCCTCTACCGCGCGGGTGTTTTTCTCCAGCGCTGGTGTGGGGCGGGCCTTCAATCCGAGGGCCGGCTGAAGCCGCCTCCCTGTGGCCACCTGTCCGGAGAACTCGATGCCTAGCCTCACTTTGCCTTTGCTCACGCTCGCGATCCTGATTCCCCTGGCGGCGTCTTTGTTTGCGCGCTTAGGACGCCGGGGCGCCGCCGGCGCCAGCCTGTTCTCCCTGGCCGCCTCCGTCGCAGCCCTCATCGAACTCTCGCAGCGCGGCGCTGGCAGGCTTGCCGATCCACTCACTCCGCTGCTGGCCATCGACGCACTCGGCGGACTCGCCAGCGTGCTCTACTCCGTCCTCGTTCTCGGCGTCCTTATCTCGGCCCCCAAGCGGGACTCACAACCCTGCGACCTCCGCGACAATCTCCACCTGCTGGCCGGTTCGCTCGCTGTCTATTCGGCCGACAACCTCCTGGTGCTCTTCGGCGGCTGGGTACTGACGGTTCTTCCCATGTGGCGCAGCACCCCCGGCGAACTCGCGCTGCGGCGGGTCATCCTGGGAACCAGCACTATCTGCCTTGCCGTCTCCTTCGCCCTTGTCTACGGCGCGGGAACTCTCTCCATCCACGAACTGGCCGGCGTGCATGTCTCCGGCGACCAGTGGCTCAGCTTTGCGATGCTCATGCTCGCCATCCTGTTGCGCAAGGGCATCTTCCCGTTCCAGTTCTGGTTCCCCGTCGCCGCCGAGCGCGGCCCCCTGCTGAAGGCAGTGCTTTTCTTCAATGCCCACCTGGGCGCTTTTATGGTGGCGCGCATCGCGTTTCCCTCCATGCCCGGAGCCAGCCACGAAGGTCTGGGCCCGCTTTTCGATCTCGCCCTGCTCACCGCCGTGATCACTTCGCTGATGGCTATGGTGGAACAAATCCCCCGCCGGGTGCTGGCGCTGCTGGCCGTCAGCCACGGCTCATTCATCCTCACCGGCCTCGAAACGGGAACGGTTGAGGGCTTCACCGGCGCAATGATCTACTGGATCGTCGTGGCAATCGCCACCACGGTGATCTTTCTCGTACTGCGCATGCTTGAAGTGCGAACCACCGGCGGCTTCCTGCTGGACCGTTTCCATGGTTTCGGCGCCCGTACGCCGCGCTTTGCCGCCTTTTTTGCCGTCTGCGCCCTGGCGCTGGTCGGCCTTCCCGGCACACTTGGATTCTGGGCGGAAGACCTGTTGTTACAGGGCGCCCTTTCCTCACACCCCCAACTCGGGCTGATGCTCCCGATCGCCACTGCAATCAATGCCGTCACTTTCCTCCGCGCTTTTGCGCGCCTGTTTCTGGGACAGCGGGCATGGCGCGTCCCCGCCCTGTCCGACGCCATTCCGCGGGAGCGCTGGGTGCTGGCCGCGGGCGTGGTGATCGTCGTGTTATGGGGTCTGCTGCCCGGCTCGCTGGCCGGCTTCATCTCCAGCCGCATCTCACACCCCGCCGCGATTCCCGAATACAATAAACCCCATGCGGCCCTCATCGTGGACACGCCGGCAGTTGCTGTCAACTTCTCTGCTGGCGCCCGGCCTTGGCGCCCAACCCCCGCGCAAGCCCAACATCATCCTCATCGTCGCCGATGATCTGGGTTACGCCGACATCGGTTGCTTCGGCCATCCCGAAATCAAAACGCCGCACCTGGACCGTATGGCCGCCGAAGGCGTGCGGTTCACCAACTTTGTTGTCTCCTGGCCGGCCTGCACACCTTCCCGCTCGGCCATCCTCACCGGCCGCTACCCGCAGCGCAACGGCCTCTACGACATGATTCGCAACAACGAGGTCAACTGGAAATTTCAGTTTGACGAGCACAATTACTCGCTGTCCCCGGAAATGACGTTGGGCATGGATACGCGCGAAATCACAATCGGCCAAGCCATGCGATCGGCCGGCTACGCCACCGGGGTCATCGGAAAATGGGACAGCGGCCGCGCCCGGCGCTTTCTCCCCCTGCAGCGCGGATTCGATTTCTTTTACGGTTTCTGTAACACTGGCATCGACTACTACACCCATGAACGCTACGGCGTGCCATCCATGTTCCGCGGCAATGACCGCATTAAAGAGCAAGGCCACGCCACTGACCTGTTCCATCGCGAAGCCCTGCGCTTCATCGACGAAAACCGCCGCCGCCCCTTCTTCCTCTATCTGCCCTTCAACGCCCCGCACGGCGCCTCCACGTTCGACAAGACCGCGATGCAGGTGCCCGAAAAGTACCTGCGCATGTATTCGAAAACCAACGGGTGGAAATCGCAGTTTAAGGGCCTGGTCACACAGATGGATGAGGCCATCGGCAGCATCATGGCCCGCGTCCGCCAGCACGGCCTGGATAACGATACGCTGGTGGTCTTCACCAGCGACAACGGCGGTTCCGGACCCAGCTTCAACGGTCCCTTGCGGGGCGGCAAGTCCACCATGTACGAAGGCGGTCTGCGCGTGCCGATGATCGCCCGCTGGCCGGGCAGGATCCCCGCCGGCGCCGCCAGCAATGAGTTCGCCAGCACCCTGGAACTGTTCCCCACCTTCCTTTCCGCCGCCGGCGCTTCTCCTCCGGTGGGCGTCAAACTGGATGGCTTTAACTTACTGCCCGTCATTCAGGCAAAGGCGAAGTCCCAGCGCCGCGATTTCTTCTGGGAACGTACATTCGACGACTCCCGCGCCGCCCGCGTGGATCAATGGAAGTGGAGCGAGTCCAGGCGCGGCGGCGGGCTTTACGACCTCGCCGCCGACCTGGGCGAGAAGCGCGACCTTTCCACCGAAAAGCCGGATGTGCTCCAGATGGTGAAAGACCGTTGGCGTGACTGGAAAAAGGAAATGGACGCATCGGAGCCGCGCGGGCCATTCCGGGATTACTGATGGCACGCGGCTGGGAGAGCAAATCCGTCGAAGAGCAGATGGACGCCGCCGAACAGCGCGCCCGCGAGCGCGCTACGCCCCAATTTAGCGCCGAAGAAATCGCCGCCAAGGCCCGCCGCGACAGCCTCCTGCTTGACCGCAAGCGCATCGAACAGGACCTGGCGCGCGCCCGCCATCCCAGGCATCGGGAGATGCTCCAGCAGGCGCTGGCCCACCTCGACGCACGCCTCGCCGAATAGCCTATTCCGGCTTGTGCGGCCCGCCCTCGCGCCACTCCCGCCGTAACGCCTCCGGCAGACTCCGGTTGAAACTCGCCCCATACCCGGTCGTCTGATGATACACATACTCTTGCCAGGGGTCCCGTCCCTCAATCCGCGGATCGCCCGTCTTCTTCAGATACTCCTCCAGCCGCGTCCGGTGCCTGCCTAACTCCGCCGCATAGGCCGGATCCCCCGCGGCGTTATTGACCTGCGCCGGGTCCTTCTTCATGTCGTAGAACTCCTCCGCCGGCCGCTTTCCAAAGCACAGCGCATACTCCCGTGGGTACTTCCGCTGGTTCGCCGCGTCCGTCATAAAGTCCTTCGACGGACACCCGTCCACATCGCCATGAAACGTCTTATTCGATGAAACAAACTCCGGGCCGCCCGTGGGCCAGCGGTCCGGGGCGAAGTTGCGGATGTAATGGAAATCGCGCGTGCGAATCGCCCGCATCGGATAAGTGGCGCCATCGGGTCTGCACATCGTATGCCGTTCCATCGCCGTATACGCGCAATCCCGCGAAGGATCCGGCTGCCCGGAATCGAGCAGCGGCAGAAGACTCCGCCCGTCTATGCCGTCGGGAACCGGCAGTCCCGCCGACTCGAGGAAGGTGGGCGCAAAATCCACGTGGCTCACAAAATCATCCACCTTCCGCCCGCCCTTGACGCGCCCACCCCATCGGATGGCCAACGGCATATGCACGCCGGGATCGTAAAGGTTCACCTTCGCCCGCGGAAATGGCATTCCGTTGTCGCTGGTCACCACCACCAGCGTGTTGTCCAACTGTCCGTTCCGTTCCAATGAAGCCAGCATTCGCCCCAACTGCGCGTCGAACCATTCCACCTCGGCATAGTAATCGAGAATATCGGAGCGTATCTCTGGAGTGTCCGGCCAATATGCAGGTACAGTAACATCTTCCAGTTTCTTTCCTTGCGACAGCCCCAGCCCTTTCCTGTACACGCGATGCGGCTCCGTGCAACCAAACCAGAAGCAGAAGGGCCTCTCTTTTGACCAGTCATTGAGAAAGGCGTCGAAGTTCGCCGCATAATCCCGCTGGTCGATTCCCTCCGGCACGGGCCGCTTGTGGCGAATCGCGTTGTACTCTCTGCCGTTGGGATGCCGCTGCAGTCCCGCCGCCCGCCAATCGCCCGGCGCCCAGCCTTTGCCCGTAAATCCCACGTGGTAACCGGCGTTCTCCAGCAGGTGCGGATACAGCGGATATTTCACCGGCATCGTGCCGTACAGCACGCCCGCCTCCTCCACGCGCCAGATCTTGCGGCCCGTCAACACCGAACTGCGCGATGGCGTGCATGACGGGGCAACCGAGTAAGCCCGGGAAAACAGCACTCCCTCACCCGCAACGCGATCAAAGTGCGGCGTCTTCACCACCTTATCGCCATAGGCGCCCGCATGCGGCCACGATTGATCGTCGGCGATGGCGAAAAGAATGTTTGGCCGGTCCGTGCTCTTCCGCCCGCAACCCGCCAGCCCCGCCGCCAGCGCGCCGCCTATGAACTGCCTTCGTCCTGTGGATGCCATCTCAAGATCCTAACAGGCCGCAGGATGTTACGGCTGCGGCGTCTGCATCAGCACGATCCGCCCCTTGCGCTCGGCTTCCTCCGATTCCAGACGCTTGGCGTGCAGGCGCCGGTAGGCGGCAAAGTGCGTTTCGGCATCCGCCTTTCGCCCTGCCCGCTGTTGCAATTGCGCCAGGCGGAAGTGCGCCTGTTCATGATCCGGGTTCAGCCGCAGGGTGGCCTCGAATTCGCCAATCGCCTCCATCGTTCTCTGCTGAGCGACATAGAGCAACGCCAACTCAAAGTGAGGCTTGTCAAATGCGGGATCCTGCTGAATCGCTTTTTGCAGCAGCCCTTCGGCACCAGGCTGGCCGGCGCCGGCGCCACGCAGAATGGCCAAAGCCTGATGATAGGGCGATCCGCCCAGACGCTGAATCAACGGGCCAGCCAGACTGGGAGCGGCTTCAATGACCAAGGCAAGCGCTTCGTAGGAACGCGGATCCGGCATCGCGGCAACGAACGTTTCCCGGGCCCGCTCATATTGCCCCAGCCCGAACTCGGCAACACCAAGGGCCAGATGCAGGTTTGCGTCTTTGGGGTGCAGGCGCAAGCCTTCGGCCAGCATCTTCGCCGCCGACGCCGCGGCGCCGTGGGAAAGCAGGTGGACCGAAGCATCCAACAGATGAGCCGGTGACGGATCCAGTTGTACCGCGCGAGCAAAAAACTTCGCTGCCTCGATGGGATTATTCTCCGCTTCCAAGACCAGAGCCCGTTCATGAGCGGCCCTGGCCTCCCTGTTGCCGGATGCGCTTGGGCGCGATGCCGGCAGTTGCAGAACGCCCAGCGGAGCCAAGATCATCCGCCCCGCCGAGCCCGCTGTAGCATGCGCTCCTGAATCGACCGCGGCTTCGAACTTGCTCTCCACGAACTGAGGCTTGTCCAACAGCGAAGGCTCCTGCGCCGTCTGAAGAAGCGCCAGAAATACAATCGTCATCGCCGGATCCCTTCCCCTTCGCGAATGATATATTGCTGACCGGCCCTCAGATTTCGCACCTCTTCCACGCGGCCGCCCGGCCAGCGAATTTCGATATCGGCCGTCTTGGCCGAACCGAGCCCGAAGTGAAGGCGGCGATCATTTACGCTATAGAAGCTGGACTGCGCCATCACCGCCTGGGCCAGAGGCTTGCCGCCGAACGTGGCGGTAACCGTAGCGCCAATTGCCGAGCGGTTCGACTGCCGTCCCTCCAGGCGCACCCCCAGCCAACTCGCGCCGGCCTGCAGATCGTTGCGCAGCAGTGAAGGCGTCTGGTTCATATTCATGATGAGGATATCCAAATCGCCGTCGTTGTCAAAGTCTCCGAAAGCGGCGCCTCGGCTCGAATGCACCGCGGCGAGCGCCGGCCCGCCCTGCTGCCTCACCCTCTCAAATCGCCCGTCGCCAACACCGCGAAAAAGCAGACGCGGCGACAGGAACGGGTAGGCGGGCAGTCTTTCCTCCACTTCCGGAAACACACTGCCGGACGCGATGAAAATGTCCGGCCAGCCGTCGTTGTCAAGGTCAGGCATGCCCGCTCCCCAGCAGATGAAGCGAGTCTCCACACCCAGCCCGGCCCTGAGCGCGTCATCGGTGAACTGGCCCGCCCCAAGATTGCGATAAAGATTCGGTGTATCGTCCCAGAAATTGGTTTTCAACAAATCGAGCAGGCCGTCGCGATTGAAGTCGCCTACCGCGATTCCCATACCTCCCTGTTCCGTGCCGGCTTCACTCACAGCCACGCCATGTTCCAGTCCGCGTTCGGTGAACGTGCCGTCACGCTGGTTGATAAATAGGAGGCTGGGCGCGGAATCGGATGCAAGGTACAGGTCCACCCACCCGTCGGAATCGAAGTCGGCCCCAGCCGCGGTCATGCCATAAACCGGCCCGGCCCTGGTGATGCCGGATTCCACGGAAACGTCTTTGAAATGTCCTCTGCCATCATTCCGGTAGAGCACCGGAACGGCCTTGGGCAGGCCGCGAGGACCGCAGTTGACCGGGATGCCCTTCCAGGCGCAACCGGCGGCCTGACCGGGTTTGGCGATTTTCGCGGGGTCGAAATCAAGGTAGTTGGCCACGAACAGGTCCAGATGGCCGTCGCGGTCGTAATCG
Organism: Bryobacteraceae bacterium; assembly: GCA_033762895.1. Classification (GTDB taxonomy): domain Bacteria; phylum Acidobacteriota; class Terriglobia; order Bryobacterales; family Bryobacteraceae; genus CADEFT01. Next base: position 7,852 of record JANRLE010000095.1, on the reverse strand, counting down.
AGAAATGTGGCGCCCGCGCCCCATCGCCTGCCGGGATGCTGAAGCCCGGCTTGCCGCGTGACATCGGCAAAGGTTCCGTGCCCGCTGTTTCGATAGAGGACATTCTGACCCCAATAGGTGATGAAGACATCCTCGTCGCCGTCATTGTCGACGTCGGCGATGGTGACCGATGATGCCCAACCCGTGCGGACGAGCCCGGACGCCTTGGTCACGTCGGCGAATGTGCCGTCGCGCAGATTGCGATACAGGCGGTTGGTGACGGCTTCCGCCGGCAGGTTCTCTCCAAAGCGCGTGCCGGAAAGGAGCAAAATATCCAGCCACCCATCGTTGTTGTAGTCGAAGAAGGCGACCCCGGAACCCGTGGTTTCCAGGATATAGTCCTTGCGCCTTTCCGGCCCGTAGATGACCGGCGCGGTGAGCCCCACCTGTTGCGCGACGTCTGTAAGGCGGGCCGGAAACGGACGCATCGCGAAGTCCTGCGCCCAGATTAGGGAGGTGATGACGAAAAGACTCCCGCTCATCGCCCTCTGGCATCGGAAGCTAAGGCGCAACACAACCCTCATCTTCTTTAAAGGATAACTTCCGGTTCACCGGCAAGTCGCGGCATTCCTGCACTTTGCCCAGCGGCCAACGGATGGTGAGCCTGTCGATCCTGGCGGCGTTGCTTAGGCCGAAATGAAGAACCAGTTCGCTCTGCGAAAGATAGCTGCCGCCGCCGGTAAGCTCCCCGCTCTGGCGCCGGCCCGCTGCTTCAATGGTCACTCGAGTTCCAATGGCGCTGCGATTAGACCGGCTGCCGGTGAAACGAAGGCTGGTCCAATTCGCGCGCGGCGATTGATTGCGCAATACCGTGAGCGGCTCGTTCATATTCACAATCACAACTTCAGGCCGCCCATCGCCGTCCAAGTCGCCGGCAGCGAGTCCACGGGATGCTTTGGGCGAAGACAGCCCAGCCCCGGCCTGCCGGGTGACATCGGTAAACCGGCCATTGCCCAGATTGCGGTAGAGCAGTGTGGGCTGGCGATAGGTATCCCCAAGCTTGGCGCCGTCAACCTCCGGATAAACATGCCCATTCGCGAAGATCAGATCGGGATGCGTGTCCTCGTCAACGTCAAGAAAAACGACACCCCACCCCAGCAGGAGATTGGCTCCAAGGCCCGCCGATTCGGCAGCGTCGCGGAAAAATTCGCCATCCTCGTTCAGATATAGCGACGGAAGTTCGCCGGAAAAATTCGTCTTCGCGATATCGAGAAATCCGTTGGAGTCGAAGTCGCCCAGTGCCACTCCCATCCCGGACTGTGTGCGCCCGTTATTGTCGAGCGCCACCCCAGCCTCCACGCCGCGTTCCACAAACCCTCCGTTCCGGTCGCTCTGATACAGCAGGCTGGGCGTCTGATCACAGGCGACGTAGATGTCCGGCCAGCCATCGTTGTTGAAGTCGGCGGCTGCCACTCCCAAGCCATAGCGCGCACCCGGCTTGAGGATGCCCGCCCTGGCCGAAACGTCCATGAATCGCCGGTTACCGAGGTTGCGGTACAGGGCGTTTCGCGCCATCGGCAAACCCTTCGGGCCGCACATGATCCTCAGATCCTTCCAGATGCATTCGGGAAGTGAGCCGGGGCGTGGCGCAGTTTTCAGGTCGAAGTCAACATAGTTGGAAACGAAGATGTCCAGCAGCCCGTCGCGATCGTAATCGGTGAACGCGCAGCCGGCGCCCCAACGGACGCCCGACGTGGGAAGTCCCGCGCGAGACGTATCGTCAGAAAAGCGCCCCCCTTCATTGTGGTAGAGACGGTTGGCGCCATAGTAGGAGAGGAACAGGTCCGCGGACCCATCATTGTCGTAGTCGCCCACGCACACTCCCTGCGCCCATCCAGACGCCGATAGCCCCGCCTTCTGGGCCGTTTCCGTGAACTTGCCCCCCTGGTTTTGAAACAGCAGCACGGATGGGATGGAGCCCGGTGGAGAGGACAGACGTGAACCCTGCAGTACGAGCACGTCGTTCCTGCCGTCATTATCGTAGTCGAAGATTGCCGCGCCGGTTCCGGTGGCTTCCAGAATGTATTGCTTGTTAACTGTTTCTCCAAAGACCACGCTCGTCTGGAGCGACCATGCCTGGCTCACGTCCGTGAACACAACCGGGGCCTGATCGAAACCAAACAAAATGATAAAGCTTGACGACAATGCGGTGAACGTTCTATATTTGGCAAAATCGCGTGTCATCGAGATGCGCCTTCGTCTTTCGCTGGGTTAGGGGTTATTAATGAGAACACGTCTTCTCTCTATTTTAGGGCTTGTAGGCCTTTGCGCGAGCAGCCTATTTGCCCAACGCGATCTGGGCACGATTACCGGCACCGTTACTGATGCTACCGGAGCCGTGGTGGCAGGCGCGAAGATTTCCATCGCCGAACAGGCCACCGGTGTTCGGTACACAACCGAAACCGATCAATCCGGCACCTACATCAGGCCTCTGTTGAAGCCGGGCGTCTATACGATTGAAGTAGAAGCGACCGGTTTCAAAAAAGGCATCCAGCGCGACGTTCCGCTGACCGGCGGCGATCGGGTGGGCGTCAACCTGCAACTGACGGTTGGCGACGTTACGCAGGCTGTCGAAATCACGGCGCTGGCTCCGCTGCTGCAGACCGAGAACACCACCCTCGGCAACACGATGCAGGCTCGCGCCGTGAGCGAACTGCCTCTGGGCGGGCAACGAAAGTTCACGTTCCTGGCCCCGCTGGCGCCTGGCGTTGTGCCGGCCGAGCAGGGCGCTCGCGACGCCGCGGGCGGCGGATTTTCCGCCAATGGAGTCCGCTCCAACGGACAGAACAACTTCCTGCTGAACGGTGTCGACAACAACGTGAACGTGATTGACTTCATCAACCAAACTGCTTACGTCATCGGGCCGTCGGTCGAGGCGATCGGTGAGATGCGCGTAGTCACCAACGGCTATTCGGCCGAGTATGGCCGCGGCGCCGGCGGTGTGGTGAACGTGACCATTAAGTCCGGCACCAATCAGATCCATGGCACGGTATTCGAGTTCTTGCAGAACGACAGGCTCAATGCCAACACCTGGGAGCGCAATCGCGCCGGCGTGCGGCGCCCCAGCGTCAGGCAGAACCAGTATGGCGTGGCGATTGGCGGTCCGCTGATAAAGAACCGCACGTTTTGGTTCGCGGATTGGCAGGGTACCCGGGTCCGGTCACTGGCGGGCGTGGTGCCCGGCCTCGGCGGCATCACCAATCCTATGACGATTCCGAAGCCCGCCTTCAAGAGCGGGGACTTCTCAAGTCTGCTCAGCGGTTCCACGGTTGGAAGCGACGCGCTTGGCCGGCCGATCCCGCAGGGCGGCATTTACGACATCGCCACGCAGCGCACAACGCCCGCGGGCGCAATCGTCCGTGACCTGTTTCCTGGCAACATTATCCCTGCCTCGCGGTTCGATCCGGCCGCAAAGAAGCTGATCGATCTGTATCCGAATCCCAATCAGAATCTTAACGACCGGCTGCCTTCACAGAACTACCTGCCAACGGCACCGGCCCAGCAGAACAACGATCAGTTTGACGTAAGACTGGATCACCGCCTGACAGACAAGGACTCGCTGTTCGGCAGCTTGAGCTGGTCAAACGAAGACAAGGCGATCGTACCCCCGCTTCCCGGCGGACTGGATGGAGCAGGCTTCAATGGCGCGCAGGAGCAGAATCTGGGCCGTAACGCCATGATCTCCTGGACACGCGTGTGGTCCGCCACCGTGTTGACTGAAACGCGCGCGGCGTTCAGCCGTCTTGTCACCGAACGGACGCAGGCCAATCCGGGCAGGGATTTGTTCACCGAGATCGGCATCGGCGGTCTCAACCCGACTTTTTCCTATACCAATAACGGCGGGCTTCCTCAAATTGATCCAGGCGGATATTCCTCCATCGGCGGGTCAAACTGGCTTCCAACCAAGGAATACAACAACGTCTGGGACTTCATTGAGAACGTATCGATTAACAAGGGCAAACACGCCGTCAAGTTCGGCTATGAATACCGCCCCATCAAGTTCCCGTTCTTCCAGGTACCCGCGGCGCGCGGCAATTTCTCATTCCCGCAGGTCCGCACCGCAATTCCCGAATCCCCCGGACAAACCGGCGACGGCATCGCGTCTTTCCTGCTTGGGCAGCCCGGCAACTCACGCCTGACCACGACCAACTTCGTTTCTTCGGAGAAGGTTGCACATGCCTGGTACCTCCAGGATGACTGGAAAGTGACCAGCAAGTTGACGTTGAACCTCGGTCTGCGGTACGAGTTGTTCTCGCCAATCAGCGAACGCTTCGCACGCCAGTCGAACTACGTGCCCCAGACAGCCACGCTCGTAATTCCGAAGGGCAAAGACCAGGACACTCCCCTTCCTGTCAATTTCGCCCAGGCGTTCCCCACAATCAAGGTCGAACGGGGAATCGCGGATAAGTATCTCATCCCCTGGGACAAGACCAACTTCGCCCCGCGCATTGGCATCGCCTATCAGATCTTCACCAAGACCGTCTTCCGCGCATCGTTCGGCATGTTTTACGGCGGCGAAGAGAATCAGGGCGGATCCCCGAATCGCGGCGAAGGCGTGCCGTTCAACCAGATCATGGATCTCAACCTGAACAGCAACTTCGATGCGAAGCATCCGTTTCTCAACCGGTTTTCCGATGGCTGGCCGCTGAACACGTTCAATCTGCCCGCCAATATCAGCTTCCGCGGCGTGGAGACGAACTTCCGCAATCCGCTGGTTCACAAGTGGAATGTCACCGTTCAGCAGGATCTGGGCGGGAATTCGGCCCTGGAACTTAGCTACATCGGTTCAGCCGGACGGCGCCAATTGATCAACTGGGATCCGAACACGCCGGTGAACAGTTCCAACCCCAGCGCGGACGTGAACTCACGCCGTGCGTATCCGTTCCTCAGGGGCGGCTTTTCGCTCACTTCCACCTTCGGAATCTCCGACTACAATGGCTTGGCCGCAAAGTTCGAGAAGCGCTACTCGGCGGGTATGACGTTCACGTCGTCCTACACGTGGGGGCACGCCTTCGCCAACACCGGCACCACTCTTTCCGGTTCGGCGGGTTTCGGCCTTTTTGACATCACCTGCGGCTTCCGCTGCGAGAACTCAACGGCGGCATGGGACATCCGGCACCGTTCGGTGACTAGCTTCGTTTACGATCTTCCTTTCGGTCAGGGCAAGAAATACGGCGGCGGAATGGGCAAGGCCGCGGACCTGATCGTCGGCGGCTGGCAAGTCAATGGTATCCTGACTTTCTCCACTGGTCAGCCATTTACCTTCCGGTCTCAGAACTGCGTCGGCTCGTTCAACGCCTGCCGCCCGGATGCCGTGCCTGGCAAGGCTGCCATGTCCGCCCCATCCGGTGGACGGACACCGGATCAGTGGTTCGATATTACGGCGTTTCAGAGCCCGGCGCCCGGTACCGGTGGCAACATCGGGCCCCAGACCGGCGTCGGTCCGGGCATCCGCAACCTCGATTTCTCGCTGTTCAAGGACATCAAATTGTCCGAACGTTACAAGATTCAGTTCCGGAGTGAATGGCTGAACCTTTCCAACACGCCGCGATTTGCCGTCGGTGGTATCCAGAACACGCAGGGCAGCAGCAGCTTTGGCCGGCTGACGTCTACCTTGCCTGGCACCGCGCGCAACGTGCAGTTCGCACTGAGGTTTATGTTCTAGCACGGAAGTCCGGCCCGTATGTTCGTATTCCTAGCGGCGCCTTTCCTGTTTCTCACTCTGTGGGGACAGCAGGGCGCCGTTTCCTTTTCTGACCCGGCCCGCGAAGCCGCTCGTCTGCGCGCGGCGATTGAAAGCCAACCCGATGTGGAGGCGCACTACACGGATCTGGGAAACCTGTTGCTCAGAACGCAGAACTTTCCGCAGGCGGCCATGGTTCTGGAAACGGCGCGCCAGCGATTTCCCGCCAGCGCGCAGGTGGTTTTGTCTCTAGGCGTGGCCTACTATGGCCAACGGAAGTTCATGGAATCGGTTGGCGCGTTTCTGGAAGCAGGCAGGTTGGCGCCGGACGTGGAGCAGCCGGTGGCTTTTCTCAGCCGGTTAAGCGAGCATTGGAATGAACGCAGAAACGAGGTGGAAACGTTGTTCAGCGGCTACGCAAAGCGAAATCCCGAAAGCGCCACAGGACAATTCGCCCTGGGTAAGTTGAAAGCCGACGCAGCCATTTTGCGGCGTGCTGTCCAACTCAATCCCCGGTTTGCGGAGGCATACTTCGAACTGGGCACCGTGTTGGAGAGTGCACGCGACTACCCTCGCGCGCTCGAGAGCTATCACAAGGCCGCGCAGTTTGCCCCCCGCAATCCGGCGCCCCACCACCGCCTTTCCCGCATCTATGCCCGCACGGGCGAAAAGGTGAAAGCTGAGCAGGAGCGCGCCTTGCATGAGAAGCTCTCAGCCGAAGAGAAGGCGTCCTTGGACCGGCGCCAGGCGGCCACCAAACATCTGTCATTTGAAGGCGGGAAGAAATGAACCGTAGAGCATTCCTGCTATCGGCGGCAAACTCCTACGGAGCCGGAAAGACGAAGCTGCTGCTGCCAACCGACGTGCCCGACGCGCTGGGATTCCGGACAATGTGGTACAACCCCGTGCCGCCAATCGATGCGGCGAAGTGGCGGCTGGAAATCAAAGGCCTGGTGGAGAAGCCGTTATCCATCCCCTTGGCCAAACTCCGCGCGTTGCCCAACGTCACGCAAAGTTCGCGCATGAAATGCGTGCAATGCTGGAGCGCACGGGCCACGTGGGGCGGATTCCGGTTCGAACCCTTGCTGGACTTGGCCAAACCGCACAAGGCCGCCAGGGCGATCCGGATCGATTGCGCGGACAAATGGTACGAGTACATGTCGCTCGAGGAAATGGCCAAGCCCAACGTTCTGATGGCTCTGGACCTGGCGGGTATGCCGCTCACGGATCAACACGGCGCGCCGCTTCGGCTGCTGGATCCTTCCAAGTACGGCTACAAATCGGCGAAACTCATCACGTCCATCACGTTCGTGGCTGAGGGCAAGGGATCGATGGCGTGCGATATCGGACCTTACTACTCGCCCACCGGCGAAATTCTTCCCGGCTACGACACGCCTCTGGACCTGGATCCGAACGCAGCCAGGCCCGGGTGGAAGCTCGACCCGAAAGCGCGGCGTAAAATCAAAGGTGGCGAGATCACCGAATACTGATGTTGTCGAAACGCGACTTCTTTAAGGCAGCGGGACTGACGGTGGCCAGTCGTGTCGCCACGCAGGCGTTTCAACCGCAACAGGGCGATCGCAAGGTCATTGTGGTGACCTTCGGTGGCGGCGTCCGTTATGCCGAGACCTTCTCGACTGAGGGACTGGTCAACATTCCCCGCCTGGCGACCCTCAAGGCGCAGGGCCACTTTTATCGCGATTGCCGGAATCTTGGCGTGCTGTCGCACTACAACTCCACCGCCTCCATCGTGACCGGAAACTGGCAGCGGGTGGACGACTTCGGATTCGAAGTTCCTGCTTCGCCCACAGTGTTTGAGGCCTTCCGCCAACAGCGCAATGCGGGCGCCATGGATACTTGGGCGATTTGCACCAACAAGAGCTTCTCCAGCATCGGCAGCGCCGGCGGCGCGGGCGCCAATGTCGTGCTTCCGAAGCAACTGTTGATTGAAGCGGTGAAGGATGTGGTGCACGGCGAGGGAATGGGAGTGGCTGACCGCGACAACGTCCAGCGGCGCCTTGAGTCGATTCTGCAGGAAGGTTACGAAGGCGTCGGATGGACCATTTTTAAGTCGGGACGGCGGCTGGATCAACATGTGCAACGCACACTCACCCATGCCCTGATGGAGTA
>JANRLE010000094.1:0-32289 GCA_033762895.1 Bryobacteraceae bacterium | reverse complement strand
CGGTAACTAAGAGGCTTGCCCCGATGCGAAGGGGATTGAAACCCGCCGAGTTCAACACCTCCAAGATATCCGTTATAGGCCTTCTAAGAGGCTTGCCCCGATGCGAAGGGGATTGAAACATGACCGCAAGGCCCCTTTCGGGAGCGATACCGGTATCTAAGAGGCTTGCCCCGATGCGAAGGGGATTGAAACTATGTTAGGCTCTTCCCTTATCTTCGGGTTCGTACCCACCTAAGAGGCTTGCCCCGATGCGAAGGGGATTGAAACGGCACGCCGTCGGTAGTCAGCCGGTTTGGTCCGTTGCTTCTAAGAGGCTTGCCCCGATGCGAAGGGGATTGAAACGACGAATGCAAACACTACAATCCAAGGTGCCATTAGTAAACTAAGAGGCGTGCCCCGATGCGAAGGGGATTGAAACCCCGCCCGCAATTTCCGGAATCGTGGCGCCGATTAAGTCTAAGAGGCTTGCCCCGATGCGAAGGGGATTGAAACGTTCGTATTCGTAAAAATTCATCGTGATCGTGACCGCAATTCCTAAGAGGCTTGCCCCGATGCGAAGGGGATTGAAACCTAAATTGAAAAGGAGAGCACTTTAGCTCAAACAATGCTACTAAGAGGCTTGCCCCGATGCGAAGGGGATTGAAACGCAACGTAGTCGCTGCCGCCCGGCAGACGGACTTGACTAAGAGGCTTGCCCCGATGCGAAGGGGATTGAAACTGCTTATACATCTACATCACCCTCCTTTTTTCCTGCTCTAAGAGGCTTGCCCCGATGCGAAGGGGATTGAAACTGTAGTGCGAGATCTCCGGCACCGCACCCAACCAAAGCCTAAGAGGCTTGCCCCGATGCGAAGGGGATTGAAACAGAATTCCTAGATTCCGGCTCTACGGCCGGAATGACACTAAGAGGCTTGCCCCGATGCGAAGGGTTACGCCGGACAAGACGCGGTGCTTCCAGATCGCAGCCGTACCCCCTCGATACGACCCGCTGGAATACGCGGGGAACTTGAATTGTTTGTAAGGATCGAGCCGATGGGATTGACCGGGAACTGAGCCAGGCTCGATTCGACACCTATTGCCGGCGGGGCCGGTGACTCAGAGAAACAGATCGACGGGAACGCGGAAGAACTCGGCCAAGCGCTTCACCTGCGACTTGCTGATGGAGCGCCGGCCTTTGAGAATTTCCGTGGCGGCTCCCCTATTGCCGAGTACCGGCCAAATGTCTTTGTGCCTGAGCCCCCGCTCCTCCATCAGCGCGGCGAGTGACTCATGAGGAGGGACCGTGGGCAAAGGGTACCTGCGCGTTTCGTAGTCCTCAATCAGGAGAGTCAACATTTCGGCCAGTGCGTCTTCTTCCGGGGTGCGCTTGTCGCGCTCATCCAGTTCCAGGAGCAAAGCTGTCAGGCGCCGGTGCTCCTGGTCTCCGCGGATCGGTCTCGGTACGGACTTCGAAAGGAGCTTTCCATACACCTTATCGTTGATTTCGGCGAGAGCGTTCATGACTTCCAGGTCCTTTTCGTATAGTCAGCGTGTGTGAGGATATGCAGGATGAACACAAGACCGGTCTCGAAATTTACGTGGGCGACCAGCCGGTAGTGATTACCATGAATGTTGAAGACAGTCCGCCGCCCCACCATGTCCGCGTGCCCAAAATCTCGCCTCACGTCAACCAGGGAGCGCCACTTCGCACGCCTGACGATTCGGTACCAGTTCATCAGCGAGGCGAGCGAATCCGGATACACCCGCGCGAAAATGAGAATCGCTTGCCGGCTGATTATCCTCACCGCCTTAGTTTACATTCTAGAAACTGGCGGGTCAAGGGGATGTATGAATTGACAGCGCTGCTGGAGGCGTTGGCGGACCGCTTTGTTCTCCGGCTGCTGAATCAGCAGGTATTTTCATATCGGAGGATTTTCATCGCGAGGAGGGCCGCGAGGTGCGTTGCGGGATGAGGGCGCGAAAGGTAGCTCTGGCCAGCGGTTGGTGTATACTTGCCGGACCCGGGAAGCTCAAAACGCAAATCCAGGGTTGGATTGTGCCGGGTTTCCAGGCCAAGACAGGGTGAGAATTCGATTGGAGGGAATCAGATGACGACCGCGTCAATTCGAGTTGATAGGACCTCGGGGCCCGGGCGCGGCGCGCTCGTGCTGCTCGCGTCAGCGGTTATAGTCGGGCTTATCTTTATCGCCGCGGCGGCTCTCCCGTACTTCTCGCCCTCCGGGGAAAGCCTGGCCCGCTATGCGCCGAACGGCTGGGCGCTGCTGGTACACATCACGACGGGAATCGTCGCGCTGCTGATTGGTCCGTATCAGCTCTGGATCGGGCTTGCCCGCAAGCGGCTGCCTCGACACCGTTTGCTGGGAAAGATCTACATGGGGGCGGTTGTGGTCAGCTCGGCCGCCGCGTATTATTTAGCCTTCAACACGAGAGGCGGCTGGGTCTTCGGTTTCGGACTCTCCGGCCTTGCCACCGCGTGGTTGATCACCACGGGGATGGCCTACGCCGCGATTCGACGGCGATTCATTGAGCAGCACCAGGAATGGATGATCCGCAGCTACGTCGTCACGTTCGGGTTCGTGTTCTTCCGGATGCTCTTCGCGGCGCTGCAAGCGGCGCAGGTCGGCACCGAGGCCGAGCAACTGGGAGCCTCCGCCTGGTTCTGTTGGTCGTTGCCACTGGTGATCACCGAACCATTCCTGCAAGGGCGCAAGATCTTCGCCAGGCGCGCGCCAACCGCCGGTTGAAGAGGCTGGTTTCAACACGGATGATACACTGAACACGAAGGCATCATCCTATGGATTCGGCTCAACGCCAGGCGATCGCTTCACTCTGCCAACGCCATCACATCCGGCGCCTTTCGTTCTTCGGCTCGATCCTGCGAAAGGATTTCTCACCAGTCAGCGACATTGATGTACTGGTGGAGTTCGAGCCAGGGCACACGCCCGGTTTGGCCTTCTTCGAAATCGAGGGCGAGCTTTCCGGACTTCTCGGGCGCAAGGTGGATTTGAACACGCCACAATGCCTGAGCCCGCATTTCCGGGAAGAAGTGCTCGCGGAGGCGCAGACTGTGGTAGTGATGAATACGTGCAGCGCAGAGACTTCCTGAGCGCCGCGGCCGCCACCGCGACCACCTCCCTCCTTCCGGCCCAAGACACCACCGCGCCATGGTTCGACAAACCAATGCGCTGGTCGCAGCTTACATTAGTGGAAAACGACCCCGGCCAATTCGACCTCAACTTCTGGCTGGACTATTTCCGGCGCACCAAGTCCGATGCGGCGTGTCTTAGCGCCGGCGGCGTGGTGGCATACTACCCCACGCGGATCCCGCTGCACCACCGCAGCCAATGGCTGGACCGGCACAAGCCCTCGGGCGACCCGTTTGGTGATCTGGTGAAGGGTTGCCGGGACTTGAAGATGGTCGTCATCGCGCGCACCGATCCGCATGCCATACATCAGGACGCCGCCAGCGCGCACCCGGAATGGATCGCCGTGGACCAGAATGGCCGCAAGCGGCGGCACGGGGCGGACCCTTCGCTGTGGATCACCTGCGCGCTGGGACCTTACAACTTCGAGTTTCTCACCGAAGTACACCGCGAGATCATGCGTATGTACCAGGTGGATGGCATCTTCACGAACCGCTGGGCGGGCTCGGGGATGTGTTACTGCGAAAGCTGCGCCCGCTTATTCCGCAAGGCGACAGGAATGGACTTGCCGCGCACCGGCGATCCGCTGAATCCGGAGCGGCGGGCGCATTTTGAATGGCGGCAGCAGCGGTTGTTTGAGCTGTGGCGGCTGTGGGACGGGGAGGTGCGGAAGATCAATCCGAACGCGCGTTACATTGCCAATGCGGGCGGGGGCGCGCTCTCCAATCTTGACATGAAGACGATTGGGGAACTGGCGCCGACGCTGTTCGCCGACCGGCAGGCGCGGCGCGGGCTGGCCACGCCGTGGGAGAACGGCAAGAACGGGAAAGAGTACCGGTCCACGCTGGGTCGTAAGCCGATTGTGGGGATTTTCAGCGTGGGCGTGGAGGAGCCGCATCGCTGGAAGGATTCGGTGCAGTCAGAGGCGGAGATCCGTATCTGGGTGGCCGATGGCCTGGCGAACGGGCTGCGTCCCTGGTATACGAAGTTCGCCGGGGTGCCGTACGACAAGCGGTGGTTCCCGGTGGTGGAGAAGATGTATGTGTGGCAGCACAAGTGGGAGCGGTATCTGCGCAATGAGGAGCCGGTGGCGGATGTGGCGATGGTTTACTCCCAGCAGACGGCCACTTACTACGGCGGATCGAAGGCGGAAGAGAAGGTGGAGGATCACACGCTGGGTTTCTACCAGGCGCTGATTGAAGCCCGCATCCCCTTTGAGATGGCGCATGACCGGCTGCTGGACGCCGCGCATATCGGGCGGTTCAAGGTGCTGATCCTGCCCAATATCGCCGCGCTTTCCGATGCGCAGTGCGGCCAGCTTCAGGCCTATGTGGAAGGCGGCGGCAGCCTGATCGCCACCTATGAAACGTCGCTCTACGATGAATGGGGCTGGCGGCGGCGAAACTTCGGGCTGGGGGGACTGTTCGGAGTGCGGTATGGGGGCAGGGTGGAAGGGCCGATGAAGAACGCCTACCTGCGGCTGGAGCGGCCGCATCCGCTGTTGAAAGGGCTGGAAGAGACCGAGCGGATCATTCATGGCGTGCATCGGGTGGTGGTCACGCCGGAAGCGCGGTTTGCACGGCCGCCGCTGACGCTGATCCCTTCCTATCCGGACCTGCCGATGGAGATGGTGTATCCGCGGCAGCCGAAGACGGATATCGCGGAGGCCTATGTGCGTGAGGTGGGCAAGGGGCGCGTCATCTACTTCCCCTGGGACATCGACCGTACGTTTTGGGAAGTGCTATCGGCCGACCACGGTACGCTGTTGAGAAACGCGGTGGATTGGGCGGCACGGGACCAGCGGCCGGTGTACGTGGAAGGGCCGGGGTTGATGGACGTTACGGTGTGGAAGCAAAAGAATTCCATGACGGTCCATCTGGTGAACTTCACCAATCCGATGTTCATGAAAGGCCCGTATAGGGAGCTGATTCCGGTGGGCGAACAAAGGGTGCGGGTGCGTTTGCCGGAGGGGTGGCGCACGGGCAAGGTACACCTACTGGCGGCGGACCGTACACCGGTGACCAGTGAAGCCAACGGATGGCTGACGGTGACGGCGCCTTCGGTGCTGGACCACGAGATTGTGGCGATTGAGAGGGCTTAGAAGCCCTCCCTCTTTGGTTTAGGCGGGCTTGCGGACCACCATGATGGTGTCCGCCTTGGGTCCGTAGAGCGCGCCGGTGCCTGTCAGCTTACCCCACTGCTGAGTGAGCCACGTTCCGGTCTTGGCCAGCGAGCCGTTGTCGCTCTTATAAATGGCCCGGCGCAAGGGAGTGGGCAGCAGCCGGGTGAGGCCCTTGGCGGCCTGGCGTCCGGTGATGGCCAACTTGACCGGGACGTGCTTGTCCAGAATGAGGCCGGCGGCTTCCACGGCGCCTTTCCACTCAAAGAGGCGGTACTCGTGTTCGCCGTTCTCACGGCGGGTGAGCCGAACGTCAGGGGGATAGGCGTTGGCGATGAGGAACTCGCGGGAGTAAACCTTGTCGAGCAGCGCTTCCACTTCGGCGTCGGTCATCGTATCGGGCTGCACGCGGTCGAACCAGAGGCAGACGCCGCCGGGTTTCAGCACACGCGCGCATTCGCGGATGGTCCGTTTGAGATCGCCGGAGTGATGCAGGGAGTGGATCTCGACAGTGAAGTCGAGCGACTCATCGGGAATCTCCAGCGTGTCGAAGGTGCCGGCGACGGGAATGACTTTGCCGGCCGATTGGCCCAGCAGGCCGCGGGCCACCTTGGGAATCAGCAACTCAGTTTGCGGCGTGCAGACTTCCAGGGCAAGGATACTGCGCACGCCGGGCCGCTTGGCGACGGTAGCGGATAGGATGCCGCAGCCGGCGCCGAGTTCGATTCCTCTGCCGCTAAGGCTGCCCTTCAGGACATGCCGTTCGGCCATGCTCACCATCTGTTCGACGTCAGAGGGGTAGAGGTGGGCGTGCCGCCAGGTAATTTCCTCTACAGTTGTGGTGGCCAGGTGTTCGGCGAAGCCATTGCGGTAGGTGACCTCCACCGCGTCGGCGAGCCATTGAGGGATTGCCCATTTCAGGGACCGTCCGTCCCTGGCGTACGTTTCCTGGAGCTGGTCGATCACCGCGCCCGGATCGTGGCGTGTTTCCGCGAGGTTATGACCATGACCATTGCTCGCCACCGCGATACTCGCGGCCGATCTGTGAGTGGACTGCATTGCCCGGAATTCCTCCTACCGTACTCCACATCGATTAGGATCTCGGGTCGGCGGCCGATTTTCGACAGATGAAAGAGAGACGTGGGCGCGAGGCCGCCCAGCCCGAAGGGGGGCGCACAGACTCTTGTTCCTCCGCAAAAAACCAGCAGGGTCGATCGAGTGGCGAACTCCAGGGTAACTCCGCCCCCTTAAGCGCCTCACGCTGCCCCGATGATCTCCTCAGGACTGCATCCCCCCTCCGAATCATGGTGGAATTCGCAGTACCGAAATTGTGCCCTCATCTTATCACAGGAATTCCATTGTGAAAAAGGGACTACAGAGGCAATTTTTGCATTCGCGCTTACCAGAACGGTGCTACTGGAGCCTGGGACAGTACTGGACTGTGAAACGGGCTACCGAGTTGAGGCTTGACGGAGCAGATCCAGAAGGGTCCGGGTGATTTTCACTGACGCTTCGCGCTCCAGATTGTTGGTGCCGAGCCATGTCTCATAACCGCCCAGGTCGAAATGGCGGGGAGTGGGCAGGTAACCGTAGTGGCCGTTGGCAAGTTCGATGGTGAAAGTAGGGCGAAGCGGGCTTAGTTCTTTGATCGATAGCCCAATTTCGGTGAAGACCTCGCAGGGAATGGCCGCGATGCCGAGCGCGCCGATGCGAATCGCCTGCAGCTTCAGCCGCGCGGTGGACGGACCTTCGTGCAGGCCGATGGCGCGGGCGGCGTAGGCTTTGGCGTTGCGAGGCAGCTTTGATTCATCCGGTTCCTGAAGCGCGGCGCGGGCGAAGCGAAGTTGTTCGGGTGATGGCTTGCGGTAGGCGAGTTCCAACTCACTTTCCTCCATGCGGATGGGCGCGTGGTCCTGATACTGCATCGTTTTGGCGGCGGAGACGGCGTGGGAGGCGAGTTTTGCGGCCACCTGCGCGATGCGTTCATAAGGTTGGGCGCGGGGGCGGGGGTGGATGAAGTCGATGTTGTTGACGTCGCCGCTGGTGCCGTTGGTGAGCATGGCGACGAAGGCCGGATCGTCGGGCGCAATTTGCCGGGCGGCCAGTTTGGCGAATTCGCCGAAATAGTCGGCGGAGAGTTCGGGGCCGGGAACGCCGCCCACATAGTGAAGTGAGTAATTACCAAGCAGGGCCAGGGGCTGGCCGTCCGCCGATTGGATGGAGACGATGGAAAAGCCTGGATCGGTGGGACCGGCCGGGTGGATGAGGTCCATGGAGGCGGCGGGGGGATTCATGCGCACCTTGTCGGTGGTTTCGCCGAAGGGGCTGGGGGGCAGGCCGCCCTCGCGCATGAACCAGCGGCGGTTGAAGAGCTCGTCGGGGACGGGGATTACGGTCCAGCCGATGCGGGCGTCCTTCAGCCGGCCGTTGGCCTGGGCGATGGCTTCGGCTGTCTGGGCCACCAGGCGCTTGACGTAACGTTCCTCCAGGGCGTTGCCGGGGGAGGCGCGGGAAGGCGGGGCGGAATGGGTGTGGGTTGCGGATATTAGAATCCGATTCACTGCAATACCGGTTCGTTTCGAAGCGAGCGCCTTGGCCTCATCCATCTCTTCGCGTTTGACATAACAGCTATCCACCAGGGCGATGGCGATGCGCACTCCTCCGTCTTCCAGCACGATGGCGCGGGCATGCAGTGGATCGTGCGCGGAGTTGGCCATCGTCAAACCGAAGTTGCCGATGACGCGGACGGGCCATTCAAGGGGAGTGATGCCGGTGGCCGCGGCGCCGGCGCGAAGGCGCGCTTCGGCCTGGGGGCTGGCAAGGCAGATGGCGGCGAGAAGCAGGCGTTTCATGATCGTGAGTTTCGATGCTACCACTTGCAACGGGACATCGGCGGATAGATGATAATGATGTGCCAAGGTACCCCGCGATTCTCGCCCTGGGTTTGTGCGCCGCTGTTCAGGCGCAGCCGGTGGAGCCGGACCGCGTGGTGGCGGAATGGATGCTGCGCATGGGCGGCAGCGTGATGGTGGAAGGCCAGCGGCGTCCAGTCACCGACATTGCGGATCTCCCCACCGGCGGCTTCCGGCTGCGAGGCTTGAACTTCAGTGGCATCACGCAATGGGGTTTTGCGCTGGAGGAGGAGTTGAAGCGCCTGCCGGCGATCCCGCATCTGAAGGAGCTGTATGTGAACGGCCGGCTTTGGTATGACCAGCCGAGTTCGCTGGTGGCTTCGACGTTCGCGCTCTTTGCGCGGTCGACGCAACTGGAGAAGCTGATCCTCAGCAAGCCGGTGCAGACCTACATTCCGCTGGATGACAAGGGGATTGCGCAGGTGCAGGGGCTTGAGAATCTGCGCGAATTGCGCGCGCATCAGACGCGCGTGCTGGGCGCGGCGCTGGCGGGGCTAAGGCTAAAGCACCTGGATCTGAACTTCGATCGTACTTTCGATGACCGGGGGATGAAGCCGCTGCAGGCGATGACCTCGCTATCGAAGCTCTATCTGCGCGGCACGTCGATTACCGATGCGGGGCTGGCCCACATCGCCGGACTCGGCGAACTCACTGAGCTTGATCTGGCGGACACGGGCATCGGCGATGCGGGCCTTGCACGGCTTGCGGGCCTGACCAAGCTGCGGCGTCTGAACCTGCAGGCGGCCAATGTCACGGATGCGGGTCTGGAAGCGCTCACCGCAATGGCGGAGCTGGAGGAACTGAGCCTGTATCGCACGCGCGTATCCAACAGCGGGCTGGCGCGGCTGGCGAGACTGAAGAATCTGCGCGCGGTGGATCTTCGATACAGCCGGGCTACGAACGCCGGTGTCCGGGAGCTGGTTTCGGCGATTCCCGAGTGTGCGGTGCTGTTCCAGGATTCGGGCGGTGGCGAGGTGAAACGAACCCGAGCGGCGGAGTCGGTTCACGGCAAAGGCGAGGGCGCGGTTGGGGAATGGCTGCGGTCGATTGGCGCGAAAGTGACGGCGCGCCAGGGGCGAGTGACGGCGGTTTCGCTCGCTTCAGTGGCGATTACGGATCGTGAGATCGCGGTGCTGGGGGAGCTTCCACACCTCACTGAGCTAAGTCTGCGCAACACGGAGATCAGCGACATCGGCGCCGGGCATCTATCGGCAATCGGGACGCTGGAGAAGCTGGATCTTGGATTTACGCTGTTGTCGGATCCGGCCCTGGAGAAGCTGGCGGGGCTCAGGAATCTGCGGTCGCTCAGCCTGGCCAATACGCTGGTGGAGGGCCCTGGCCTGGCTGCAATTGCGGGGCTTGGTGGACTGCGGGAACTCGATCTGAACAATGCGCCATTAAGAGATGATGGCCTCGGTCATATCGCCCGGCTCACCGGGTTGGAGGCGCTGTCGCTGCGCTATACGGAACTTACAGACAGGAGCATGCCCGCTTTGGCGGCGCTGACGAAGCTGAAGCGTCTGGATCTGCGAGGTGTGGACGTGACGGACGCGGGGCTGAGAAATCTGGCGGGACTGGGTGAGTTGGAAGAGCTTGAGTTGAGCCATTGCCGCATTGCTGATGAAGGGGTGAAGGCGCTGGCGGGCCTGGGCAGGTTGAAGCGCCTGGGATTGTCGCAGACGCGGATCACGGAAGCGGCCATGGAATCGGTCGCGCGTTTGCCGATGCTCGTGTCTCTGAGCCTGGAGTACACGCCGGTGGGCGATGCGGGTTTCGCGAAGCTTGCCGGGTTGAGCGCGCTTACGCACCTGCATCTGGACCGCACCAACCTCTCCGATGCGTCGATTGCCGTACTGAGCGGAATGAAGAACTTGAAATACGTCGATCTTTACCATTCACTGATTTCCGAAACCGGTGTTCTGGGTCTGAGGAAGGCGCTGCCGGGCTGTGAGATCAACTGGAGCCAGGATTCGACCAAGCGGGAGCGGCGGACATGAGGTTCGTCCTGTTCGCGATGCTTGCGGCGGGCCCGCCCAACGCGGCGTGGATTGAATCGATCGGCGGTGAAAGCGTTTTTGACCGCGAAGGCAAGATCGTGGAGGTGTCGCTGGCGCGCACCTGGGCCACCGACAAAGAGGTCGCGCGGGTGGCGGAGATCGAAACCCTGCGGCGGCTCGATCTCTCCTTCACCTACGTCTCCGATAAGGGGATTGAGCATCTGAAGCGGTTGAAGCAGTTGGAAGAACTGACGCTGGATACAGCCGAGTTCATTACCGACGCTGCGATGTCGCACCTGCGGGGCAATCGTACGCTGCGGAAACTGGTGCTGCGGGGGACGGATGTAACCGATGTCAGCCTGCCCTATATTGCCGAACTGACTGAATTGCGGACGCTTGATCTGAGCCATACCATGCTGGGCGATGGCGGGCTGGAGAGCCTTCCGGCATTGACGAAGCTGGAGGAACTGAGCCTTGGGGCGACGCGGATCAGCGGGATCAATCTGAATTTTCTGAAGCTGTTGCCCAGGCTGAGGAGCCTGCGGTTGGATGGAATCCAGCGGCGCAACGGCGGCTTGTGCTGGACGGCGACGATTACCGATCTTGATCTGGATACGATCGCGCTGCTGGGCGGCCTGGAGGAGTTGAACCTGGGTTACGGTCTGGGGCTGGGACGAACGGGTAAGCCCGTGGGCGGCGGCAATTGCAGGGCTACGGGCGGAGTGCATATCACCGATCATGGCCTGGCGAAGCTGACTAAGTTGAAGAAGCTGCGAAGGCTGGATGTGAGCGGCGCGCGGATCACGCCGGCGGGACTGGCGGCATTGAAGGAACTGCCCGTGCTGGAGCGGCTGAGTTTGTGGAATTGCCGGGCGGTGGACGACCGGGCGGTGGATACGCTGGCGGCGATGTCGGCGCTTTCGGTCCTTGATCTGTCAGATACGGCGGTGGGCGATGCGGGGCTTGCCGGGCTGCGCGGGCTGCCGAACTTGAAGATGCTGTATCTCACTGATACGAAGGTGACCGCGTTGGGGGCGGAAACCTTCCGAAAGCAGAAGCCGGGGGCGTTTGTATCGTGGGCCCTGCGGGAGGCCGCGCAATGAGGATACTGCTCGCGGCGCTGTTGGGGCAGGCATGCTTTCCCCAGGACCTCACATTCTTTTCGGAAAAAGTCTATCCGGCGCTGGAGGCGGTGCAGTGCCGCGCATGCCACACGCGTGATGGTGTGGCCTCGGCCACGCGGCTGCAGTTTCCCGAAAAGGATGCCGCGGAGGCGCAGGTGCGCCTCTTCGGGCTCTCGCTTGCGCCGGTGGGCCGGCTGCTGATCGACAAACCCACCAATCGCGCCCGGCACACGGGCGGGGAGCGAATCGAACCCGGGTCGCCACAGGAAAAGCTGCTGGAACGGTGGGTGAACATGTTGGCGCCGTTGACGGAACCGGCACTGGCCGCTTTGCGCAGCAAGCTGGGTGCGCCCACTACGGCCAGGCCGAACCAGCTTGTGCGGCGCCTCACGCACAGCCAGTACAACAACACGGTGCGCGATTTGCTGGGCGACTTCAGCCGCCCGGCGCAGCGCTTCCCAACCGAAGACTATGTGGACGGCTTCAAGAACCAGTTGCGCAACCAGAGCATGCCGCCGCTGCTGATTGAGACTTACAGCACGGCGGCGGAAAAACTGGCGTTGAACGCCTTCCGGGCGGGTGATGTACAGGGTCTGATCCCGTGCAAGCCGGCTTCCGCGGCGGATGCGGCCTGCCGGGACCGCTTTATCGGCTCATTTGGGCTGCGGGCGTTCCGCCGGCCTCTTGGAAAGGAAGAGATCGCCCGCTACCGTGCGGCGTTTGACGGGCGGGGCGATTTTCTGGAAGGGGCGCGCGCAGTGGTGGAGGCGATGCTGCAATCGCCCAAGTTTCTGTTTCACCTGGAGGCGGGGCCGGACGGCCGCGCGGTGGACCACGCCATCGCCAGCCGGCTCTCCTACCTGCTGTGGGATTCGATGCCCGACGCGGCGCTGTTGGAAGAGGCGTCAAAGGGCGTGCTGCGCAGCGCCGCCGGGCGGGAACGGGCCGCGCTCCGGCTGATCGACAGCCCGCGCTTCAACGAATCACTCGACGAATTTTTCAATCAATGGCTGCGGCTGGACCGTCTGCCCACTCTTTCCAAGGAACGGCGCCGCTTCCCCGAGTTCAGCTCCGAACTGGCGGCGGCGATGGGCGAGGAGACCCGTCTGCTGTTGCGCCACCTGGTGGGCAACGGCAGAAACTTCATGGAGCTTCTGACGGCGGACTACGGCTTTCTGAGTTCTGACCTGGCCAGCCTCTACGGCCTGCCGGCGCCTGGGGGGCAATTCGAACTGGTGAAGTTTCCGGCTGGTTCGGCGCGCGCGGGATTTCTGGGCCAGGGCGCGTTTCTTGCGGCGATGTCCGGACCGCTGGAGACATCGCCCACCGCGCGGGGCATCTTCGTGCGCGAACAATTGCTGTGCCAGCACGTGCCGCCGCCGCCGCCGGGCGTGGACACGAATCTGCCGGATCCGACCGAAGAGAAACCATCGTCGCGCCGACAGCGTCTGGCGGCGCACGTGGAGAACGCCGCCTGTGCGTCCTGCCATAAGTTGATGGATCCGATCGGCTTCGGCTTAGAAGGCTTTGACGCACTGGGCCGCTGGCGCGAGAAAGAGACAATTCTGGTGCACAATTCGGGCAATGAGCGCGAACCGGCGAAAAAATTCGAGCTGCCGGTTGAAACCGGCGGAGAGATCGCGGGACTTCCGGGTTCGGCGTTCACCGATGCCCGCAAGCTTGGTGCAATTCTCGCCGCCAGCCCGGTCTGCCAGGAATGCATCGTGCGCCAGTATTTCCGCTACGCCTTTGGGCGCAAGGAAACGGCTGCGGACCAGGAAACGATCGCCGCGCTGTTTAGGACCTTCCGTGATTCGGGATTTCGTTTTAAGGATCTGGTGATGGCCGTTGTGCGGTCGCCGGAACTTGTTCGCGGTTTGGACGATAATTAGAGCGAGGTAGAAACATGGCACTGAGCCGGCGTCGATTCTTGCGGGGCGCAAGCCTGACGGGCGCGGCGGTACGCGTGGGCCTGCCGCCGCTGGCGGCAATGTTCAACACCAACGGAACGGCCTATGCCGCGCCGGGCGCGCGGACGGAAAGCGCTGTCGAGAAGCGCTTCCTGCTGTGGTTCAACGGCAACGGCATTCCGGAGCGATACTGGATCCCGGCCGAAACGGGCGCCGGCTACACGCTTACTCCGTGTCTTGCGCCGCTCAAGTCGGTGCGCGAGTACGTACACGTGCTTAGCGGCATCGACAACGTCGCCGCAAGGCGATGGGGCCAGGGGAACGGGCACTTCTCGGCACTCTGCGGGCTTACCACGGGAACGGCGTACAACGGCCGCGGCGCCACGGGCCCATCCATCGATTACCTGCTGGGCAAGAGTATGGGCGCCAAGTCCCGGTTCCACTCGCTGCAGATCGGCGTCGCCCAGGAATCGCACGGCGAAATGGTCCATCGCAACATGAGTTGGGCGGGATACGAACGCGCACTGCCGCCGGAGATGATCCCGCACAACCTGTTTGCGCGGCTGTTCGGCGTGAAGAACCAGAGCTGGGTGGAGCGCAAGAAAAGCGTGCTCGATCTGGTGAAGGATGACCTTCAGGATCTGACGCCGGCGCTGGGACAGGCTGACCGGCACCGCCTGGACGAGCACCTCACTTCGGTGCGCGATCTGGAGCGCGCGATCGCAAGCCTGCCGCCCGACTACGGCAGGAAGCTGAAGGAGCCGGAAGACATCTCCGATCTTACCGACTATCCGCGCATTGCCAAGATTCAATCGGATCTGCTGGTGCATGCCTTCGCTTCGGGACAAACGCGTGTGGCTTCCTATATGTTGACCAAGTGCCAGAGCCTGACGCGCTTCCCGTGGCTGGGTCTGGCGGGGAACCGGCATCACGACTATACGCATAACAACGCCGGATCGCCCCAGCAGCAGCGCATCATGCGCGACATCTGCCGGTGGCACGTGGAGGAGTTCGCTTATCTGCTGGAGCGGATGCGGTCGATTCCCGAAGGAGACGGCAGCCTGCTGGACAACACCTGCAGCGTCTTTGTGCATGAACATGCCGAGGCCAATCCGCACAAGTGCAACGGACTGGCGATTCTGGTGGCCGGCGGCGGGATCAAGGGGGGAACGCACACCAAGACGCATCACGGCATCGGCGACGTGTACCTGACCATCGCCGAAGAGATACTGAAAACGAAGCTGGCGTTTCCCACGGCGGAAGAGAAGATACCGGCGCTGGTTTAGTTACAGGCCGGCAGCCGGCAGGTCCAGCAGATACCCGCGCTTGCCAACGTTGACCGAGAGCGTCGGCC
Source organism: Bryobacteraceae bacterium (assembly GCA_033762895.1). Lineage (GTDB taxonomy): Bacteria > Acidobacteriota > Terriglobia > Bryobacterales > Bryobacteraceae > CADEFT01. The sequence continues at coordinate 17,730 of JANRLE010000094.1, read as the reverse complement.
CCAACTGCGTCTGGACTCCTTCGGCCTCATGAATGTGTCCGCAGAAAAAGTAAGCGGGCGCGTTCGCCTCAATAAATGCCCGCACCGATTCGCTCCCGAAGTGCAGCCCCCGCCCGGCCTGATCGAGCGGCGTCCCCTTGGGCGGGCAATGGCAGATCAGCACCAGGGGCTTCAGTCCGGCGAACCCGGCCAGCCGCCGGGCCAACTCGGCCTCGCTGTACTCGCCCGGGGTATCGAACGGAGTGGGATTGGAATAGCCGAGCCCGGCGATATGCATGCCGTTCACCTCGATCGTGCGGCCGTGGAAGTTGTGCAACCCATGGCGCTGGCAGAGGCCCGCGATATCGTGTTCGGATTCGTGATTGCCGGGCAGCACATACACGCGGCCGGCGCGCCGCTTCAGCACTTCGCCGGCCTTATCCAATCCCCTCGCCCAGCTCACCAGATCCCCGGCGGCGAAATAGTAATCAGCCTCGGTGTCCATCAGCCGCTCCAGCGCTTTCAGGTCGCTGTGAATATCGGAAAAGACCAGAATCCGGGGCATGCTCCCCAGCATTGTAGCGTGAAGGTGCAGAATAGGAGGAACATGCCCAAGACGATACTTGCCATCGGAGCACACTATGACGACTGCCCGTTCGGCCTGCCCGGCACGCTGCTGAAAGCCGTGGCGCGCCATCACAGAGTGGTGATGCTGAGCCTGATTGGCGACTATTCCAACTGGGCGCCCGTGGCTGGCCGCGACAAGGAACTGCCGAAATTCACCGCGCAGCTTGCACGCGAATATGGCATGGAGATGCGTTTTCTCAACTTCCAGTCCCACCTGTTCGACGTGACCAATGAGAACAAGAAGCTGGTGGCTGAAGTGGTGGCCGACGTCCAGCCCGACATGGGGTTTGTGCTGTGGGGCAACGACGTGCATGACGATCACGTGGCAGCCAGCCGTTTAAGTGAAATCGCGCTGCGCAACGCCGGCCAGCTTCTGGGGCGCGCCGTCAAAGCGCCGCGGGAGATCTACTATTTCGACAACGGCCCGCGCCACACCATCGGTTTCGAACCGGACACCTTCATCGACATCAGCGCAGAATGGAAGCAGGCAATCGACTGGCTGGGCAAGCTGATGGCTTTCGTCCGCAATGAGAGATACGAGGGCAGGCTGGACGCCGCCCAGCAGATGAAGGAGGCACTCGCGCTCTATCGCGGCAAAACCTGCGGGGTGCGCCATGCCGAGGCAGTGCGGGCGCTCTATCGCGCACCCCGCGAGATTTTCTAAAACTCCAGCCGCATCGCCACCTGAATTTCGCGCGGACCGAGGAATGTGCCCGTGATCCGTCCAAAACTGGCGTTTGTCACGCTGGTGTTCGGCGCGGCGAAGTGCGTGGTGTTGAAGAAGTTGTAAAACTCGCCGCGAAGCTGCATCTTCACCCGCTCGGTGAGGATGGTGTTCTTGAGGACGCTAAAGTCCCAGCGGCGGATTCCCTGCGAACGCAGGTCCGCCACTCTCGTGGAGAGCTGGCGGAGGGTGAACGGCTCCTGTGGGACGAACTGCTTTACGTCAAACCATTCGTCCACCGTGCGTGGATTATTGCTCGACCGCGAGAGCCGCTCCGCTCCGCCGAAGGCCAACGGATCCATGGACTGGTAGGTGACCACCCAGTTCATCTGCCATCCTCCGGCGACGCGCTTGACCACCGGATTGGCGCTATTGAACAGCGACTTGCCCTGGCCGAACGGCAGTTCATAGCTGCCGTATAGGACGAGCCGCTGCGGCCTGTCGGAATTTGAGATCACCTTCTCAGGCTTGGCGTCGTTGTTGTTGAGATAGGAGGTCGACTCCAGGAGTTTGGCGAGGGTGTATGAGCCGCCCAGGGTCATGCCGTTGCGCAGCCTCTTGCTCCCCTGCACCTGAAGCGAGTCGTAGTGGGAGCGGCCGTAGGGCAGCACCGCCTGTGTCACGCCAATGAAGTGCGGAAATGGCCGCAGCAGTTGCTGCACGGTGGTGGTGGACTGGCTTAACGCGCTGGTGGGGTTGGTAATCACTCCGAAGAACGGATTGGCGACGCGGGCGTTCAGCCGCGTGCGCAAGGCGAGAAACTCGTTCGGGTAGTCGTTGATCCGCCGGGTGAGGGTCATGCGCTGGCTGATGTTGCCGACATAGTTGGCCTCCAGGGAAACGTCGCCCGGCAGCACCGCCTGGAACCCGGACGAGAACTGATGGGAAAGGCCGTGCAGATAGGGCGGAACACCCGAAGATGGCGATACTCCCGCCGTCAGGCTCTGGCCCACGCCGGTCAACAGCCCGCCGCTTGCTCCCGGCGGCTGGGTAAGGCCGTTGGGGAAGGGATTGCTCAGCGTGTGGAACGGCGTGATGCCTCCATCAAGGGAGGCCACCATCTGCGTCGCCAGGCTGAATCCGTCCTGCCTGTAGTTGTTGACGTTGTTAGGAATGTAGAACAGGCCGGTGCCGCCGCGCCAAACCAGGCGGTTCGTCAGCCGGTAAGCGGCGCCGATTCGCGGGGCCCAGATCACCGAAGGCATGTCCAACGCGCCTCTCGGCGTGCCGCCCACGTTCAGAAATTCCAGGCCGCCCTTTGCGTTCAACTCGCGCAGCTCAGGAATGGGATTGCGGGCGTAGTTGGCCTTGGCCCCCGCCTCCACCGGGCTGGCAATGCTGAAATCCAGGCCGCCGGTGCCGCGGTCGAAGCGGTCTGTGGGCGCGCTCTCGCGCTCCAGGCGCAGTCCCACGTTCAGCGTCAGCCGGCCGGTCGCCTTCCAGTCATCCTGGATGTAAGTGGCCCAGTAAGTGTTCTGCAGAGCGCGGGATGCGTTCAGGTCCACATAACCGGAACTGGGAGTGCCAAGCAGGAAGGATGCGAAGTCGTGGCCCGAATTCAGCGTGGTGCGCGTGGGGTCGGGCCCCTGTGTGAAGCGCCTGTCCATGCGGAACAGGCCACCCGCGCGGCCCGCGCCAAATGAGTTCAACTGGCCGATCTGAAAGCGGAATCCGTACTTCAGCGCATGGCGCCCCATGGTGGTGTGCGCATTCACCAGGGGGTTGTACTGGTTGTTCACTTCGCGGCTGCTGTGCGGCCCGCGCCCAGGTTTTCCACGTCGCCTGTGGTTTCAAACCGCGGGAACGTGCGGTAGCCCACCGCGTCGGCAAACGAGGATGGAAAGCCCAACTGCTTGGCGTCGAACCCTTCGCCGTACATGATGTTGGCGGAAGTGTAGCGGTTCACGCCCAGGCGGAAATCCACCACCGTGCGCGCGCTGCGGATCCACGTATAACCCAGCCCCACGGCTTCGTTTCCCCGCTCGAACTCGTCCTGCCCGCTGGTGGGATTGCCGGCGGCGCGGCAGCATTCACCGTAGAACGGCGTGCTCGGGTCGTCGCGCTGGTTCCATCCGAAGCGGAAGAACAGGTTGTGACTGGAAGAGATCTGGTGATCGATGCGCGTGGTGAAGCTGCCCCACTCAAGAGCGCTCGGCTGCTGGCGTTCGAAGTTCTGCAGGTCGTTGACAGTCTGCGGCTTGTTCGGTTCGGGATAAAACTTGATGGCGCTGGTGGTCACCGGGTCAAACCGCGCCGACGGAATCCGGTTGCCGGCGAAAGGCGACCGCACGAATCCATTACCCTCAGCCCGCGTGGTGGCGGGATCGTAGATCGTGAAAGGACGGCCGAACCGGTCGGCCGTAGCGGAAAAGTCGCCCTGGCGTTCGAGGGCGGTGGGCACGATCGCACGCGCGAATCCCGCCGAGCGGATCTGCGTTCCCTCGTAGTCGGCAAAGAAGTGTGTCTTGTCGCGTCCCTTATAGAGCTTCGGCAGGTGAACAGGTCCGCTGATGGCGAAACCGTAGGTATTCTGTTTGCGTTCTCCCTTGGGCCTGCCGTTGCGGTTGTTGAAGAAGCTGTTGGCGTTCAGATTGTCATTGCGGTGATACCAGTAGAGCGCTCCGTGCAGGACGTTGGTTCCGCCCTTGGTGGATACGTTTACGAAGGATGCGCCCGAATGCCCGTATTCGGCGTCATAGGCGTTGGTCTGCACGCGCATCTCTTCCACGGCGTCGGGCGATGGTGAGAACGCCACCGTCTCCAGCCGCATGTTGGGCATGCCGTCCAGAAGGAACTCGCTGCGCGCCTCCGATCCGCTCGATGAAAAGTCGGAAGGCCCGAAAGTGTCCCAGGGATTGATTGCCGTCGGCGAACCCGTGTATTGGATGCCTGGTGACAGCACCAGAAAGACATAGGGGTTCCGCCCGATCAGCGGCAGTTCGTTCACGATCTGCCGGTTGACGGTGGTGCCTACGGAACCCGATTCGGTCCGCAGCAGCGCCGCCTCGCCGGTGATGGTGACTGACTCGCTCAGCGCGCCCAACTCAAGGGCGACGTCGATGGTGATGGTCTCACCCGTCACCAACTGCACGTTCTCCTGGACAAACCGCTTGAAGCCCGCCATCTCGACTTCGATCCTGTAAACACCGTTATCGAGCTGGCTCAACCGGTAAAGACCGCTGGTATCGGTATTCTCCTGACGAGTGGCGCCGGTTCCGGTGTTATGCACCTTGACGGATGCGCCGGCCACGGCCGCGCCGGTGCCGTCGCGCACGATCCCTGTCAAATTGCTTTTGTTCACCTGTGCCTGGCACAGTGAAGCTGCAAGCACGGTCAGAAACACCGCAGCATGGATTCTCATCACAGGTCTTCCCCCTTATGGTCCGTTGATCCGATTTTTGAACCCGATTATCATATCTCAATTTGCCCGCGATGGTAACGGACGGCGCTCCGCCAAGCTATAATCAAAACTCCCAGTTCAATGACGAGTGCCGCCCGATGCTGCCCACCGATCCAAAACGATGGCAGAGGCTGAAGGAGATATTCGAGCAGGCGATTGAGAAGGAACCCGCCGGCCGCGAGGCGTTTCTTGACTCCATCGGCCCTGACGATGCCGATCTCCAGCCACAGGTGCGCCGTTTGCTGGCATTGCACGAGGAATCGAATCTTGTGGTGGATTCGCCGGCGGCAGATCTGGGACGGCTGATGCCGGCTCCCGTCACTGGCGGACGCTTGCTGAACGGACGCTTCCGCATCGTGCGGGAGCTGGGTTCAGGCGGAATGGGGTCGGTTTACGAGGCCGAAGACAGCGCGCTGGGCGGCACGCGGGTAGCGCTGAAGATGATCCTGGACGTGTGGCGCAACCAGCCGGCGGTGATGGACCGCTTCAAGCAGGAACTGCAGATCCTGCGCAGCATCAACCACCAGAATGTTTGCCGCGTGTATGACTTTTTCCCCGGCAGCGGCGGCGAACCGGCCTTCTTCACCATGGAGTTGCTGGAAGGCGAAACGCTGGCCGAGCGGCTGAAGCGCACCGGGGCTGCCGGCGTGGATCAATCCTGGCCCATCATCTGCCAGATTGTGGAAGGTTTGCGCGCCGCCCATGCGGCTGGAGTGATTCATCGTGACCTGAAGCCGGCCAACATCATGGTATGTCCCGGGGCCACGGGCGGCACACGGGTGGTGCTGATGGATTTCGGCATTGCCCGCGGCGTTCGTGCGGCGGGCGCTGCGCCGGTAACCGAGCCCGGAGTCGCTTTGGGAACGCCGGCCTACATGGCGCCCGAACAGATTGAGGGCAATCCAGCCACGCCGGCCACCGACATATACGGTCTCGGCGCGGTGCTGTTTGAAATGCTGGCGGGCAAGCCGGCATTTGAGGCCTCCAATCCATTGGGGGTAGTGGCGAAGAAGTTCACCACGCGGCCGAGCTTCGCCGATTCCCGCGTGGAGATTCCCTACGGGTGGCAGCGAGTGGTGCTGCGCTGCCTGGCCCGCGATCCATCGCACCGTTATGCCAGCGTGGAAGATGTGCTGAAGGCGTTGGGTGAAGCCAGTCTTCGCCCGCCCAGGCCGTCCAGGATGCCGCGGTGGCTGCCCTGGGCGGCGGGAATCCTGCTGCTGGCGGCAGGCTATGCGGGCTATCAGTATTGGCGTCATACTACCGGCCCACCCGCTGAAACGGCCCGCCTCTACCGCGATGGCGTGCTTGCCCTGGCCGACGCCGCCCCGCATCGCGCCAGCCGCCTGTTTTCGGCCGCCATTGAGCGCAGTCCCGGCTTTGCCGCCGCCCACGCGCGCCATGCCCAGGCGCTGGCGGCGCTCGATCAACCCGATCAGGCGCGGGAGGCGATGCTGCGATCGGTCGACCTGCAGGGGTTCAAGTGGCTGCTTCCCGCCTATGAGCGCGATCTGTTCGATGCCGTGCGTTCCACGGTGACGCGTGATTTTGACCAGGCCGTGGAGCGATTCCGCATCGCAGCGGACAACGCCCCGGAAAAGGACAGGGAAACCGCACTGCTCGATCTGGCCCACGCCCAGGAGCAGAACGAAGATACGGCCGGGGCCGGCGCCACCTACCGGCGCGTGCTGGAATTGAATCCCCGCCAGCCCACCGCGCACCTTCATCTGGGTATGCTGGCCGCCAGGGATCAGCAGATTGAACCGGCCCTGCGGCACTTCGCCCAGGCGCAGGAGGGCTACGAACTGCTGGGAAATTCCGAAGCGGTGGCCGAAACATGGCTGCGCCGCGGCATGGCTTACGACGGTGTGAGCCGTTTTAAAGAGGCGCGCGAGGCGCTGGAAGCAGGCCGCAAGTATGCCGAGTCCAACCGCCTGGCCCTGCAGCAGGTGCGCGCGTTGTTCAATCTCAGCGCGGTGGCTCTGCGCTCCGGCGATATGCCCGAGGCGCAGCGGCTTTCCGCCCAGGCGGTGGAACTGGCGGAGAAGGAACGCCAGGAAGCGCAACTTGTTTTTGCATTAAATGACCTCGCCGCCGCGCATCTTACGCAATTACGGTTGAAGGAGACCGAGGAGCTGGCGCGCCGCGCGCTGGACCTGGCCCGCCGTTACCGGCAGCCGCAGTCCGGCGCCCGCGCCCTCCTTCTAATGGCGAACGTGCATTACTACCGGGCGGGTAAGGAAGATCTGGCGAAGGCCGGCCAATTGGCCAGGGAGGCGCTGGGCTTCTACAAACAGGCCGGATACCGTCGGCAACAGTTGAGCGCACTGCTGCTGCTGGCAAGGGCCGAAAATGGCGCCGACCGGTTTCGCGAGGCGGAGCCGCTTTGGCGCGAAGCGCTGACGGCAGCCGATAGCGTGCATGATTCCCGATCCGCCGGTTTGGCGCTGCAGGGTTTGGGCACGGCGGCCCGTGCAATGGGACGCTACCAGGAGGCGGCGGATTTCTTCCGGCGCGCCGCCGCCGAGTATGGCCGCAGTCATCTGCCCGGTAACATCCCGTATGCGCTGATGGCGCAGGGCGAAATCCTGTGGCATATCGCCGATCCAGCCATTGCGGATGGCCTTTTGAAACAGGCCGAGGAGCTTTCGAAAACCAATCCCCGGGTGCTGGCGATGATCGCCCTGGTGCGCGCCGGGCTGGAAGCATCGAACGAAAACTGGGCGCAGACGCGGGTGTATCTGGATAAGGCGAAGGCGGTCCGCGACGACGAATCCGCCGGCAGGTTCGCCAGGATCGTCGCGCTGGAGGCGCTGTTGGCCAGCCGCGGGGAAGCCCCCGGCGATTGGAACGTATTCTGCCGTCAGGTGGCGGCCACGGCGGCCCGGGGCCTCGCTTTTGATGATCGCGTTTTTGCGCTGTTGCAGTGCGGTCTGGCCGCGGACCCGGCGGCGGCGGCGTTTCTTGCCCCGGAACTGCGCAACCTGGCGGAAGGGGCCGCGAAGCTGGGTAACGACGCCGTGGCGTGGCAGGCGTGGATGACATTGGCAAGGGTGGATCAGAAGGTGCGGCAGGAGGCAGCCGGCAAGGCGCAGCAGCATCTGGCGGCAATGCGTAAGAGTTGGGGAGATATCGCGGTGGAGGTGCACGTCGCGCGCCCCGATCTCAGACACCTTACGAGGACAGACTAATGAAGAAACTGGCGTTGGTTGGTTTCGTGTTATTGGCGGGCTGCCGCCGGGACCCGCAGCCGGTGACGGTGGTTTCTCCCGCGACGCGGCCGGACTTGAAGGTGAACGCGTTTCTGCTGAGCAACAATGCGCTGCTCGGCTGCAACGCCTGGCTCGACACAACCTATCAGAGTGGGCTCAAGCTCGCGGAAGCGGGACAGAGCGAAGAGGACAGGCCCCTCTCGCACGACGAACCACCCATCGAAGGGTTCGACGGATCTTTTAACTTACGCGTTCCGGCCCAGGCGCTACTGGGCACAGGGCCATCCACGGTCAAGATCTGCGGCATTCCCGCTGGCTCGGCTCAGCATCACAACTGGGAGTTGCGGTGGAAAATCTGGGACAAGACCGGAGGTGAAGTTGTTATCCCGCAGAATTCACGGCCCCTCTCGCTCCCATTGAATCTCACCGTGGAGTTCGAGGGGCTCAGTGGGAATCCTTCCCCGCCGGAAGTGGTGATCTCACGCTTAACAGACAACCACGGCGATGTTTGGGAAATCAACGCCAGCAAGGGTGGCCCCTTTGCAGACAAGTCCGCTACTCTCAAAGTGCTTGCGCCGTCCGGCGGAGGCAAGTTCCGGATGAAGCGAATCGTACTCTCGAACGATACAGCGAATCCGGTCCTGTTGACTCCCGCGGTACGGGAGGATACATGCGCGGCATTCAAGATCTGTCACGACGGCGAAGACTGTGAGCTGATGACCACTCCCGCACCGTGCAGTGGAACCGTCCCAAATCCGGGCCAGGGCGGCGGTAGCGCATCGCCGCAATAATGAGTGGCGGAAATCTGTTATAGACTGCAAGCATGGCTTCAGCACGTCTCCGTCTCGCCGTGTGCGCACTCTTCTCCGCGCTCTGCTTAAGCGCGCAAACTCAAACCGCCACCATCCGCGGTATCGTCCAGGATTCCAGCGGCGCCGTAGTCCCCGCCGCCGCCCTCACCCTCACCAACACCGGCCAAAACCGCCCCTGGACCACCCGCTCCAATGACGCCGGCGCGTTTGTCTTCGGCCAGATCCCTCCCGGCAACTACAGTCTGGAAGTGGAGGCGCAGGGCTTTAAGAAATTCGTCCGCGGCGGCCTGATCTTCCAGGTCGCGCAGGTGGCCGAAATCAACGTCAGCCTGGAAGTGGGCGCGGTTTCCGAGACTGTGCAGGTGAACGCCGAAACGCCGCTGCTTGAAACCGCTTCGTCCACGCTGGGCGAAGTGGTGAACTCCATCACCAGCGAAAACCTGCCGCTCAACGGACGCAACGTTCTGCAGCTTGTGGCGCTCACGCCCGGCATCGCCACCAACAGCAGTTTCCGTGACGGCGGCCAGGGCGGCGGCAGCATCACCGCAGTCGGCTTTTCCGCCAACGGTGGACGCAACGTCTCCACGGCTGTGATGTTGGACGGCTCACCCCAGGAGGTGATGGGCTACAACCAGCCGGCCTACGTCCCCTCTCCGGACGCGCTGATGGAGTTCAAAGTCCAGACCAACAGCATGTCGGCCGAATACGGGCGTACGGGCGGCGCGGTGGTGAACATGGTGCATCGTTCCGGCACGTCCCAGTTCCACGGCGTGCTCTATGAATTCCTCCGCAACAACGTGCTGGACGCCAACGGGTTCTTCAACAACGTGAACCGCCGCCGCAAGGCCGCGTTCCGTTACAACCAGTTCGGCTTCACAGCCGGTGGACCACTTACTCCCTCCCGCCAGACCACGTTTTTTTTCGTCAATTACGAAGGCATCCGCCAGGTGAATCCGGGCGAGGCCACCTTCTCCGTCCCCACCGCGCTGATGCGTCAGGGGAACTTCAGCGAAGTGAACGGCGTGATCTACGATCCGCTGACCATCAACGCTACGGGCGAACGGACGCCATTCAACGGCAACCTGATCCCGGCGGCCCGCATCAATCCCGTGGGCCAGAAACTGATCTCCTTCTATCCGCAGACCAACCGGCCGGGCGTGGTGAATAACTACTTCTCGCAAGCCGGCGCCAGCACGGGCCGCAACAACGTTTCAGTGAAGATCGACCGCCGCATCTCGCAGCGCCAGAACCTGTTCGGCCGCTTTTCCTGGGAAAATGCGAACACCAATCTGGCCAATCACTATGGCAACGCCGGCACTACCACTCCGGGCTTTTCGGGCGCGCGCAACCGCAGCGGCACCATCGACGACAACTATCTGGTGGGCGGCTGGATTCTGCACGGCAACTACGGCTACTCCTACCACTCCAATCCGCGCGATCCGCTCGACCTGGTATTGAAGCCGAGTGACCTGGGATTCCCCAGCGCCGTGGACGCCGTCACCCAGTTCGCCATTTTCCCTTCAGTCGGCGTGGCCGGCTACGCGCAGCTTGGGCCCGAATCCAGCTTCATCATCGGCAACAAGTTCGAGACCCATACCTGGACCGGGGATATGGCGAAGCTGTTCGGCACCCATTCCATCAAGATTGGCGGCTCCTACCGGTTGAACCGCGTCTCCAACTTCCGCCCCAACAACCCGGCCGGCCAGTACAGCTTCAACGACAGTTGGACCAGGCGTTTCTTCAATCGCACCGGCGGCGGCGATGCGATTGCATCGATGCTGCTGGGCCTGGCCTCGGGCGGCCAGATTCGTTCCGAACCCGCGCTCTCGCTGCAGGTGAAGTACACCGGCATCTATGTCCAGGATGACTGGCGGGTGAACGACCGGCTGACGCTCAACTTCGGCCTGCGGTGGGACGCCGATTTCCCGCAGACCGAGCGGTTCGATCGCGCCTCCTGGTTTGACTTCGATGTGACCAATCCGCTGAATCCTCCCGGGCTGGGCCCGCAGCGCGGAGGCCTGGTATTTGCCGGCGCCCGCACGCCGGGCGCGCCGCGTGGGATCAAGGATTTCGATTCCAACAACTTCGGGCCGCGCATCGGTCTGGCCTACAAGCTGAGTGAGCGGCTGGTGCTGCGCTCCGGCCTGGGAATCTTTTACGCGCCCACCACCGGCTTCGGCCCCAACGCCACCAACGCCGGAGCTCTCGGGTTCAACGCCATCACGCCCTATACCTCCAGCATCGACGGCGGACGCACGCCCTACGCCACGATGAGCAATCCCTACCCCGATGGCTTCATCCCGCCGGAAAACGGCCAGAACGGACTGCTGACATTTGCCGGCCAGGGTATCAACGGGAACTTCCGCCGTGACCGTGTTCCTTACTCGGCGCAGTGGAACTTCAACGTGCAGTATCAGCTTCCCGATAACATGCTGTTCGATATCGCCTACGCAGGCAATTCCGGCGTGAAGCTGCAGGCCAACTCGCAACTCAATCAGATCCCCGACTCGGCCCTGGCCCTGGGCGACGATTTGAACCGCGTGGTGGCGAATCCGTTCTCCGGCCTGCTTCCCGCCGCTACCGCCTTGGGTCGGCCCACCACCACCCTGGGACAACTGCAGCGGCCCTTTGCCTGGAACACCGGCGTCACTCAGCAGTGGGGCGCGATGGCGCACTCCACCTATCACGCGCTGCAGACCAAGTTCCGCAAGCGCTACGCCAACGGTTTGCAATTCCTTGCGGCTTATACGTGGTCAAAGGCGATTGACGATGTGTCTTCCGTGGCCGGGTTCCTGGGCGATCAGAACCCCGGTTACACCAATAACAACCGGCGCGACCTGGACCGTTCGCTTTCCGCCATCCACGTTCCCCATGTGCTGGCCGTGAACTTCCAGTGGGACCTGCCGTTCGGCAAGGGTAAATCCTGGCTCAACCATGGCGGCGTGGTGGATCACGTCGTTGGCGGCTGGTCATTGAACGGCATCAGTTCCATCCAATCGGGAACTCCCATTTCCATCGCTTCGCGCAACAACACCACCAACTCGTTCGGAGGCGGCCAGCGCCCGAATTCCACCGGCATCTCCAGCGCCACGGCCGGCAGCGCCGCCGAGCGCCGCAACGGCTGGTTCAACCCCGCCGCGTTTGTGGACGCGCCCATCTACACATTTGGCAACGTCGGCCGCTTCCTGCCCGACAACTTCGGCCCGAAACTGCACAACTGGGATATCTCCATCCTGAAGAATTTCTCCATCACCGAACGCTTCCGCCTGCAGTTCCGGACGGAGCTTTTTAACGCGTTCAACAATGTGAACTTCAACAATCCGGCGGGTACCACTTTGGGGCAGCCCAACTTCGGAACCATCACCGGGGCTGAGGCCGCGCGCATCATCCAGTTCGGGCTGAAGCTGTATTACTGAGGGGGCCGCCGCGGAACCGGCTAAAGCAGCCTGTCCTTCAGTACCTGTAGTGTGTCCGGGTAGCGCCGCATCACGTCCTCCCAGGCCGCGCGGTGAATCAGTTCCGCCGCGATGATCGCCGCCACGTCGGAGGGCGATGTGGGGCCTGGCGGGAGGTTTTGCGTCAGCGCGCTCAACTCCCGGACACGGGCCGACTCTTCGTGGCCACCGGTTGCTTCGGGCAGAGCCGCCAGAAAGCGGTCGATCTCACCCGGCGGAAGCGCGGCGTAAAGGCTAGCCATGGTTCTCTGGTGCCCCTCAGGTTCCGCGACAAGGTCTTTCACACGGTCCAACACGTGTCCCTGGAACACCTCGTGTTCCTGCGCCAGAAGGGCGAGCAGCGTTGGCAAGTGTTCCGCTAAGGGTTCCCCGGTACTCACGTCGCCTGAGGATAACATTCTTTGCCGGCTCGATCCGCCGGCCTTAGCCCATCGAGTCTGGCTGGAGGTGCGGGCGACGACGGCGGCGCCACTCGATTGCCAGGATCAAACCCGCGCCCACGATCGCCGTGAGGCTGGGTTCCGGCACTTCGGCAAAGCGGTTCTCTACGATTCCGAACTGGCGCCCCCACCCACAGAGTCTAGAATCCACGCGTCCAACTGCAGGTAGATCAACACGGGCGTATTCAACGGGACGGTGTGGCTGGAGACACAAGTTGCTGCCAACCCCGACGTGATGCTGCTGGAGGCCATTGCGCTGACCTCGAGTACCCCGTTGGATGGGCCTTGCGATTGCCCATTGCCATCACCATGCGTACCGCTGACCTGCACCGTCGCCGCGGGCGCGATTCGCGCGCACAACAAGATCAACGACAGGGCCTTCGTTCGATCCTCCTGCCGGTCTGCGCAAACGGACGGAGCGCGGGGTCAAAAAAAGAGTTCCTTTGACCCCGGTTTTCCCGAATCCACGCAAGCACTGGTGAAAAGCCCAAATCGTGAGTGGCCGCGATGCGCCGCACGACAGGGTGAAGAAGTTCCAGGAGGATTTGACCATGAAGCTCCCCACCATGACCGAGGCACGGTACCCGGTCCCGACAGCGGCTCTCCGGACCATCTATTTGTTGATGACGTGCCTCGCGTTCGCGGGGCTTGCGCCTGGCCAATCAGACCCCTACGTTTTCATCGGTCACTACCGGCAGAACTTCGGGAACACCTCTCCGTTGCAAGTCTATTCCCGTGGTCCGCATCAGGTGAACCAGTCCACTGCGTTGATAACAAGCCCGGCGCACGAAGGAACTAACCTGACGACGACCGGGCACGGTTCCGTGGTCGCGATTGTCCAAGGCGGAAAGACCTACCTGATCGCGACCACCAGCAGTCAACTGGAGGTCTTTGAGTTCCAAGCCGGTTCGCCGCCCGACTTTGTTCGTGTGGGCGGGACACCCTATATGCAAGGGCTTGGCGCCATGGTCCTGCGCTCGCCCGACGCGAACACGCTTTATGTGGCGATGGCCTCCGGGTCGAGCGTCTACCCCTATAGCTTTCGAAGTATCCATAAGGTGGATGTCTCGGCCCTGCCCACCATTACCGTGGATTCGAATGCTCTCGTGACGCTACCCGTGGACTGCTACAACGCCGACATCCACCCGAACGGCCTCCGGCTTGTGGTTGCCTGCCATGGGGGTGAGCTTTATGACGTCGACATCGTGAATCGCGCCTTCACCAACATCCCCCACTCGCCGGCGATCCACAATGGCAGCATTGCCATCGAGCCAACGCTCGGCAACTTTGCCTACCTCAGCGGCAGCGCTCCCAACGATCCGATCCTGGTGCTGGATCTGACATCCAACCCGCTTACAGTTTCCAGTACCACGATTCCCGGGCCAGGGCCGACAGTTGGTGTGTGGTTTCACTCCAGTGGGAAGTGGGCCTTTGTCCTGCCGGGCAGCCCGAGCGCTCAATCGTTCTGGAAGCTCGATACTTCCACAAGCTGGGCGCCTGCAACCGTGCTGACCCCGGCGGCGTCCTTGGCTACGCCTGTCCAAGCCGCCGGGATCGCGATCGGTTCCGACCGGCTTTACACCAGCGGTTATGGGAGTCTGCTCGCGTTCGACATAGATCTGTCCACCGGCGTGTTGACCGAGGTGCTGCCACGACTACCCCTCCCCGCCAACGCGCAATTTGGGATCCCTCGCGAAGCCTACTCGAAAATCACGGCGAAAGCGATTCCCGCCACCGCCCCGCTCACCGTTTCGTTGAACAACTTACCCGGCGCTTCAGCGACATCGCTTGTGGTGCCCGGCGGGACGGTGCTGCCCCTGGATTCCCTGATGGCGTATCAGCCCTCGGGATATACCACGCAAACCGAACGTTGGGCGTTCCAAGGTTGGGCCAAAAACGCTCCCTGCAGCGGTACGCCTCCCATCAGCATGGCGACATTCCAGTCGGATCCGGTTCCAGCCGGTTTTGAGGATGTGTACTGCGCCTGCTTTGAAAAGCAGTGGTATCTGAACGTAACGGTAAGTGGGTCATGCACCGCCACGCCGAGTGGCTGGCACCCGGAGGGCGGTACACCCACGTTCAACGTAACCGCGCCCAGCGGGACCACTGTCGCTGTCACTGGCGACGCCACCGCTTCCGGCCAGACGATCGCCATGGATCAGCCGAGGAGTGTCACGGTAAACTGCACGTCCACCACCGGACCTGGCGGATGCTCGCTGCTTTCGTCCCATCCGGATCTGGTGGGCTGGTACCGTTTCGAAGAACCTTCTTCGCAAACCGCGTTCGTGGATTCTGCCACCGGCCCCGTCGCCCTCAATGCGGTGGGCACCGTGCAGCGGGGTACGGGCAAGGTGGTCAATGCAGTCTACTTCGATACGACGCCATTCCCGGCACAACTCTTCACTCCCGGGGGCGGTTCCGCGGCGACCTCGACAACTTCGCCAGCGAAGTACAACTTCGGCACCGGCCCGTTTTCCATCGATTTCTGGATCAACCTGAACGGGTCATTGCCGAACGGCCGGCCAATCCTCCAGAAGATGTCCGGCCTGGCCGCTAACGAGGTTCCTTTTCCGATTGGAAGCCCGCGCCCGCCCGAGTTCGGCTACCGGCTGCGGACCATCGCGGGCGAGTTTCTGGAACTGGAACTGGCAAGCAACGGCACGTTCGCCAAGTATGCCGGCAGCGTGGCGATGCCGGTCAATCAATGGGTGCACGTCACCGTGGTCGTGCCCCGCGGCAGCAATCTACCGGTCTTCTACATCAACGGCGTTCCGCAGACCGCGTCCGGCCCGGCAACGTTTACCGGCACGATCGACAATACCGCGCCGCTGCTGGTGGGCGACATTGCCGGTCCCGGAACGCTGGGCGGTCCGGGTCGCGCAACCGCCGCAACCCGTTTCTGGGTCGATGAACTGGAACTCTTCAAAACCGCGCTCACTCAGGCCGACGTCACGGGACTGGTTTCGGCCGGCTCTGCCGGGAAGTGTGTGCCTGGAGGAACGGGCTGCACGCCACCACCGCCGGGCATGATCACCTGGTACACCCTCGATGGTCAGACGTCCGGCGAGCAGGACATTGCCGGTTCTGCGCGCACGCAACTCAACTGGACCGGTAACCCACAGTCCGTTACGGGAAGAGTCGGAAGGGCACTTCTCTTCACCACCCAGAACTACGCCGAAGCGGCCAATGCCGCTGAAGGCTCCATCACAACCAGCAACCTCACCATCGATGCCTGGATTCGCACGAGCACCTCGGGCACCGTCCAAACGTTCGTGGATAAGCGCGTGCTTTCACCGCTCGTGCGGGGTTACTCGTTCTTCCTTTCCAATGGAAGTCTCGCCTTCCAGATGGCGGATGCCAGCGGCGCCAGCAGCGTCTGCTCCGCGGCCGCGAGTTCGGCATGTACGAACTGGGTTTCGTCCAGCGCCAATCTCGCCGATGGAAACTGGCATCACGTGGCGGTTACCGTGAATCGCACCTCAACCACCGGCGGGACGTTCTACGTGGACGGGCAGCAAATCGGCGTGAATTTCAATCCCACCATTCGACAGGGCAGCCTGGCCTCGACGGCCCTGCTGCGGATCGGTAGCCATGCCTCCGGGGGCCAGTACGCGGGCGAGGTGGACGAATTGGAAATATTCGATCGCGACTTGACCGCAGCGGAAATCAAGGCCATCTTCGACGCCGGTCCAGTGGGCAAATGCCGCGACAATTGCGCGCCGCAACCCGCCGGCATGAGCGCCTGGTGGCGCTTTGAAGAACCCGCCGGGCCGGACTTTAACGATGCGGCCGGCAGCATTAACGACGTCGCGCAGATCGGGCCCGCTGGCATCCAGCGCGTTCCGGGTTACGTTGGCCAGGCTGTGCGGTTCAACACCGACACGCAGCGGCTCACCGTGCCTGCCAGTCTGGAAACGCAATTCCCCGGCGACGGCAGCATCGACCTTTGGGTCCGCACCCTCGGCAACCCGCTGGTGCCAATCGTGGACCGTTACGACAGCAGCAACAACTTCGGCTACCAGTTCTACATCCAGAACGGGAGACTCGTTCTAAAATTGTTCTCGCCGGGTACTTCCGGCACGTGGACGTCCAATCTCCCTGTCCCAGTCAACGCCTGGACGTTCCTCGCGGTGACGTTCAGCCGCCCCGGAACTCCCGTGTTCTATGTCAACGGCGCAGTGGACACCACACCATCGGTTGCCGGTGCGATGCCCGTTGGCCCGATCATCCCCAACGTTCCCCTGCTGATCGGCGGCCTCCGTCCGATCGGGGCGCCGGTTACCATTGAGGCCAGCTTCGACGAACTGGAGATCTTTCAGCGGGCGCTCACCACGACCGAAGTGCTGGCGATCTTCAACGCCGGTCCGCTCGGCAAGTGCATCGATGCTTCGCAATTCCCCGTCAGGGTCGAGACGCTTCCCGCCGCGATCGGCGCCACTGTGGGGCTCTCCGCTCCCACCCCGGCGGTTGGAACGGCCACCAATGTCTACACCTACACGAACGGCACGGCCGGCAGTTATCAAGCCACCGCGACACCGGCTATCTTGATCAGCGGCGGTACGCACTACACGCTGACGAATTGGTCGTTCAACGGCAACCTGGACGCCACACTCGGCACAGGTTCCCCAACAACGGCGAAGAGCGTAACAGGGGCCTCTACCTTCCGCGCGAACTACCGTGTCACCGGATATGAGGTCACGGTCAACAACACCGCCAATTGCGCGGTGTCGGCCAGCGGCCAGTCGCAGGCGTCCACATTTACCTTTGTGGCGCCGGTACCAGGCGCGGTCTTTCTCCAACCCGGAACGGGCAACCCTACCACGGTCACACTGAGTAGCGGTGCGACTCTCACCCTGCCCGCGACGATCAACCCGTCCGGACCCGTGACCATTACGCCCAACTGCGCCGGAACTTTCACGGTCACCGTGAACACCACGCCGGTAAGTCTCGGTGTGACCGTTGGGCTCTCCGCTCCCGCGAATGTCGCTGGCACGGGAACCAACATCTATAGTAACTCCAACGCCACGGCGGACACTTATATCGCCACGGCGACGCCCTCCACCATCGTCTCCGGGACGCAA
>JANRLE010000093.1:0-8322 GCA_033762895.1 Bryobacteraceae bacterium | reverse complement strand
GGGACGGCATCCCGAATACGGCGATGCCCGGCTTTGCCAAGGTGTTGAACACTGCCGACCTTGCGGCCGTGATCGAATACGTGGCCGGATTAGGCGCCGTGACGGGAACGGCGGGAGCCAGCGCGGCGCCGGCCCCGGCGGAGGCAATGCCCGCCGCAGCCTCGCTCGGCAAGGCGCTGTTCTTTGATCCGGTGCGCGGCACACGCTGCGGCACCTGTCATTTGGTGGAAAGCATGGGTACGGCGGTAGGCCCAAACCTGGCGTCCGCGCGCCGCGGTGCGCCGGAACTGCGATCGGTCAAAGCGGAACACGTGCAGACGGCAGCCGCGGGTGGGGATCGTTTTCCGGCTATCGTAGTCGAGAAGAAGGGCGAATGGGTGAAGCTCTACGATCTCACCACCAGCCCGCCCGTACTCCGCACCCTGCCTTCCGCCGAGGTCACATTCACCGCCGGCGCCTGGTCCCACGGCCAGGCGATCGCCAGCTACACGGATGGTGATTTGAAGGCCGTGGCCGATTACCTGGCCTGGCTCGCCTCGCGATAGGACATCGCTCATCGCTTCTGCGCGAACAGCCATGTGGTGAGTTCCGGCTCACCATACGCTTTGTCCCACGAGTTGTGGCCTACGCCCTCGTACTCTGTGTATTTCACCGAACCGCCGG
This sequence comes from Bryobacteraceae bacterium, assembly GCA_033762895.1. Classification (GTDB taxonomy): domain Bacteria; phylum Acidobacteriota; class Terriglobia; order Bryobacterales; family Bryobacteraceae; genus CADEFT01. The sequence continues at coordinate 7,659 of JANRLE010000093.1, read as the reverse complement.
CGGCCTTAAGAGCTTCCACCACCTCGCGCGATTTTTCCGGAGGCACCGTGGCATCGGCGCCGCCGTGGAACGCCCAGACCGGCAGACCGCCCAGCTTTTGGGCAACGCTGGCGGGTGTCGGGAAGTCCGAGGCCTTTAGTCCCAGCCTGTCCAGCAATCACTGCGACGGAGTGACGCCTCCGCAGATCGGCACAATCGCCGCGAAACGCTCCGGAGCCCGAGCCGCCAGAGACCATGTGCCGTATCCGCCCTTCGACAGGCCCGTCAGGTAAACCCGCTTCGGGTCGCCACGAAATTCCTTCATGGTTTTATCGAGTGCCGCCAGCGCCTGGTCCTGTTCCACCGGAGTTGTCCATTGCCGCGCCGGCGCCGATTGCGGCATGACAACGATCGCGGGAAAGCGTTCGGGATTCTTGCGTATGGCGTTTGGGAGACCAATCTCCGTCTGCGTAAGGCCGTTGGAGCCGGATTGGCCCGCGCCGTGAAGAAATAGGATCACCGGCCAGTCGCGGTCCGCCGTGTAGTCGCGCGGAACATAAACCTGATAGCGGAACATCTCGCCGCCGGAGCTGACTTCGCGGTCAAGGAAACCGGTTTCGGCGAAAAGTGCGGGAGCGGCAGCAAGGATGATCCAGCGGAGTGTCATAGCAGGTATCGTAGCCGATCAGCGGATGGGACGCTACGCCTCGAAGGCGCGTATCTCCCGCCACTGGTAGCGCCGGGCGCCGGCCGTCTCACGACGTACCGCACTCACCATCGCGACACCCACCTCACTGGCCTCCACCGGCCTGTATTTCCGCAGCGGACCGGCCAGGGTGAACTGCAATGCGCGCGCGATCGCGATGCCGATTTTCTCCGCCGGGCGGCTTTCATTTCGATCACCCATGAGGAAACTGGGCTGGAAGATGTGCAGGGAAGGGAAGCCGAGGCTGCCCAACTCTCGCTCCAGCTTGCCTTTCACGCTGAGATAAAAGTTGCCCGACGATGCATCCGCTCCCACCGAAGAAACAAGCGTGAAGCTTGTGGCGCCGCAACGCCGGGCCACCTGCGCAAGACGAAGCGGATAGACGTAGTCCACCTGCTGAAACGCTTCTTTTGAACCCGCTTTGCGGATAGTGGTGCCCAGCGCGCAGAAGACCGCCGCGCCGGTAAGATCGCCCAACTCGGCCAAAGCGCCAAAGTCCACGGCGCGCTGCTCCAGTTTGGGATGGGACAGGTCCAGCGGACGGCGGCCCAGCGAAACGACGGGAGCGAAATCCGGCGCATCGAGCAACGCCCGCAGGCAGAAGCCTCCCACCAGGCCGCTCGCTCCGGCGATCACACACGGCCGCGGCACCGGTCTAGGACTCCACGCGGTAGTTGGGAGCTTCCTTGGTGATAATCACGTCGTGGACGTGGCTTTCCCGCAGGCCCGCGAACGTCACCCGCAGGAATCGCGCCTGCTCCTGCATCTCCTGAATCGTGGCGCAGCCGCAATAGCCCATGCCGGAGCGCACACCGCCCACAAGCTGGTACACCATTTCCGACAGGGGTCCCTTGTAAGGCACGCGGCCTTCGATGCCCTCGGGCACCAGTTTCGAATTGGGATCCTGCGCGTAGCGGTCACTGGAACCCTGCGCCATTGCTCCCAGCGATCCCATGCCGCGGTAGCTCTTGAACGTGCGGCCCTGATAAAGAATCGTCTCGCCGGGGCTTTCGTCAGTGCCTGCAAACAGGCTGCCGATCATGACGGCGTCAGCGCCCGCCGCGATCGCCTTTGACAGATCGCCCGAATACTTCACGCCTCCATCGGCCGTCAGCGGAACCCGCGCCGGGCGCGCCGCCTTGGAGCATTCGGCAATCGCGGTGATTTGCGGTACGCCTGCGCCGCTCACCACGCGCGTAGTGCAAATCGAACCTGGCCCGATGCCGACCTTGATCCCGTCCACGCCCAATTGAACCAGGTCCCGCGCGCCTTCAAACGTGCCCACATTGCCGGCCACCAGATCCACCTCCGGCAGCGCCTGCTTGATGGCGGCGATGGCTTCCATCACCCGCGTGGTGTGGCCATGGGCCGTATCGATCACAAGAACATCCACCTTGCGCCGGTCCAGTTCCCTGGCCCGCTCCAGAAAATCGCCCGTCGCGCCGATGGCCGCGCCCACCCGCAGGCGGCCCTGTCCATCCTTGGCCGCATTGGGATACTTCAACTTCTTCTGGATGTCCTTGACTGTGATCAGACCCTTCAGCCGGTACTCGTCATCCACCACCAGCAGCTTCTCCACACGGTGGCGGTGCAGGATCTCCTGCGCCTGCTCAAGCGTGGTGCCCACCGGAACGGTGATGAGGTTCTCCTTGGTCATCACGTTGGCCACCGGCAGATCGAAGCGTGTTTCAAAACGCAGGTCGCGGTTGGTGAGAATGCCCACCAGTTTTCCGTTTTCGGTGACGGGAACGCCGGATATCCGGTAGTGTTTCATCACCTCCAGCGCGTCGGAAATCAGGCGGTCCGGGGCGATCGTGATGGGGTCCACAATCATCCCGCTTTCGCTGCGCTTGACGCGATCCACTTCCTCGGCTTGCCGGTCGATCGGCATGTTTCTGTGGACGATGCCGATGCCGCCCTGCTGCGCCAGCGCGATGGCCAGATGCGACTCGGTGACGGTATCCATCGCCGAGCTCACAATCGGGATATTCAGCGTAATATTGCGGCTGAATCTCGTGCGGGTGTCCACCTGTGTGGGAAGCACGCCGCTGCGCGCGGGCACCAGCAGGACATCGTCGAAAGTCAGGCCCTCGGTGATGTTCTCCTGAACCATAGAGAGTTAAGGTTAGCGCAGTTCTCCAACGCGATGCAGCTTAATCAGATTCGTCGTGCCTTTGCGGCCAATCGGCTGGCCGGCCACGAACACCACGCAGTCCTTCGGCTTCAGGCTGCGCCGTTCGCTCAGCATGCGGTCCATCTGCTGCAGCATGCCGTCGGTGGATTCGGCCAGCGGCACCACCAGCGGGCGCACGCCGTAGACGATGCTCAACTGGCGCGCCACTTCCTGGCTGTGGGTGAACACGTAGACCGGCACCGGAGGCCGGTAACTGGCCACCAGCCGTCCGCTCGATCCGCTCACGCTGAATACCACGATCGCCGCCGCATTCACCATCTGCGCGGCCTCAAACGCCACGTGCGCCATGATCTGTGGATGCGTGGGACTCTCGCCCGGATCGGGCGCCCCGTGGAAGCCTTCCCGCTTGATCGTCTCATCGGATTCCTTGGCGATGCGCGCCATCATGGTGGCCGCCTCCACCGGGTACTTGCCGGCGCCGGTCTCCGCCGACAGCATGATGGCGTCGGTGCCGTCGTAGATGGCGTTGGCCACATCGCTCACCTCGGCCCGCGTGGGGAACTGGTTCTGGATCATCGATTCCAGCATCTGGGTGGCGGTGATGACGAATTTGCCCTTAATCCTTGCGCGCAGGATCATGGCCTTCTGAATCGCCGGCACCTTTTCCAGCGCCAGTTCCACGCCAAGATCGCCGCGCGCCACCATTACGCCGTCGGACTCCTCCAGGATGGCGTCAAAATTTTGCCAGCCTTCCGGCTTTTCAATCTTGGAAACAATCGGTATCGTCGAATCGTTCTCCTCCAGGAAATGCCGCAGCCGTAAAACGTCCTCCCGGCGCCGGACAAAGGAAAGCGCCACGAAATCCACGCCCGCTTCAAGGCCCGCCCTCAGATCAGCCATGTCCTTCTTCGTCAGCGAAGGCGTGGACACCTGAACCCCCGGCAGGTTGATTCCCTTACGGTCGCCAATCGGCCCGCCGGAAATCACCTCGCACTCCACCGCCACCCCGTCCGAGTGAAGCGCCTTCAACTCCACGCTGCCATCGGCCAGCAGGATGCGGTCGTCGGCGCGGACATCCTTCGCAAATTCCGGATACGTAGTGGCCGCACGCTGGCAGTTCCCCACCAGTTGCTCCGTGGTGATGGTGAATCTGGCGCCGGTTTCGAGCACACACCCGCCGTTTTCGAACGTCCCCAGCCGGATCTTCGGGCCTTGCAGGTCCAACAACACTCCGATGTTGGCATGTAGCTCATCAGCGGCCGATCTGACGGTCTGAACGAGAGCTCCGATATCGTCCTTGCCGGCGTGTGAAGCATTTATGCGAAAAACGTCTACACCCGCGCGGATCAACTGCCGAACTATATCCAGAGACCGGCTGGACGGACCCAGTGTCGCCACTATTTTCGTGGTTGGCATGAATTCCTTTTCGTTGCGATAGCTACTTTTCATTATGGCCATTCTTGAAGCCGTGATCCTCGCGATGATTCAAGGATTCACGGAGTTTTTACCGATCAGTAGTTCTGCCCATCTGGCGATGGCGCCGTGGCTGCTTGGCTGGAAAGACCAGGGACTGACGTTCGACATCGCTCTCCATTTCGGCACGCTACTGGCAGTGCTGATCTATTTCTACCGGGACTGGCTGCAGATCACGGCGCAGGCCTTTGGAATGAGCTACGCCCCGGACCGCGACCTGGCGCAGAGTAAACACATGCTGTGGTGGATGCTGGCCGCCACGATCCCGGTGGGTATTTCCGGCCTGCTGCTTCAGGACATGGCGCAAACCCAACTGCGCAGGCCGTTGGTGATTGGCGGCATGCTCGCCGGCGTGGGCGTGCTGATGCTTGCTGCTGACAAGGTTAGCAAACGTAACAAGGAAATTCAGTCGGTCACCCTGTTGGATGCGCTGGTAATCGGCGCGGCACAGGCGCTGGCCGTCATCCCAGGTACATCGCGCAGCGGCATTACGGTGATTGCCGGGCTGTTCTGTAACCTGGACCGTCCGACGGCGGCGCGGTTTTCCTTCCTGTTGTCGACACCGGCGATTGCCGCGGCGGCCTTCAAAGCTTCCCTTGATGTGGTGCAGCAGGGCGGCATTCCCTCGCCGATGTGGGTCCCGTTTTTCGCCGGGATCACTGTTAGCGCGATTACCGGTCTGCTGGTCATCGACATCTTCCTCACCTTCCTGCGGCGGAATACTTTGACATTCTTCGTGTGCTACCGCGTTCTTTTTGGCATAATAGTGATCGCTCTGGCATTCTTTCGCGGTACCCTCTGAGGCTTGGTGTCTCAGGGGCCTAATGAGGATGCGACTATTAGGACCGACGCAAAACAACAGGCTCAATGAAGCCGGGGGACTGGTGTCGCTGTTCGGCGCCATCATCCTGGCGCTGAGCCTCATTTCTTTCCAACCCACTGATCCTTCCTGGAATACGGCCACGCCCGAGGCCCGCGCCACGAATTTGATCGGCCAACTGGGCTCCTATTCCGCGGACCTGCTTTACCAGTGCTTCGGGTTGGCGGCATGGTTGCTGCCCATCGGACTGGTGGCGCTCGGCTGGAAGTGGGTTCAATCAAAGCCGATCGAAGTGCCCATGCTGCGTACGGCCGGCTACGCCATGCTGGTGCTGGCCGCCTGCACGGGACTGACCCTGATTCCATGGCTGGGGAAGTTGGCCGATGCCCTTCCGTTGGGCGGCGTGGCCGGCGTGCTGATGGCCGATGCGCTGGTGGGCTGGCTGAACCCGGTAGGCGCAGCGCTTTTCACGGCGATCTGCATGGTGCTGTCGCTCTACATCGTTTCCACGTTCTCGCTGGTCATGCTGTATGCCTGGTTTGCCGGGCCGATCGCCTGGTGCTACCGGCAGCGTGACCGCATCGATGACTGGCGGGAGCGCAGGGCGCAGCGTAGCCTGGAGCGCCGCAAGGTGAAGGAACAGAAGGAGCGCGAAAAGGCTGCCGAAAAGTCCGCCGAAAAGTCCACCCGCAGGACCGTGGAACCGCCCCCGATGCCGGAAGCTCCTCCCTGGGACCCGGATCCGGTTGCCGGCGACATTCCGATTCGCACCCTTCAGGATGAGTTGAAGGCGAGGCCGGCGCCCGCGCCCGTTGCCGCGTCCTCTGCGCCCGAACCGGCGTTTGCCACCCCCATTGAGGCCGACATTGTTCCCCCCGAGCCTGTGCAACTGGTGAAGAAGGCTCCGCCGCGGCGGCGCTCCAGCTTCACCATACCCTCCACCAGCATGCTCAACGAAGTGGGCGCCGGAGAAACCTACGACAGCGCCGAGTTGAAGGAAATCGCCCAGCGCATCAAGGCCAAGTTTGAAGAATTCAATGTCCTCGGCTCGGTGGTGCAGATCAACCCCGGTCCGGTGGTGACGACGTTTGAGTTCAAGCCCGAGGCCGGCATCAAGTACAGCAAGATCATCACGCTCAACGACGATCTTTGCCTGGGCCTGCAGGCCGAGTCGATCTTCATTGAACGAATTCCGGGTAAGCCGACGGTGGGCATCGAAGTGCCGAATTCGCGGCGCGAGGTGATCAGCCTGCGCCAGATCCTGGAGTCCGTGGAGTTTAACGATTCGCCCTCGAAGATGACCATCTGCCTGGGCAAGGACATTAACGGGCGTATCCGCGTGGCCTCGCTCGAAACGATGCCTCACCTGTTGATTGCCGGCTCCACCGGATCGGGCAAGAGCGTGATGTTGAACTCGCTCATCATGTCGATCCTCTACAAGTCGACGCCGGACGAAGTCCGTATGATCCTGGTGGATCCCAAGCGCGTGGAAATGGGGATCTACGAAGGCATCCCGCACCTGCTGACACCCGTGATCACCGACGCCAAGCAGGCTACCAACGCCCTGCGCAACGCCGTGGTGGAGATGGAGCGGCGCCTGAAACTGCTGGCCGGCCAGGGCGTCAGGAACATCGATCAGTTCAACAAAAAGGTGCGCCAGTTGCAGGATCAGCCGCGCAGCCTGTTCGAGGAGGAGGAGGGGCTGGAGGCCGAGGAATTGCGGCCGCTGCCCTACATTCTCATCGTGATCGACGAGTTGGCGGACCTGATGATGCTGGAGCGGGCCAACGTGGAAGCCTCGGTGACGCGGCTGGCGCAGATGGCGCGCGCCGTGGGCATGCACCTGGTGCTGGCCACGCAGCGTCCCAGCGTGGATGTGATCACCGGGCTGATCAAGGCCAACTTCCCGTCGCGCATCAGCTTCCGCGTGGCCACACGCGTCGATTCGCGCACCGTGCTGGACGTGATGGGCGCCGAACACCTGCTGGGCCGCGGCGATATGTTGTATCTGCCGCCGGGTTCATCGCGGCTGACGCGCGTGCATGGCGCGCTGGTGACGGAAAACGAAATCAACCGCGTTGTGGATGACTGGAAAGGCCAGGCGCATCCCGACTACGACCAGAGCTTCCTGCTGCCGCCTCCGTCGGAAGACGAAGAGCTGAACATCGAGGAGGGGGAAGGGCAGCAGGACCCGATGTACGCCGACGCCGTGCGCGTTGTCATTGAGATGGGGAAGGCATCGACATCCATCCTGCAGCGGCGGCTGCGCCTGGGCTATGGACGCGCCGCGCGGATACTCGATCGCATGCAGCGGGAGGGGATCATCGGGCCGCCCGATGGCAGCCGCCCCCGCGATGTTCTAAAAACGCCGGACTGGCTTTAGAGCCTCACCCGCGGACTCGCCATGGCCAGCGCGGCCTCGCGTTCTTCCTTCGGCATGAGGCATACTACCGCCCGCATCTTGCCGTTGGGCCCGCGCGGGATTTTCGCCATCGCTTCCATCTTCACCTCCACCGGGCCCAGATGGTAGCGAACCGAATGCAGCAG
>JANRLE010000092.1:0-3678 GCA_033762895.1 Bryobacteraceae bacterium | reverse complement strand
CGGGATCACGTGAAGGTGGACGGCAAGCACCTTGAGAATGCGCAACCGTTCGTCTATCTCATCCTGAATAAGCCCAAGAACGTCATGTCCACTCTGGACGATCCGGGCGGACGGCCGACGGTGAAGAATTTTCTGCACGGGGTGTCGGTGAGGGTGTTTCCGGTGGGCCGGCTGGACTTCGACAGCGAAGGCTTGATGCTGCTGACGAACAACGGCGATTTGACGCAGGCCCTGTTGCACCCGCGCTATCATGTCCCGAAGACCTATCTCATCAAGGTGAAGAGCGTCCTGACGGATGTAGAGATCGCCCAGCTTGAGAAGGGGATCAAACTCGAAGACGGTATGACCAGTCCGGCTACGGTGAAAAAGGTGCGCAAGGCCGAAGCCAATTCCTGGGTGGAAATTACGATTCATGAAGGCCGCAAGCATCAGGTGAAGCGGATGCTGGAAGCGGTCGGCCATCCGGTGATCAAATTGACCCGCGTCAAGATGGGCCCGCTCACGCTGGGCGATCTGGGGGCCGGCGAGTTCCGGTTCCTGACGGATCGGGAAGCGAATGCGTTGCGCGACATCGTCGAGCAGCGGCGGACATTGGAAAAAGAAGGGAAGGACCCCGGCGTCCGGCCGCCCAAGCCTCCGCGGCGTCCGGGCTGGGCGAAACCCTCGAAGGCCAAACGGCACTCGACGAAGAAAGCGAGACATGTGGCATGAAGGTGAGAACGCATCGCTGTGGCGAATTGAACAAGACTCATGTCGGCCGGACCGTGGTGCTAAACGGCTGGGTGCAGCGGCGGCGCGACCACGGTACGGTGATTTTTATCGACCTGCGCGACCGGACCGGTCTGACGCAAATCGTTTTCAATGCCGAGCGCAATGCGGCGGTCCATCAAGGCGGTCATACGCTGCGGAGTGAGTGTGTGGTCTCCATCACCGGTCAGGTGATGGCGCGTCCGGAAGAGTCCAAGAATACGAATATTTCGACCGGTGAGATCGAAGTCTTCGTCGATGCCGTTGAGGTATTGAACGAATCGAAGACCCCGCCGTTCGTGATCGAAGACGATGCCGAAGTGACGGAAGCGATCCGCCTGAAGTACCGGTTTTTGGATTTGCGCCGTCCCCGCATGCAGAAGCTGATGAAGACCCGGCACGATATCGCGCAGGCAGTGCGTGGGTTCCTCCATAAAGAAGAGTTTCTCGAAATCGAAACACCGATCCTCACGAAGAGCACGCCGGAAGGGGCGCGGGACTATCTGGTGCCGAGCCGCGTGAATCCCGGGACGTTCTTTGCGCTGCCGCAGTCGCCGCAGCTCTTCAAGCAGGTGCTCATGGTCAGCGGCATGGATCGCTACTATCAGATCGCCCGCTGCTTCAGGGATGAAGACCTCCGCAACGATCGCCAGCCGGAGTTTACCCAGATCGATCTGGAGATGTCGTTCGTCGACCGGCTGGACGTGATGAGTTTAATGGAAAAGATGATCGCCACCGTGTTTCGCGAGGCCGGCGGCGTGCAGCTGCCGACGCCGTTTCCACGGATGACCTATGCCGAGGCGATGGGGCGTTACGGATCGGATAAGCCTGATCTGCGTTTCGACATGCCGTTACATGACGTGACGGCCTTTGCGGCGGGCAGCGAGTTCAAGGTGTTCAAGGATGCCGCGACGAAGGGTGGGTTGGTCAAGGCCTTGATCGTGACGGGTGGCGGCACTCTGTCTCGGACCAGGATTGATACGCTGGGAGAAACGGCGAAGAGCTTCGGAGCCAAGGGCCTGGCCTGGCTGAAGATCACGCCCGAAGGCCAATTGGAATCCGTCATTGCGAAGTTCCTGGATGCCAAAGCGTTCGCCGCAGCCTTGCCGGAGGCCAAGCCGGGCGATCTGGTGCTGTTCGGGGCCGACAAGCCGGCGGTCGTCCACGATGTGCTGGGCCGCATCCGGCTCCTGCTGGGCGAAGAGCTGAACCTGATCGACAAGAACGCCTGGAAGCCGCTCTGGGTGACCGAGTTCCCGCTCCTGGACTATTCGCCGGAAGAGAAGCGCTACATCTTCATGCATAACCCCTTTGCCGCGCCGATGGATGAAGACCTGGCGCTGCTCGATTCAGAGCCGCTGAAAGTGCGCGCCAAGGCCTACGATATGGTGTTGAACGGGAGCGAGATCGGCGGCGGCAGCATCCGGAACCACCGCAGCGATATCCAACTCAAGATTCTGGATTTGCTCGGCATCAACAAAGAGCAGGCCCAGGCAAAGTTCGGCTTTCTCTTGGAAGCATTGGAGTACGGCGCGCCTCCGCACGGAGGCATCGCCTTCGGCCTCGACCGGTTGATCATGCTGCTGGGCGGCGCGGATTCCATCCGCGATGTCATCGCGTTCCCCAAGACCCAGCGCGCCCAATGTCCGTTGACCGATGCGCCGTCGGCCGTGAGCGCCGAACAGTTGAAGGAGTTGAGAATCAAGCTGGATCTGGTCGAATAACCTCAACGCGCGAATCAGCTATGGCTGGCAATACGATCGGACACATCTTCACCGTTACCTCTTTTGGCGAGAGCCACGGGCCGGCGATCGGTTGTGTGGTGGACGGGTGCCCGCCGGGATTAGCGCTCTCGGCCGAGGACATTCAAGGTGATCTTGACCGGCGCAAGCCGGGCACGTCGCGCCACGTCACGCAACGGCAGGAATCGGATACCGTCGAAATTCTCTCGGGTGTCTTTGAAGGAAAGACGACGGGAACTCCGATCGCTCTGCTGATCCGCAATGAAGACCAGCGCAGCCGGGATTACGGCAACCTCATCGATACCTTCCGTCCGGGCCACGCGGACTACACCTATTGGCAGAAGTACGGCATCCGCGATCATCGCGGCGGGGGACGATCCTCGGCGCGCGAAACAGCGGTGCGTGTCGCGGCCGCGGCGATTGCGAAGAAGTGGCTGCACGAGACGTACGGAGTCATTATCCGGGGCTATCTCAGCCAGTTGGGACCGCTCGACGTGCCGTTCCAGAGTTGGGACGAGGTCAGAGCCAATCCGTTCTTTGCCGCGAATGCCGGTCTTGTCGCAAAGCTGGAAACGTTTATGGATGACTTGCGGAAGTCCGGCGATTCCGTCGGCGCGAAGATTACGACGGTGGCGGAGCATGTGCCGGTCGGGTGGGGCGCCCCGGTCTATGCGAAGCTGGATTCCGACCTGGCCGGCGCGATGATGAGCATCAACGCGGTGAAGGCGGTCGAAATAGGCTCAGGCTTCGCCTCAGTCGCGCAACGCGGCTCGGAACATGGCGACGAACTGACGCCCGAAGGCTTTGTGACCAACCATGCCGGCGGCATTCTCGGCGGCATCTCAACGGGGCAGGATATCGTTGTGACGATTGGGATCAAGCCGACCTCGAGCATCCGCGTCCCGCGCCGGTCAATTGATAAGAGCGGCAATGCCGTTGTTGTTGAGACCAATGGCCGCCACGATCCCTGCGTGGGCATCAGAGCTACGCCGATCGCCGAAGCCATGCTGGCTCTCGTCCTCATGGATCACGCCCTCCTGCATCGCGCGCAAAACGCCGATGTGAAGACCGCGACTCCGAAGATTGCAGGCTCATCCAAGAAGACTGCTTCTTCCGCGGGCAAGAAATCGACTGCGAAGATCGATCTAGATCCTGCCGAAGCGTAATTCCCTTGTGAAACAGCGACTCC
>JANRLE010000091.1:0-30689 GCA_033762895.1 Bryobacteraceae bacterium | reverse complement strand
CGGCGCACCGCTTCGTCGGTGGCCTCGCGCAGCATCATCAGACACGTGCCCAGGATGGTCTCCGAAAGCACGGGCTCGAGAATCGCCATCTGCTCCGGCGTGCAGCGGTGTGAATTCATCACGGGCTTGTAGATGACGCGCGCGATCTGTTCGCCCAGTTCGTAATGCTCTTCGGGACCCTGCGCCAGACAGCAGACAATATGCTGGCGGGCGTGCTCGCCTCCGAAGAAATCGCGGTGCGCCAGCGGGTCAGTTTCATAGCTGAACACCGGCGGATGGCAGGGATGGGTGATGAAGTAAGTGAGGTCGGGACGACGGGGCAGCACGCCGGCGTATTGCGCCGCCACGTCCAGCATCACCACCATCGTGCCCGGCGCCAGCTTGCTTTCGATCGAGGAAAGGACCTGGCCGATGCGATTGTCAGGCAGGGCCAGAATCACGGCCGCGGCGCCGTTCATCGCCTCCTCCAGCGCCACCGGCTCCACACCCTGCTCACGCAGCATGGCGCAGCCGCGTTCGCTGATCTCCACATGACTTACGGCGAATGGGCCGTCCTTCAAGTTGGCGGTAAGCCGCAGGCCCATCTTGCCGCCGGCTCCCAGAAGTGCAATCTTCGTCATTTACCTGTCTCCTCTTACCTGGCAGAAAAAATCGTCATTGCCGCATTGGCCGCCCTTGAATACAATCTCGATGCCGTCGCGGCCCGCGTGCGAAGACCATGCACGGCAGAGCGGCGCGCCGGGGGCCAGGGGGCAAATGAAAGTTAAGGCATCGATCTGTAACATGCCGCCGGCGTGGCTGGAGGTATCGCCACCCGCCACAATCACGCGGCGCACGCCGGTTTCCTCCAGCACCTGGGCCAACATCCTGCCCAACTCGCGGCCGAGATTCTCGCGTGGGGCGAAGGCCGGGAGTTGATCCTCGGGCCCGGCAGCAGTGTAGATAACGGCGCTGCGCCCGGCCTTTAACGCCTGCACCGCGGCCGCGTCCAGGACCGGGTGCAACGGATCGACGCGTATTGACGCGAAACCACGCCGCTCGGCCTCGCGGATCTGGCGCCCGGTGACCGGCGAGCAGCTTCCGGACAGCACGACGATACGATCGGCCGGTTGCAACTGCGGTTTCGCCAAGGGTGGAAGCTGCCAGTGCGCCGCCAGCGCGTACTCGACGCCCGACGAGCCTACGGCAAACGCGCGGCCCCATAGCAGCCGCCCCACGGTGCGCAGCGAAGCTTCATCCAGCACATCGAAGAGCACCGCATCCGGGTTGTCGCGCGACACTTCATCCATACGCGCTTCGGGATCGGCCGATGCCAGATCGAGCAAGCTCATCAACGCTACGCGACGGTCCGTCTGCCGCGCCAGGTGCAGCCGGAGATCGGCTTCCAGCATCGGCGTTACGGGATGGCGGGCCATGGGATGCCGGTCAATCCGTTTCACCGCGCCATCAGACGTGGCGAAAAGGTGGCCAAACGCGGTGTAACGGCGCAATGCGGGCGCGCCTACGACAATGGGGACCCATGGGACGCGAAAAATCCGCGCGCCGATCTCAAGCGCCCGGCCGATGCTGCCGGTTTCGGGCGAACTGTCGAAAGTGGAACAGACTTTATAGTGCGACAGGGCCGCGCCCAGCCCGCGCATCCATTCAAACACCCCGGGCAGGTGCGCATCCATCCATTGCGGGGATTGGCTGCGGCTGCTGCCCGCCAGCCCGAACGCGCGGTAGCCGGCAAATCGCGCCAGCGCTTCTTCGGAGGGTTTCTCCAGAAATAACACCGCGGGGATACCCTGAAGGGAGACCACCTCCATCACGTCGGTGGAGCCTGTGAAGTCGTCGCCGTACCAGGCCAGCAGACGATGCGGGCGCAACGTCATCCGAACTTCTCCATCGCGCGGCGCAATTCGGCGTGATCACGCGCGGCCTGCTCAATGGGGACGCCGGCGATGGCCGCCTCCCACGCCTGCCGCACGCTGTTGACGCCGGCGCCGATGCCGTCCGGATGAGCGGCGATTCCTCCGCCGCAGGCAAATATCAGATCCGTGGATCCCAATTCGCGATAGGTGTCGGCGGCCTGCGCCGCCCACTGGCCGGAAGAAAACACGGGCATAATCTCGCAGCCGCGGCCGGCGCCTTCGAACATCGGCTTCAGACATTCGCGGGCTGAGGCGATCACTGAATCGTCGGCCTCGCAGAACTTGTTGCGAATGCCGTTGACGTGCGCGTGATCCACGCCGGCCAGCCGCCAGAATTTCTGCCAGGCGACGAAACTAAAGCCCAGGGCCGGAGAGCGGGACAGCGCGCCCCACCCGTTGCGATGGGCATGGATCGGCAGTGTGCTGTGCCGCCGGAGCGCGGTGACGCCCGGAAGCCCCACGCTGTTCAGGCTCACCATCACGCAGGTACCGCCGCGCGCAGCCACATGATCATGGCGCCACAGCATCTCATCGACCTCGCCGGTGACGTTAAAGGCGAACATCACCTTCTTCCCCGTACGCGCGGCATGATCATTGATCACACGCATCACCGCGTCCACTCGCGCTTGGAATGTGCAGTGCGGGCCGTCGCACTGCAGTTCGTCGTCTTTTACAAAGTCGATGCCGCCTTCGGCGAGTTGGCGCACCATCTCCGCCGTGGCTTCGGGACTCAGCCCAACACTGGGCTTGATGATGGTGCCTACCAGCGGAAGGCGCTCCACGCCGGAAAGCAGCCGCGTGCCTGCGACGCCGAACTGGGGACCTGGGTAGCGGTCGCGAAATACGCCGGGCAGGGTAAGATCCAGCAGCTTCAGCCCGGAAAATTGCTGCAACTCGAACAGGTTCCCGGCGACGGTGGCCATCAGGTTCGGCAAGGATGGCCCCAGATTCTCCACGGGCCAGGAAAGGGATACTTCAGCGCGGCGGAACAGCGTCTGGGGGGCGCGCGCTCCGGGCAGAGACGGCTCGGTCACCGAATCCAATTCGACGATTCGCTCCACGCGCGCGGCGTGGCGATTGCGCAGTTCCTCGGTCTCGCCGGGCACTTTGACGAACGTGCCGGAGGATTGCTCGCCGGCCATCACCTCGGCGGCCTGGGCCAGTGGAAATGCCGTCTCAATCCAGTATTTCGCGTGAATTCTGCTCATGATTCCTTTCCGGGGAACAGCGGCTTTGTCGCGTCGATGCGGGAGAACAGCAGCGCGGCGAACAGCAGCATGCCCGCGATGAGAAACAGGGGTGCGTTGTAATCCTGGAAATACGCCACGACGTATCCGAATACCACGGTGCAGACAAAGCCGCCAAGCTGGCCCGCGGTATTCATGGCGCCGGTGACGGCGCCGGCGTGGTTTCCGCCGATGTCCAGGCAGATGGCCCAGGCCGATGGGAGCATCAGATCCATTGTTCCGAAACTGACGGCCAGCAGCAGCGCGGCTGTCAGCTTATCCGCCGTCATGGCGGCGGCAATCAACACGCCCGCCGCGGCGGTGAGACACAGCGTTCCCACCAGCTTTCTTCCCAGCTTCATGCCCAGCCGCCGGCAGGCGTAGTCACTGAGGTAGCCGCCGCCGATGTTGGAAATCGTGCCCAGCACGAAGGGAAACGACGACGCCAATGCCATCTCGCCTTCGGTAAATCCGCGGGCCTTGACCAGATAAGTGTGCAGCCATGAGAAGTAGAACCACGATCCCCAGGCATAGCTGCCGTACATGAGCAGGATGGTCCAAAGCTGCGTACTGGAGGCCAGCAGGCTCCAATCCAGACGGTGCACGGAGGCGACATAATGCACCTGTTCACCGCGCTCGCGCGGGTCGTCGCGATACCACCACCACCATACGGCGCACCAGATCACACCCAGGAATCCGAAGATCCAGAAGGAAGCCCGCCACCCGAATGCCTGCTGCAGCGGCACCACCATCAGCGGCGCCAGAGCGCCACCCGCACGGCTCGCGCCCCAGACATAGCCTTGCGCCCGGGCGCGCTCCCTGGGAGGGAACCACCGGGCCACCACGCCGGCCATATTCGGGTAGGCGCCCGCCTCACCGGCGCCGAACAGAAATCGCACCGCCACCAGCGGAACGAACCCGGACATCGCTCCGGTCAATGCGGTGAAGCCGGACCACCAAAGTACGATTCGCGTAAGCACGCTACGCTGGCCGGAGCGGTCTCCCATCATTCCCGTGGGGATTTCGAATAGGCCGTAGGCGAGCACGAATGCGCCCAGCACCCAGCCCCACTGTTGCGGCGAGATACCGAGTTCGCTCTGCATCCGCGGTCCCGCCACGGCGATGCACAGCCGGTCCAGAAAGGTCAGGATCGACAGCACTACCAGCAGGGACAGAACAACGTGGCGTGTTCCCATCGTCTTAACCGGCCAGCACGTCGCGCGCGCGTTCCATGGCCAGCGTGGGACTGGAAAGCACCGGCACTTTCAGTTGGCCAGCGGCGAACTGATCCACCACCCGCGCCATGGACGCCTGCGCCAGGACGATGACGTCCACCTCACCCGCCAGCTTCATCAGCCCTTCGGAGACGGCGCGGTCATGCGTTGCCGTGTCTCCGCTGATCACCGCCTGAAAGGCGCCTTCGCAGAGGTGGGAGATGACTTCGACAGAGCGGCCCATGCGGGCGGCTGTTTCGCGAATCAGGCTGACCGTGGGATCGAGCGTGGTGTTCAGCGTGGCGATCACGCCAATGCGGCTGCCGGCCTCGACGGCGCGTTCGGCCATCGCCTCATCGATGCGCAGCACCGGGAAATCGAACATTTGCCGGGCCACGTT
This sequence comes from Bryobacteraceae bacterium, assembly GCA_033762895.1. GTDB lineage: Bacteria > Acidobacteriota > Terriglobia > Bryobacterales > Bryobacteraceae > CADEFT01. The sequence continues at coordinate 25,936 of JANRLE010000091.1, read as the reverse complement.
TACCGCCGGTCCGATGGAGGAGCATGTGACCAGCACGGCATCGGCGCCCGCGCGGCCGGCTGAATCGACGTGATTGACAAGGCGGCGGATCGTGTCTTTTTGCAGGCTGCCGGTGCGGATGGTGTTGGCGATGAGGCTCTCATCCACCATGTGAAAGATCCGGGTGTCGCCGAGCAGTTGCCGGGCCAGGCCGGCGAACAGGGGCGTAAGAACTGGGCTGGTGTGTATGAGTGCGAGAGTTTTCAACGGCTGCGCCTCCCAACGGACGATCCCTAGGATCGTAACATTGCCGGACGCGGCCATGCTCCGCCGCACCTACCTGAGGCTGATGACCACCGTCCGTTCGGGGCTGGAGAAGTTGCCCTGCCGGATAACCATGGGCTGGGCGCCTGAAGGCAGGCCTGCCGGCAGCGTGAAGTCGATGCGAAAAAACCCGGGAGTGCGAGCGTCGAGCCCGGCGAAGTGGACATTGTCCTCAGGCAGGGCGGTGCCCCCGATCTGAACCACCGGTTTGACCGCCGCATGGCGAGGGACCACGTTGGAATCGTCCGCCTCGCACACTGAGTCCGGACATGAATTTGCGCCGCTGGCAAGTTCGGGAGTCACCCCGCCAAGCCCATTCGCGAAGATGGAAATCCGGTCGCCGGGCCGCGCGGGTCTTGAGTCAGGAGTCGCACCAATTGGCAGGACCAGCGTTTCTGTGCCCGTGTAGACCGCGCGCGCGGACCCGGACTCGAGGATTCGGTAAATCGCCGGGGAATGGGGAGCGATGTTGACAGTAACCGGCCCACTCTCACCGCCAGCGGCGAATACTTTTACCTCGGCGGTGGTGGCGCCCTGCAGTTCGTAAGGGACAAGGACATCCACTTGCCCTTGGGCGGCGAAAAACACGGGAGCTTCGATTCCGTTGAAGGTAACAGCGACTCCGCCGAGCGATGAAGGCAACTGGCTGTTCCGCTCAGGGATTTCCAGGCGCGGGGCGAAGTTCCGGCCGTAGATGGAGATTGCCGTGCCGGGCGCCAGCGCCGCGCCGCGTTCGGTGGCGGGGGTGGGCAGCGCCGTGTTGCGGATGCCTCCGGGGTAGATTACGGGCGCGCCGGGCGCAACTTCTCCTACGGGGTCGGCCAGCGCCACGCCGGAAACAAAGTTGGAGAGCGTGTAGCTGAACAGGATCTGTCCGCGGTCATTGATGAGCCGAGGTTGATAGCCGATGAGCGTATGGAAGTGAGCTACGGTCGAACCGAACAGCGGATCCCCAACGGCGATTACCCCGTGACGCTCCAGGTCTCCCCCGGTAAAGATTCCCGAAGCTTTGGCGGAGCCGTCACTCGCGTCGGCCAGGAAGACAAGGTTGCCGGAATTACTCATGCCAAGAGCCGTGGAAAGGCCTGCTGTCTCATCATCGAAGGTGACCGCATTGGCGAGGACGCCCTCGCGGGTGATAGCCACTCCATCCCGGAAGACCCTGCTGTAGAGAGCCATGGATCCGTCGTCGCTGAAAGGCGTCCAGATCGTTTCGAAGGGGAGCGCCAGAACGGGCGGCCCCTCGCCCTTCAGGTACACAGCCGACTTCGCTGGGTTCGCTGTTCCAAGAGCATGGAAAGCAATGACGCCACGATTGTTGATACGCACTCCGCTGAGTTGGGCTGGTGTGTTTGCGAACCACCGGGGGATGTCCGTTTCGCTCACTACCATCCGTGGCGCTTCCCCGTTTGCCGCGACATACACGCGGTTCGACGCCGTGAACGCAACGGCTCCATCATTGTTGATGGAGGGAAAGGCGGTAATACCCAAATTGATGAACAGGAAATCGGGACCCCGGCCGGTAGCTACTACTCTGGAGGGTCCGCTACCGGTTGTTGTCCGGACAGAAGCCCCGGCGAAATAGACCACGGCCCCGGAATCGTTCATGTCGGCAGCCACGGGAGCGCGAACCTCGTCGCTCTCTTCCACCAGTACCGACATCGCGCCGGGTGTTCCCCTGAGTAAGACCTGCTGGCCGTCCCTGCGGCGGGTAGCCGTAAGCGCCACGACACCTTCGTTGTTCAGGATCAGGTGTGGCTTAAAGGACGAGTACTCAGAACCGGGTGCGGTGTCGATGATCTTGTGAAATGTGTAGTCGGCGGCGGGTAGCGGCCACGACAGCAGCAGCAGAATAAGAGAGTTCATAAGCTCTTACTCATGTCTCCACTTGAGCGTTCATTACAGTGCCGCGCTGTAATTGACCGCCGGCAGGTTGGGGCTCAGCCCTCGCCGATCACTTCTTCGAGGGTTGAGGCGTCAAGGATGCGAAGGCTCCAGTCCTCGAGCGTGGCGGCTGGGGCGGTGGCGAGGCGGTTTGCCACCCAGGCGGGCAGCGGGCCGAATCGGCGCTCCAACAATCCCCGCAGGAGGTTCCGTCTGCCCTTGGACTCACCCTCAACAAGCCCTTCGGCCAAACCTTCCGCCAGTCCTTCGGCCAAGCCTTTTTCGTGAGCCTCCTGGTACCACTCACGGAGCACGGCATTCTGCATTGGATCGATTTGCACCGGCACGTGCCTGCCCTCCTCTTGAACGATAGTTTCCGCGTTCCTTAATCCCGATATTACCAGCAGTTGCGCCAGCAGGTCGGCCCGGCTGGCCGGATCGGCGCTGCAGATCCGGTCGAGGATTCGCCGGATCGTCTGCCGCTGATCGCGCACACGGCAGAGCACGGCCAGGATACTGTCCTCCACGCGGGGGCTGGCCAGGAATTCCTCGGAATCGAAATCCCGAATATCCACCAGCCTGTAGCGCAGCGCCAGATTCCTGTGCCGCAACCGGCGATCCATGGACATCCGTTCGGGCCCGACGTAGAGCACCGCCTGCATGGGAGGCACGGTGAACTCGCGCCACAGCCGGACGTAGTATTCGAGCATCCGCTGCGCCATTTCCGGATCGTTAGAGCTCTGCAGCTCCAGGTGAAACAGAATGGCGTTTTCGAGCCACGCGACAAGATCGACCCTGGGATTACGTACGGCCGGCAGTTCCACGTTAAGCCATTCCCGGACACCGCTGTGGGCAAGCTTGTCCATGAGAATCGACCCGGGAATCAGTTTCTTGAGCGAGCCATCGAAACGCGACATGGTCCATAGGGATAGTGCCGCGAAGTGGAAATTTCTCTCAGGGAATATTTCAGACCGCGCTTGCGCCGCGCAGTTCGCCTTCCAGCCACGCCCGGGCCACAGCCCAGTCGCGCTTTACGGTTTTCTCCGAAACACTCAGCACGCGGGCGGTTTCATCCACGGTCAATCCGGCAAAGAATCGCAGTTCCACGATCTGACACTGGCGAGGGTCAATCGCCGCCAGCCGGTTGAGAGCGGAGTCCAGATCCAGCATTTGTCCGTCGTTTTCCTCAGCCACGGTCATCGCCTCATGCAGGTCCACGCGCCGGATGCCGGTGAACCGTTTGCCGGCCTGCCTCTTGCGGGCGTGGTCGATCAGGATGCGGCGCATCACCTGCGCGGCGGCCATATAGAAATGACTTCTCGACTCCCAGTCGATGTCCTGGTGACCAACCAGCCGCAGGTACGCTTCATTCACCAGGGCCGAGGCCTGCAGGGTATGATCCCGGCGCTCCCTGCGCATGAGGCCGGAGGCAAGACGGTGAAGTTCCTGGTAAACCAAGTCGAAGAGGCGGCGTTCGGAGTCCGGTTTTCCTTCGCGCACCTGGGCCAGAAACTGCGTAATGTTCGCAGGTTGCGGCATAAACTGTGGCCGAATTCCTAACTGTAGCATGATGCCGGAATAGTGTCGATTCCGGCGCCGGCGTTTCAACCGCAAGCCACCGGATCGGTTGCGGCGATTCGGCGCCAGTTCCCCTGCGAATTCTGCGCGGGTCCTTCTGCGAGCTGAACAAGATGCCGGCATTGGGTTTCCTCTATGCGTTGCCCGGCGGGAAAGGAGGAACAGTACACGGAGAGAAAATCCTGATCGATTTACCCCATTCCGATCGTGGAATCCGCGTGTTGACGGCGAAGCGGTAATAATGATTGAAACGGGCGGGATCGGCCCAGGAGGGAAGATGCGCCTTGCGAAGTTCGGCAAACTCACGCTGGAACCGGGCGCGCTCCTCGCCGCTGGCGGGATCGCGTGAAGGAACCACACAGCGCTGGCAGGGATTCACCGCCTCCAGCAGGACATCGCCGATGCGCAAGCTGCCGCCGTAAAGCCGGTCCTCCCAGAACGCGGGAACGCCGTCGATCTCCAGATTGGCGCGGAAGCGGCGGCGGGTGTTTTCCGTATCCCAGCCGAACCAGCCGGCCACGGTTTCAATGGAGGCACGGCTCACCAGCGTGGGCCCCGGGGAATCAGTGTCATCTGGAAAGCCCCCTTCCGTGTTCCGCACCAGGGTCACCGGTTCGTCAAAAAACTGGCTGAGCCGCTGCTCCGCTTCAGTCGTCCCTGAGGCAAGCAGGTCCGCATCGAACCCCTGCAGCCGGTGAATCGCCCGGGTTCGTTTCCCATTCAGGAAGCGGCCCTGGGCATCGGCGATGGCCCATTCGCGGTCGTGCTCCAGCGCGCCGTTGGTGACCACGCGAGCGGCGTGAACCACGATCGGGTCCAGCGCTTTCACCGGATAGATACGAATTTCGCGCAGTTCAGCCGGCATCGGCGTCAGTAGCCTGAAGGTGTAATCCAGTAACTTTCGCGCCATCGCCCGCCGGGGGCGATTGTCTGCAACTCGGGGTATTTGCCGGCGTGCGCGAGGTTGAACGCGTTGGTGATGCCTGTCATCGGCTCAAAGCAGACGAAGTCGCGGCCGGCCGGCGCATATACGACGGCCACGGGAAACTTGGGCCCGTAACGAACAGAGATCTTTTTCCCGCCGCCTTCGACGGAAAACGCGGCGGCTGAATCAACCCCGGCGAAGACGTCGTCAAACTGCCGCCCGGCCAGTTCCACGGGCTGGGAAAGGGTGAATGGCTTGCGCTCTCCGGTAGGCGTCAGCTTGTCGTTCAACACCACATGCTCACGCACCGGGAGCCTCACTTTCCAGGAATCGCGCGGTACGCCCGGCAGGGTGAAGTAGGGGTGATAGCCGGCCGAGACAGGCATCGCGTCCACGCTGAGGTTTTCGAGTACGGTCTCAATTTCAAGGGCGCCGTCCTTCAGCCGGTAGATCATCTCAATGCTGTGGGCAAAGGGAAACTGCGCCATCCAATCCGGATGCCGCCAGAACTCCAGCCGGCTGCTGAGGGCGGCCTGCTCGCCACCACTTTCAAGCGCAGTCACCTGCCAGTTTGGGGTGTAAACCACCAGCCCGTGAATCGGCTGCTGAAAACCGTCTTTGCGGAAGTTCTTGAGATCCGGGTTGAGGTGGTACCTCTTCCCGTTGGCCCAAAACGCTTCCTGGTCCAGACGGTTCGCCCACGGGGCGAGGAACGGATTGCCGGCCATGGCGGGTTTCGCTTTCAGTTCGGCCAGCGTCTGGTAGGGCGACCAGAAAACCCGCTGGCCATTCACGGTCATTTCGTAGGAGTTGTTTCCAAGCGACGGAGCGATCCGCACGCTGGTGTTCCGGGCGGCGTCGGCAAGGTGGATCACCTCAATGCCGTCCACCGTCTGCCGTTCGGCGGTGTAGTTCATGGTAGGGAACGTTCAGTCTACGTCGAGTCTTTCTTTCATGTCGAGCGCTGTCTCATCCTGGCAACACCAGCAGACGCCGGGCGTGTAGGTGCGGATGGCGCAGATGTCGCACCAGTAGGTGACATAGAGCCGTTTTCCGTCCTTGTGGACGAAGAGGGCGCGCTTGTGGATGGGCAGGATTTCGAAAACACCCGCGGTGTTGTAGGCGCCGGAAATCTCAAAGTCGGCGTCCTTCAGGCGGGCGTCGTTCAGCACGCCGGTGGTCTGTTCGTCGCCTGTCAGGGCAACGGCCTTGCCGCCGGGCAGGGTGAGAACGGGCGGCTGCCCAGGCGTCTGGGTAAGATTGCCGCGCAGAGAGACGGGATTGCCGTTGGCTCGAAGGGAGCCGGCTGCCAGCACGGAAGCTGCGAACTGCCTGCGGGTCACTCTTCTATTTTAGCCTGAGAGTGTGGAGACACGGCGCGGGTGGATCATGCGGCAGCGATGGTACAACCTGCTGTTCGCGCATTGGCGAATGGATCCGGCGGCGCTGCGCGGCGCGATTCCGCCAGGGCTGGAACTGGACACCTTCGACGGCAGCGCATGGCTGGGCGTGGTGCCGTTTGGCATGAGCGGCATCTGTTTGCGGCATACGGTTCCGCTGCCGTGGATTTCCCGTTTCCTCGAGTTGAACGTACGCACCTACGTGCTGGCCGGCGGCAGGCCGGGTGTATATTTCTTCAGCCTGGATGCGGCGAATCCCCTGGCCGTGCGTGTGGCGCGGACATGGTTCAAGCTGCCCTACTTCGATGCGGCGATGAGCATGCGGGAGGCGCCGGGAGGCTGGATCGAATATGAGAGCCGGCGGACGCATCGGGGGGCGCCGCCCGCTTCGTTTCGCGGACGCTATCGCGGGGTGGGAGAGCCGCGGCGGTCACAGGCCGGCTCGCTCGCCTACTTTCTCACCGAGCGGTACTGCCTTTACACAGCCGCGCACGGCGCGCTGTACCGCGGCGATATCTATCATGACCCTTGGGCGCTGCAGGCGGCCGAAGCGGAGATCCAGGAAAACACGATGGCGGCGGCGCAGGGGTTCACGCTGCCGCCCGAGCCTCCCGTGCTTCACTTCGCCCCATCGATCGACACGATAGAATGGGCTCTGCGCAAGGCGTAACCTCATGGCGTCCATTTTGATCGCGGGTGGATTTGACGATGCCGACGGCCTGGATCACCCGATTCCGGTCTTCGTCAGGGCATTAGCGGCGGAAGTGATCCGCCAGAACCACGTCCTACTCGGAGGCTGCCAGACGCGCTTCGACGCGGAGGCGGCAAAAGCGGCCGAAGCGGCGGCGAGAACGGCTGGCAAACAGGCCGAGGATTGGATCGTCTCCTACGTCGGCAAGGGCACGGTCCCGATTCACGACATCGGCAGCGTGCGCCAGTCACAGTTACCGCGCTGGGATCTGCTTGGCCCGAAACTGGTCTATCCGGAGCCGGTGGCGCAGGCCGACGCCGTCATCCTGGTGGGTGGATGGGAGGGCACACGCCGCGCAGCAAATTGGGCGCGTCTGGCGGGCAAGCCCGTGCTTCCGGTGGCGACGTTCGGGTTGGCGGCAGCGGAAATCTTCGAAACCGAGTTACAGGATTTCAAGACCCGCTATAGCACGCGCGTGCGTAAGAACGACTATGAGCTGTTGAACAGCGTGGTTTCCGATCCGGCGAAGGTGGAGGCCTACGCAAGGCGCGTGGTTTCGCTGGCCGAACGTATCATCACGCCCCGCAACGTCTTTGTGATCATGTCGTTCACCAAAGATCCGATTCTGGAGGACGTCTATGACACCTTCCAGACGGCTTGCAAGGACGGCAAGTTCGAAGCCTTCAAGATCGACGAGCACATCGATACCTCGAAACAGCGCATCGTGCCTGAGATCATAGAGGCGATCCAGCAGGCGGCGTTCGTCATCGCCGATGTCAGCGAGCCGAAACCGAACGTCTATTATGAACTCGGCTGGGCGCAGGCGCTGGGCAAGGACGTGATTGTCACGGCGAAGGAAGGCACCAGGCTGCCGTTCGACATCTATGATGTGCCGACGATTCTGTACGAGAATCAGAAGTCGCTGCGGGAGGCCTTGAAGGCGAAGATCCAGCGGATTGGGGAAAAGTACGGACGATAGCTGCGGCGCCTATTGCCGCAGATCGTAACAGAGCAGCCGCGCGCCGGTGCCCTTCAGGATGTCACGTTCATGCTGCACAATGTAGAGCAGCCCGCGGCTGATCACCGGCGGACTCCACGTCTGGCGCGCCGCAAACAGCCAGGCCCGTGAAGTTTCCTTGTAGCCCTTGGGCGAAAGATCCAGCCACAACAGGTGGCCCATTTCACCCAGCGCCAGAAAGCGGCCGTCCACATGCAGCAGATTTCCACGGTAAGTGGAAAGCATCTGTTCCTTTTTCTCGCCGTTGATGTCCAGCGTTTCCTTCCATTCCGGCGTTTCCCGCCAGGCCAACTCGCCGGTCCTGGCATTGATGCAGGCAAGGGAGGCATCAGGTTCATTGCGGCCATCGTAGCCGTAGAGGTAGCCGTCCTTATAAACCGGCGTGTTGAAGTGTAAGCCGAAATCGCGCGTCGTCCAGGCGGTTTTGTGCGATCCATCGGGCTGTAAGTCCAGCAGCGCTCCGCCGGTGCGGTAACTGGCCGATACAAAGACGCTGTTTCCGAAGATCACCGGACAGCTTGCATTTACCGATTCATAACTCTTGCTGCGCCACGGGAAGGTGCTATCCACCGCGCCGGTCTTGGGGTCCACCACCAGCAGTCCGCCGGTGGGAGGCTGGCTCTCCCCGCCCGCAAAGACAAACACCCGCCGTTTGCCATGCACCGTGGCTGGAATGGGAGAGGCATAACTGGGCCCCCATTCGGATCCCGCGCCCCACACCATGCGGCCGGTGAGCTTGTCGAAACCGGCAACGGTGGGCCCGCCGGGGGCGCCGATCATGAGGATGATGTGCTCACCTTCGATGAGCGGCGTGGAGGCGGTCCCGAAGAAATCCTGGGGCACCTTAAACTCGGCATTGATGTCGCGCTTCCATAAGATCTGGCCGGTGGGGAGCCGGAAACAGAACAGCTTGCCCTGGGCGCCGTAGGTGTAGACGTAATCGCCGTCAATCACCGGGCTGGCGCGCGGTCCGTTGTTGTAGCCGTAGCGGTCTTCATAGGTGGTGGTGTAGGTGTGCTGCCAATAGCGGTCACCGGTGGCGGGATTGAGACACTCCACGATTTCCTTGTCGCCCACGCGGTGCAGGAAGACCAGGTAGCCACCGGAAATCGCGGGTGAACTGTAGCCTGTGCCTTTCTTCATTTCCCACACCAACGGCGGACCTGAGGCGGGGAAGCTTTTGGCCAGTTTCGTTTCCGTGGAGACGCCGTTGTGAGTGGGCCCGAGGAAGGACGTCCAGTCATGGGTCACGGCGCCAGCGGGAAGCGGCTTGGGCTTGCGGTGGAATCGGGTATTGGAGTTGGCGGCGGGACTGGGCGCGGCCCTGGGCTCCAGCTTCTCCACTTTGGGAGGCGCCGGATCGCGGAATGCTTTTTGTTGCGCGAAGGCGGAAACGAGAACAAGGAGCCAGACAACCATAGAGAAGCTTCAACTATATCGCGCGCAGCAGGATGGCGGTCAGTTCCCCGGCCGTCAGCACGATGGGGTTTGCCTTCATGCTGCTGGCCTTGGCGGCGTTGGCCACCAGGGCGGGCACGCCGGCAGCGGTGATGCCATAGGCGCGAAGCGGAGGGATCTCAAGATCCGCACACAGGTCTTCCAGCCAGCCGGTCAAAGCGGACCCGGCGGCCTCACCGGTCAGAAACTCCGAGATCCGGCGGTAACGCGCCAGCGCCTCGCTTTCGGGCGCGCGCGCAGACAGGGCTTCCAGATTCGCACGCGTGACATGGGGCAACAGGGCCGCGCAGACGGCGCCGTGCGGTGCGGAGAAACCACCGCCAATCGGAGCCGCAAATCCATGCACCGCGCCCAGGCCGGCATTGGCCAGCGCGACGCCGCCCAGCAGGCTGGCAAGCGACATATCGGTGCGGGCCGCGCGGTCACCACGAAATGCCGGCCGGAGGGAGCGCGCCACGCGGGCGATGCCCTCCAGGCAATACGGGTCTGTCATTGGATTGGCGCGATTGCTGACAAACGGCTCAATCAACTGCGTGAGCGCGTCCATGCCGGTAGAGGCGGTGAGCGCGGGCGGAAGATCGAAGGTGAGTTCGGGATCCACCACCGCCAGCCGGGCCAGTATCAGCGGACTGCGCAGGCTGGCCTTTACGCCATGCTCCGGCGAGCCGAGGACGGCGTTGCGCGTCACTTCGGTCCCGGTGCCCGCCGTAGTGGGCACGGCGATGAAGGGGATTGAGGGACGGTGCAGGCTCTGCCCTTTGCCGATCACTTCCAGGTAGTCCAGCGGGTCTCCGCCATTGGCCAGAATGGCGGCGGCGGCCTTGCCGGCATCCATCACGCTGCCTCCGCCGATGGCGACAACCGCGTCGCACTGTTCCCTGCGCGCCACGGCCACCAGGGTGCGAACCGTGTCCACGCCAGGTTCGTTTCCCACTCTTGCCAGGGCCGCTGCGTCCGGCACAAGGGCCGCGGCCCGCTGCGAATTGCCGGTCACCAGCAGGGGGCGGCTGCCGAATTGCCGTACTGCGCCGGAAATTCCGGCGGCGCTGCCGCATCCGAACACGATCCTTGGAACAGCAAACTCGAATTGCACGGTCAGGCGATGCTCTCGTATTTCACGCTGGTGCGGGGTTCGGCCATCATGCCTGCCACCGCATCGCGCCACTTTAAATAGTGTGCCGTTTCCTTGTGGCGCGCCGGCGCCTCGGCGTCGCGATAAACCTCGATCAACAGGAATCGTGTGGGATCATCGGCCTGCCGCAGCACGTCGAACCGGGCGACGCCCGGCTCCTGGATGCTGTTTGCGGCGTTCTCACGGGTAGCCTCCATAAAGGCGCCGGCCGAATCCGGCTTCACGCGCACGTGGACATGAATGATGAGCATGTTCTCTCTTAAGATAACCGAGCCGTTGCGATTGTGTTTCCGCACGCGCTACCTTTAAATCTTGGCCTGATATGGCATGGTTTACCCGGAAGACTCCCAGCGTCTCCACTTCCCCGGAAGGCGACAAGACCGTTCGCACCGAAGGGTTGTGGCACAAGTGCGACGCCTGCGGCCAGATTATCTGGCGCAAGACGCTGGATGAAAATCAGCAAATCTGCCCGCAGTGCGGATTTCATTTCAAGATCGACGCCCGCGCGCGGCTGAAGCTGCTGTTCGACAACGGCGAGTTTGAGGAGTTCGACACAGCGTTGAGTTCCACCGACCCGCTGGAGTTCGTCGATTCCAAGCCCTACAAGCAGCGGCTGGCCGACATGCAGGAAGCGCTGGAGATGAAGGACGCCGTCATCGCCGGCGAGGGGCGGCTGGCGGGGCGGCAGGTCACCATCTGCGCGATTGAGCTGAAGTTCATCGGCGGCAGCATGGGTTCCGTGATGGGGGAGAAGATCACACGCGCCATTGAGCGCTCCATTGAGAAGCGCATCCCCATCATCATCATTTCCGCTTCGGGCGGGGCGCGCATGCAGGAAGGCGCCATCAGCCTGATGCAGCTTGCGAAGATTTCGGCGGCGTTGATGCGGCTGGACGAGGCAAAGATCCCTTACATCAGCGTGCTTACCGATCCGACCACGGGCGGCGTGACGGCCAGCTTCGCTATGCTGGGCGATCTGAATATCGGCGAACCGGGCGCGCTGATCGGATTTGCCGGCCCGCGCGTGATCGAACAGACCATCCGCCAGAAGCTGCCCGAAGGTTTCCAGCGCAGCGAATTCCTGGTGCAGCACGGCTTCCTGGACGACGTGGTGAAGCGAACCGAGATGAAGATTTACATCGCCAAGGCGCTTAACTTCTTTTGTGGTCCGGTGGTATGAGGTTGTTGCGGATACTGGCGTGGGCGGCGGTGCTTTCGCCGGCGGCCGATTTTGACATCCTGATTCGCAACGCGCGGGTGATCGATGGAACGGGCAATCCGTGGTACCGGGCCGACGTAGCGGTGAAGTCGGGGCGGATCGCGGCCATCGGCGCGCTTGGCGGGCGTTCGGCGGATCGTGTGATCGACGCGCGGGACCGCGTGGTTACCCCGGGATTCATCGATGTGCACACGCACATTGAAGGCGCGGTGGAGAAGGTGCCGCGCGGCGACAACTATCTGCTGGACGGCGTCACGACGGTGGTGACGGGCAACTGCGGCGGTTCGGCGTTACCGCTGGGCGAGTGGTTCGCGAAGCTGGACAAGGCCGGACTGGGATTAAACGTCGCCAGCCTCATCGGCCACAACACGGTGCGCAGACAGGTGATGGGCACGGCGAACCGCGCGGCCACGGCGGAAGAAATCGCAAAGATGCAGGCGCTAGTGGAAGAAGCGATGCGGCAGGGCGCCGTCGGTTTTTCCACCGGCCTGATCTATATCCCGGGCACTTACAGCAATTCAGACGAGGTGGCGGCGCTGGCCAGGCCGGCGGGCAAACTGGGCGGCGTGTATGCGTCGCATATGCGCGATGAAGGGGCCAAGGTGCTGGAGGCGATTGCGGAGGCCGTAAGGGCGGGGCGGGAAGCCGGCGCGCGGGTGCAGCTTTCACATTTCAAGATCGACAACAAGCGGTTGTGGGGAACCAGCACGCGTTCTCTGGCGCTGGTGGAGCGATATCGCAATGAGGGCGTGGATGTGGTGATCGATCAATATCCCTACGACCGGTCAAGCACCGACCTCGGCATCACGCTGCCATCGTGGGCGCTGGCCGATGGCGCTGCGGCGATCAGGGAGCGGCTGACCAGCAAGGTGACGCGCGCCCGCATCGCCCGTGAGATGCTCGCCAGGCTGCGCAGCCTCGGCCACCTGAATTATTCCTACGCCACGGTGGCGGGCTTTGCGCCGAACCGGGCCTATGAGGGCAAGACGATCACGCAGATCAACGCACTGAAGAAGAGGCCGCGGACGGTGAACGCCGAGATCCAGACGATTTTCGACCTGATGCTGGCCGGGGGCGCGCAGATGGTGTATCACTCGATGGGAACGGCCGATGTGGATCGCATCATGCGCTATCCCAACACGGCGATCGCCAGCGACGGCGGCATTCGGGAGATTGGCGTGGGCATGCCACATCCGCGATCGTATGGAACCAACGCCAGGGTGCTGGCCGAATATGTCCGCGTGCGCAAGGTGCTGACATTGGAGGATGCGATCCGCAGGATGACCTCCCTGCCCGCGCGCACGTTCGCTTTTCGCGACCGCGGACTGGTGCGCGAAGGCTTCGCGGCGGACATCCTGATCTTCGATCCGGCGCGGGTAAAAGATGTCTCGACCTTCCAGGACCCGCACCGGTTTTCCGAAGGCTTTGACTGGGTGCTGGTGAATGGCGTGGCGATGGTGGCGGACGGGAAACTCACGGATGCGCGCGCGGGCCGGGTGCTGCGATACCGGCAGGGTGGCGAGGGCAAATGATTCAACTGAGCGGCGCCGGCAAACGCTTCGGCCACAAAGTTCTATTTGAGGATTGCAACTGGCTGATTGGTCCGAAGGACCGCGTGGGCATTGTAGGCGGCAACGGGACGGGCAAGTCCACGATGCTGAAGATCCTGGCGGGCATGGAATCGCTGGATCAGGGCGATATGCATATCACGCGCGGCATCCGCTTCGGCTATCTGCCGCAAGAGGGCTTGAGCCTGCGCGGGCGCACGGTGTTCGACGAGTGTCTCTCCGTCTTTCAGGGGTTGAAGGAGATGGAGATCGAGATGGAACAGTTGACGCACGGCATCGCGACGATGGATCCGGCGTCGGCGGAGTATCAACAGCTCTCGGATCGCTTTCACCTGCTGCAGACCGAGTTTCAGGCGCGCGACGGCTATGCGCTGGAGGCGCAGGTGGGCACTGTGCTGGCCGGACTGGGCTTCGGGCGCGAGGACTGGAAACGCTACACCGATGAGTTCTCCGGCGGCTGGCAGATGCGCATCGCGCTGGCCAAACTGCTGCTGGAAAAGCCCAACATTCTGCTGCTGGACGAGCCGACAAACCACCTTGACCTGGAGGCGCGCAACTGGCTGGAGGATTATCTCCACGACTATCCCAACGCGTTCGTGCTGATCTCCCATGACCGTTACTTCCTGGACGTGACGGTGGATAAGCTGGTGGAAGTCTGGAACAAGAAGGTCTGGTTCTACCCCGGCAACTACACCAAATACCTGCAGTTAAAAGAGGAGCGGTTCGATCATCTGAAGGCGGTGGCGCGCAATCAGAATGAGCGCATCGAGCAGCTTGAGGCCTTCATCAGCCGCTTTCGCTATCAGGCAAGCAAGGCGAAGCAAGTGCAGAGCCGCATCAAGGAGCTGGAAAAAATTGAGCGTGTGGAGATTCCGCCGGAAGAGCAAACCATCCACTTCAAGTTCCCGCAGCCGAAATCGTCGGGACGGGTGGTGGCGGAATTTAAGGGCGTGGAAAAACGATACGGCGAAAAGCTGGTGCTGGCGAACGTCAATTTCCTGATTGAGCGCGGGGAGCGGATCGCGCTGGTGGGCCACAACGGCGCGGGCAAGTCGACGCTGATCAAGCTGCTGGCCGGGACCGAGCCGCTCACGCGCGGCGAGTATGTATTGGGACACAACGTGGAGCCCGATTACTTCGCGCAGGACCAGTACAAGGAATTGGATCCGGAGGCCAGAATCTTCGACGACCTGGTTTCCATCTCCACGATGCGCACACAGACGGAACTGCGCAACCTGCTGGGCTGCTTTCTTTTCTCGGCCGACGACGCGTTCAAGAGGATCGGCGTCCTTTCAGGCGGTGAAAGGAACCGCTACGCGCTGGCGAGGCTGCTGCTGCATCCGGCCAACTTCCTGTTGCTGGATGAGCCCACCAATCACCTGGACATGCGCGCCAAGGACGTGCTGCTGGAGGCGCTGGCGGAGTATAACGGTACGGTGGTGTTTGTCTCCCACGACCGGTATTTCATTGACAAGCTGGCGACGAAGATCTTTGAGATCGGCGGCGGCGCGGTGCATGTCTATGCGGGCAACTACGAGGATTACCTGTTCCGCAAGCAGCAGGAGTCGGCTCCGCCAGTGATCATGGGCAACGCGGCAGCGGCGGCGCCGGTGGAAGTGAAGCCGGCCGCGCCGCCGAAACAGCGTGTGAATCCGATCAAGCTGAAGCAGATGCGGGACCGGTGCTCTTCACTGGAGAAGCAGATTGCGGAGGCGGAGTCGCGGATTGCCGAAATCGAGCGGGAGTTGGCAGTGTTCCAGAGCGCCGATCAGGCGACGAAGCTTTCGGCGGATCTGGATGGCCAGCGGGCGCGGCTGGAGAAACTGATTGCCGAGTGGGAAGAGGTGTCGGAGGCGATTGAGGCGGCGGAGTAGGTGATATGAAGGGCTATGAGGCAACGCGCCGGGCGGCGCTGCGGGCGCTGTCGGGATTCCTGGCGGGCTCGCCGCTGCTGCCGGGGCAGCAGGATCCGTTTCGCGATCACAGCCGCGTCCCAGGGATGAACGAACTGGAAACGGCGTTCGACTTCGAGCCGGTGGCGTTCGCCAAAGTACCGCGCACGGCTTACAACTACACCGCCTATGGGAGCGAGACGGAATTCACGCTGCGGCGGAACCGGGAGGCATTCGATTGGGTGAGCCTGCTGCCGGGCGCGGTCGCCGCTTCGGAATCGCCTGTAACCGCGGCGGATATTCTGGGCACGAAAATGGCGTACCCCATCATGATCTCGCCCAGCGCGGCGCAGGCGGCGCTGCATCCCGAGGGAGAGCCGGCGATGTATCAGGGCGCCACTGCGGCGGCCCAGACGCCGATGATCATCAGCAACGTCTCCAGTTTTCCGGTGGCCAAGATTGCGGCGGCGGCCAAGGGACCTTTGTGGTTTCAGCTCTACGCGCGGCCGGAGATGGACTATAACCGCAAGACGCTGGAGGACGCGCAGGCGGCCGGCTGCCGGGCCATCGTGGTGACCATCGACCAGCAGGCATCTTACTTTGAGCGATCCCTGCACGACCGGAATCTTTCGGCTGCGCCGCCGCGGCGGACATCGGCGCGCGGCGCCCCGGCGAACCCGTATGGCGTGACGGAAACCCGGCTTTGGTATGAGTGGAAGCTGTTCGATCAGCTTCGCCCGATGGTGAAACTGCCAATCATCGCCAAGGGCATACTGACAGCGGAAGACGCGAAGCTGTGTCTCGACCACGGACTGGACGGCGTGTATGTATCGAACCACGGCGGCAGGTCCTTGGACTACGCGCCATCCTCGCTGGAAGTGCTGCCGGAGATTGTGGATGCGGTGAACGGGCGCGTGCCGGTGTTGTTCGATAGCGGGGTACGCAGAGGGACGGATGTGTTAAAGGCGCTGGCGCTTGGCGCGCGCGCGGTGTGCTTAGGCCGGGTGCCGCGGTGGGGATTGGCGGCCTATGGCGCTCCGGGCGTGCAGCGCGTTCTGGAAATCGTACAGGCGGAGTTTGTACAGGCGATGAAGAACGCCGGTGTGCGCGATGTGGCGTCGATCAACCGGACCCTGGCGAGGACGGATTTCCCATGAGTAGAAAACTGCCTCCGTTGAAGGAATTGGTGAATGTGCTGGAAGTGGAGGAGGCGGCGCGTCTCAAGCTGGCCCCGGAATTGTATGAGGAGATCGCCGGCAGTGATCGCCGCGCGTTTGACCGCATGACGTTCCGCCCGCGTCTGATGGTCAACTCGATGAAGCTGGATTTGAGTGTGGAGTTGTTCGGAGAGAAGCTGTTCGCTCCGATCCTGGTGGGGCCGGTGGCGCGGTTGGACCGGTTTCATCCCGAAGGGCAGGCGGCGATGGCGCGCGGCGCGGCCGCGGCCAGAACATTGATGGTGGCGGCGGATTCGGGCGTGCCCGAGAAGGGACCATTCTGGCTACAGGTGAATGCCGGCGCGGACGTGGATTCGGCACGCGGCCGGGCGATGGATGCGGTGAAGGCTGGGTGCAAGGCGGTGTGCGTGGGCGCGGCGTGGGATTGGAACGTGTTCGGACGGTTCCGTCAGGGCATCGGCGCACCAGTGCTGTTGAAAGGAATCATGACGCCGGAGGAAGCGCGCGCGGCGTTGGAAATCGGCGCGCAGGGCATCATTGTCTCAAGCTATCGCAGTGGAGCAAGCGATGGGCTGGTATCGGCGATTGAGGCTTTGCCGGCGATTGTGGATGCCGTGGCGGGGCGGATTCCGGTGCTGGTGGACGGCAGCTTCCGACGCGGGACCGATGTATTGAAGGCGCTGGCCTTCGGCGCCAGGGCTGTGATGCTGGCGCGGCCGGTGGTTTGGGGCCTGGCGGCGTACGGGGCCGATGGCGCGCAGTATGTGTTGGAGCTGGTCCGCGGAGAACTGGCCAGGGCAATGGTGATGTGCGGGAAGGTGAATCTGGCGCAGGTGGACCGGGGGTTGGTGAGGATTCACCGGCGTTAAGGCGTGACATCTGGGATAATCATACGTGATGCGTACAGATTGGGTTCGAGCACGCGCCGGCGACAAGATTCGCACTCAGATGCACTATGCCCGCAAGGGCCTGATCACCGGAGAGATGGAATATGTCGC
This sequence comes from Bryobacteraceae bacterium, assembly GCA_033762895.1. Classification (GTDB taxonomy): domain Bacteria; phylum Acidobacteriota; class Terriglobia; order Bryobacterales; family Bryobacteraceae; genus CADEFT01. The sequence continues at coordinate 8,692 of JANRLE010000091.1, read as the reverse complement.
CGCTCGCGAGCAGCTTTCACCAGAGACGGTGCGGGTGGAAGTCGCGCGGGGACGGATGATTATCCCCGCCAACGTCAACCACACCAACCTTGAGCCGATGGCCATTGGCGTGGCGGCGAAATGCAAGATCAATGCCAACATCGGCAACTCCGCCACCACGTCGGACATCGACGCCGAGGTGGAGAAGCTGCGCTATTCGGTGAAATACGGCGCCGATACGGTGATGGATCTTTCCACCGGAGGCGACATCCCGCGCATCCGCCAGGCGATCATCCAGAACTCGCCGGTGCCCATCGGAACGGTGCCCATTTACGAAGCGCTGTCGAGGGTGCGGCGGGTGGAAGACCTGACGGCCGAGGTGATGCTGGAGGTGATCGAAGAGCAGGCGCAGCAGGGGGTCGACTACATGACGATCCATGCCGGCGTGCTGATCCAGTATGTGCCGCTGACAACCAAACGGATTACGGGGATCGTAAGCCGGGGCGGATCGATCCTGGCCGAATGGATGGTGAAGAACCACCGGCAGAACTTTCTTTACGAACGGTTCGAGGATATCTGCAAGATCCTGCAGAAATACGATGTCAGCTTTTCACTGGGCGACGGGCTGCGGCCGGGCTCGTTGGCCGACGCCAGCGACGAGGCGCAGTTTGCGGAACTGAAGACGCTGGGCGAGTTGACGCGGATTGCCTGGAACCACGACGTGCAGGTGATGATCGAAGGTCCGGGCCATGTGCCGATGGACCAGATCAAGCTGCAGGTGGACAAGGAACTGGAACTGTGCCACGAGGCGCCGTTCTACACGCTGGGCCCGCTGGTGACGGATTTCGCGCCGGGTTACGATCACATCACCTCGGCCATCGGGGCGGCGATGATCGGATGGTATGGCGCGTCGATGCTGTGCTACGTGACGCCGAAAGAACACCTGGGGCTGCCGAACAAGGAAGACGTGAAGCAGGGGATCATCGCTTACAAGATCGCCGCGCACGCCGCCGATATTGCGCGGCACCGTCCCGGGGCACGCGACCGGGACGACGAGCTTTCCCGCGCCCGCTACCGCTTCGATTGGCGCAAGCAGTTTGAACTGGCGCTGGATCCGGAGACGGCCAAGGCCATGCACGATGAGACGCTGCCGCAGGAAGGCTTCAAGGACGCGCATTTCTGTTCCATGTGCGGGCCGAAGTTCTGCTCCATGAATATTTCGGCCAAGGTGGAAAGCTTCACCATGGACGACGCCGAGGCGGCGCTGGCCGGACGGGTCACGGCCGAACCTCTGGTGGAACTGACGGGCGCGCAGGGCGACTAAGCTTCGCGATGGAATTCGATCCCACGGCATACGGGGTGACGGTGGCCGGCATACTGGCGCTGGATGGCGGCGGCGAGCGGCTGATGCCCCTGGCCGGGGGATCCTGCTGTTCGGCGGAAGCGGGCAGGCGGCTAAGGGAGTCGGGTCCGGACCAGTTGTTTCCAGCAAGCCGCGCGCCGGAAGCGGCCATGAGCGGATTGTGGCTCTACTTCTCCTGCCTGGACGAATCACACTCACTTTCCCAGGGAATCCACACGCCGGAAGGCAGCTTCTGGCACGGCATCATGCACCGGCAGGAGCCGGATGCGTGGAATTCGGGATATTGGTTCCGGCGCGTGGGCTCGCATCCTGTTTATCCGCGATTAGCGGAAGAGGCGGCGCGCCTGGCGGCGGAGTTTCCGGCCGTTGGGTTCCTGCCGGGAGCAGGATGGGACCCGGCGGCGTTCATTGACTTCGTGGAGCAGGCGCGGAAGCGGCCAGGCTCACAGGCCGAACAATTGGCGCTACGGATCCAGCGGGCGGAATGGCAGATCCTGTTCGATTACTGCGCAGGCGTGGCGCGATGAAACGCCTTCTGTGGTTACTGCCGTTGGCCGCCATCGCGTGGCTTGGATACAGGATTCAGGAGCAGCGATCGGCCCCGCCAGAGGTTCGCACGGTGAAAGCGGTACGCGAACGGCTGGTGAGTACGATGGTGACCAATGGCAAGGTGGAGCCGTCGGAATGGGCCACGGTGCGCGCCGCGCGCGAAGGAACGCTCGTGAGCCTGGCGCTGGAAAAGGGCAAGCCAGTGCGGGCCGGCGCGGTGGTGGCGGAGATCGACACGGCAGCGGCGCGGGCGGACCTGGCGGCGGCGGAAGCACGGATGGCGCAGATTCAATCCGATCTCGAAGTGCTGCGGGGCGGCGGACGGCCGCGGGAGATTGCCGAACTCAACAGTTCGATTGAGACATCGAAGCTGCAGTTGGCCGAGGCGCGACGCGAAGCGGAGGCGCTCGAACGGCTGGTGGCCAGGAAGGCTGCTACCCAATACGAACTGGATCAGGTGAAGGATCGCGCCAGGCGTGCCGAAGGGGAAATTCAGGGGCTTGAGAAGCGGCGTCTCTCACTGGTTGCGCGGCCGGATCTGGATGCGGCGCAGGCGCGATTGCGCGAGGCGGAGACAGCGGTGGCCGAGGCGCGGCGTTCAATCGGACTGGGCGTGATCCGGGCGCCGGTTTCAGGCGTGGTGTATCAGTTGGCGGTGCGTAAGGGGGCCTGGGTGCGGCCGGGGGATGCGCTGGCTGAGATCGGGGTATTGAACCGCGTGCGCGTAAAGCTGTTTGTGGATGAGCCGGAGTTGGGCGGCGTGAAGATGGGGTTGCCGGTAACCATTACCTGGGACGCGGTGGCGGGCAGGCAATGGCAGGGGCAGGTGGAAAAGCTTCCGGCCGAGATCACTGCCATCGGGTCGAGGCAGGTGGGTGAGGTGATCTGCAACATCGACAACGCGGATGGCGCGCTGATTCCGGGAACAAACGTGACGGCCGAGATCCGGCTGAACGTGGTGGACAATGCCGTCACGGCGCCGAAGGAAGTGTTGCGGCGGGAGAACGGAGCCGTGGGGGTGTTCGTGGTGGAGGGCGGGCGCCTGGCGTGGCGGCCGGTGCGCGTGGGCGCGGCGAGCATCACAAAGGTCCAGGTGCTGGAAGGCCTGCGGGAGGGGGAGGCGGCGGTGCTGCCGTCGGATGCGCCGCTGGGGGCGGGGATGGTGGTGAGGACCGTAGGCGCCGAATAAGGGGGAGGCTGCCCCGTTGTCACTTTCAGGCCTTTCCCAGGCACTTCAGCGGCGCAGCGATGGATGCGAGGCTATGAGAATTCCGGAAACACTAAGCAACATGGTGAAAGGATACTCCTGGGCCATGCTTCTGGCCTGGGTGGCTACTGCGTTGACACTCAGCGCCTACGAGCCTCGCTTCACGGTCAGGACATCGAACCACGCGACGGCGGTTTATCATCTCGCCTGTATCACCGATCAGATTGGCTGCACAAAGAAAAAGTTTGGAGAGCATGCGAAACATCCGTCCGTCGAGGAGTGGAAGGCGGCGTTCGCGGAGTTGAAACCCGAACCGGCGAACGAGACGCGGCCGTCGCCCTTTCCCGCGAACACGCTGGGGATGCATCCGGAGGTCCGGCTTCGAGCCCGTACGCTCGAAGCGGCGCTCGACGCGAGGTCCGCTGGTGATCTGGCGCGGCGGGCCCGCATCGATCCCGATGTCGCCCGGAAGATGTGGCGGGCGCTCGACGGGATGAAGCGCGCGTTGGGTGACACTCGTTCGGCCGTGCGACGCCATGTGGCTCCGACGCAACGCATCTTGAAGGATCCGCGATTGACAGGTTTGGCGCGCAAGGTTGGCGCACTGCTCGAACCCGGTCAGGCCAGCGAGCGAATCGAGCTCCATCTGATTCCTTCGCCGGAGCCGAAAACGGATGAGGCGATGGGAACGTTTATCGGACATCACGCGGTGATTGAACTGACGGATGGCGCGAAGCCGGAGTTCGCCGCCTCCGTTGCGCTCCACGAGACGATTCACTACCTGTATGATTCGGTCCCCACGAAGGCGCATCGGGACAGGATCGAGATGTTCGTGGCGCGTCAGCATCCGCGGGCGTCATCGTTTTATGCGCTCTTCAACGAGGCGCTCGCGGTGGCAACGCAGCATCTGCTGACCAGGCGGATGCAGTGGCGGGAAGAGAAGAAGAGCGATGAGGAGATGTACCGGCATTCCTACGTTCCGCGGGCGGGGCGCGTTCTGGCGCCTATTGTCGAGCAGTGGATCGCTGAGCGGCGGCGGTTCGATGGGGAGTTGGTGAAGGCGTACGAAGAGGCTTGCCTGCGCGAGTTCGCTGCAGACTTGGCGGACCCGCGATTCGTACTGGTCAGCAGCGTTTTCCTGCCGTCCAATGCCGGCGAGTCGGCGTTCGGTACGGTAATGTCCGCGTTGCAGCCTGTCAGTTGGGTGAGAGGCGGAAACTGGCAGCAGTACACACATTTGCCCATCGTCCTGTTCGGCAATCACGATGACTTGAAAACGATTCGTGCGGCCCATCCGGAGATCGCGAAGTTGGCCGTCCAGCAGTCGTTCGTTGTTTCGAAAGAGAGCGAGCGCCGCCCGCTGGTGGTACTCGGGGGAAACGATCCGGATTCGATCACGCGGGCCGCGCAGGCTCTGCTCGCTACTCCGCGGTTGCCGAAGCGTGTCGCTTTCCCGAGCCCGGATGGCGGCACCGTGGCTGCGCTCGACTACGGAGGTGGACCGCGCGCGATCCTGCTCTCGCACGGTGGCCGCTTCAACAAAGAGAGCTGGAGCATTCAGGTTCCCGTTTTCGTCAAGGCCGGATTTCGCGTGCTTGCGATCGACTTGCGTGGGCTGGGCGAGACGAAAGGCCCGGGCCAGGACAATCCGATGGACGCCCCACTCTACAATGACGTTCTTGGCGCGGTTCGATATCTGCGGCAGTCAGGCACAACGGATGTCTCCGTCATCGGCGCCAGCCTGGGCGGCGGCGCCGCGTTCGATGCGCTCGTCAAGATGAATCCGGGTGAAATCGACCGCGTGATCGGACTCGGATCGGCGGGGGGCAGCCTTCCCGAGGAACGCTACACGGGGCCGAAGCTCTGTATCTGGACCCGCAACGACGCGAGCGGCACAGCTCTGCGCCTTCCGGGACAGCAAGCGGCCTTTGCGAAGATGCCGGAACCGAAGCGCTTCGTGCTGCTCGAGGGAGAGGCCCACGCGCAGTTCATGTTCGATACGGATCTCGCCGACCGGGTGATGAAGGAGATCCTGGACTTTCTGGGGCCGCCAAAGAGGTAGGTCTCGGCTCTTCTCGTTTTTCTTTCGACACGGTGGCGCCGGACCTCGATTGTAGAACGACTCCTTCGAGCCCTGCACCTCAAGAACACATCCAGTCAGTCACACAGTTGATCACGGTCATCGCTTGGCTCGGATTCTTGCGCCGACGGCTTCCACTCCCACGGCCGACAGTCTAGTCATGATCAACGGCGTAGTGTTGAGTGTATGTTGACGGAACTACGCCAAATAATTCTGGAAGTGACAGCCCCGCCCCGCGCCGATTTCCGATACAATCTGATGGCAATTAAACGGCGCGATTTCTTCCAAACGTCCATGGCGGCAGGCGTCCCGATGATGCAGGCCGCGGCGCAGGTCGGCACCCGGCCCGCAATGAAGATCACCGACATCAAGACCTTCCTCGTGGGGGTGGGCGGCCGCAATCTCTGCTTCATCAAAGTGGAAACCGACCAGGGGATTCATGGCATCGGCGAAGCCTACTCCTGCGGGCCCGACGAAGCCACCATGGCCGTGGTGCGCGACTACAAGAGCTGGCTGGTGGGCCAGGACCCGCGCAATATTGAGCACATTTTCTCGATGCTCTACAACTTCACGCGTTTCCCGGGCGGGATGGTGGTAAACGCCGCCATCAGCGGAATAGAACACGCGCTGTGGGACATCGCGGGCAAGGCGGCGGGGCTGCCGGTGTACATGCTGCTGGGCGGAAAAGTACGCGAGAAGATCCGCGTCTATCAGAGCGCCGGGGGTGGAGAGCCGCAGCAGGTGGCCGAATCGGCGAAACGGCTGGTGGAAAAGTACGGCTACACGGCGATCAAGATGCGCCCGCAGCCTTCGGGAGACAACGCGCGGCCGTATAACTACGTAACGCGTCTGGCGGGGCAGCGGGTGAAGGCTGTGCGCGACACGCTGGGTCCGGATGTCGACATCGGCTGCGACATTCACGCGCGGTTTCTGGAGATTTCCCGTGCGCTGCGGCTGGCCCGCGCCATCGAGCCCTATCACCCGATGTGGCTGGAAGAGGCGCTGCGGCCGGAGAACGAACAGGCGATGGCGAAGCTGGCCGAGCATGTGAACATCCCGCTGGCGAGTGGGGAATGTAACTACATGCGCCACGAATTCCGCAAGATCCTGGCGCTGCAGGCGCTGGATATTGTGCAGCCCGACATCTGCGTCTGCGGCGGCATTCTGGAGATGAAGAAGATCGCGGCGATGGCGGAGGCGCACTACGTGATGGTGGCGCCGCATAACCCGATGGGCCCGTTGGCCACGGTTGTGAACGTACATTTCGCGGCCAGTACGCCGAACTTCCTGATCCTGGAATACCACCCCGATGACGAATCGCCCCGCAAGGACCTGTTGAAGGAACCGCTGATGGTGAAGGACGGTTACATCCCGGTGCCGAACAAACCCGGCTGGGGGGTGGAACTGAACGAGGAAGCCTTTAGACGGTATCCTTCAAAGCCCTGGCACCGCGGGTTCGACTATCGCGCCGACGGCAGCGTCGGGTACATCTAAATGCCCGATCTTCCGCTGTGGCGCTACGCGCTCGGCATGCTTTGCGCGTTCAATGTCGGCGTGGCCAAGACGGGCGTACCGGGGCTGGGGATACTGGCGATTCCGCTGTTCGTGGTGGCGGTGGGCGACGCGCGGCTGTCGGCGGGCTGGCTGCTGCCCATCCTGATCACGGCGGACATTTTCGCGGTGTGGCATTTCCGCAAGCATCCGGCGGCCGGCCGGTTGTTCGCTTTGCTGCCGTGGGTGGCGCTGGGGATGACGGCGGGCGCCTTTCTGCTGATCTATCCGGACCGCGTGCTGCGGCCGGTGATCGGCGCAATCATCTTCGTGATGTTGGTGCTGTTTCTGCTCAGGAAGCGGGCAGTGAATCCACTGCCGACTTCCGGTGTTGCGGTGTCGGGATTCTACGGGACGTTCGCGGGCTTCGCCACGATGGTGGCCAATGCGGCCGGGCCGGTGATGAATCTGTATCTGCTGACGAAGAAGTTGACGCGCGAGGAGTTCGTGGCCACCGGGGCGTGGTTCTTCTTTTTCGTGAATCTGACCAAGGTGCCGGTATACGTCAAGCACGGGCTGATGAGCAAATCGTCGCTGCTGTTCGACGCGGCAATGGTTCCGGCGACGGTGGCGGGGGCGCTGTTGGGGCGCAAGCTGCTGACGCGAATCCCGCAGCACATCTTTGAGGCGGCGGTGATTGTGCTGTCGTTTCTGGCGACGATTGTGCTGTTCGTGCCCAACCGGTGATTGGCCCCAGCGGAATCCCCTTCAATCTGATATGATCGGCGCCCGAAGGGGACCATGCAATGTTTGCAAAATCGATCATCTTTCTCATCTGTGGGGCGTATGCGTACGCCCAGGAATTCCGCGGCACACTGCAGGGCACCATCACTGACCCGTCTTCGGCTTCCGTCAGCAGCGCCGAAGTGACCCTGCGCAATACCGGAACGAATGTGGAGCGCAAAGCCTCCACCGACGCCGAGGGTCACTTCATCTTTCAGTTCCTACCGCCCGGCACCTACGCGTTGATCACTCGCGCGGCGGGTTTTAAGACCGATCAGCGCGACGGAATCGTGGTGAGCCTCGGCGACAATATCCGCCTCGACGTAAAGCTGGAGATCGGCCAATCGGCCGAGACCATCACGATCACAGGCGAGCAGGCCACGGTGCAGGCCGAGAGTTCGTCGCTTGGTTCGGTGGTGCGGCAGGACATCATCAACACGCTGCCGCTGAAAGGCCACTCCAGCCTGTTCATGTTCACACTCGCCACCGGCGTGGTGAACAACCGCTACGGCGAGGACACGCGCCCGAATGACACGATCACCAACGTAGGCTACTCCTCCAACGGCTCGCCGAACGCGTCGGGCGACGTTTCCGTGGACGGCGTGGCGAATACGGTGAACGTCAACCGCGGCGTCAACATTTCCCAGTGGGTGCCGGCGCAGTTTGCCGTGGCGGAATTCAAGCTGCAGACCGGCACGCTGCCCGCCGAATACGGCCGCGCCGGGGGCAGCATCATGAACCTGGTGATCAAGAGCGGCACCAACGATTTTCACGGCGACGCCTATGAATTTCTGCGCAACGCCGCATTGGACGCCAATCTGTTCTTCAACAACCAGCGGGGGCTGCGCCTTGCGCGTTATGGGTCGAACACCTATGGGGCTTCCTTCGGAGGACCGGTGCTGATCCCCACACTCTACAACGGCCGCAACCGCACGTTCTTCTTCGTCAACTTCGAAGGCTCGCGCGAGGGCAACGGCATCAGCCCGATTCTCAACGTGCCGACCGAACGGATGCGCCGCGGCGACTTCGGCGAGATCTCGACGGTGGTGTACGACCCGTTGTCCACCAGCAGCGTCAATGGGGTGCCCACTCGGACGCCGTTCGCCGGCAACCAAATACCGGCGTCGCAGCAGGATCCGGTGGGACGCAAGATCATGGAGTTCTGGCCGCTGCCGAACACGCCATCGCGCGACGCCGCCCGTCCGTTTGTCCAGAACTATGCGTTCTCAGCGAAATGGCC
>JANRLE010000090.1:0-19916 GCA_033762895.1 Bryobacteraceae bacterium | reverse complement strand
GGAGCCTTTTCATGTGGCGCTTTCCTGAAGGACTCGCAGGGCGAGTTTGCCCCGCCGGCCGAAAGCAGCACTTGGCCGCGCTGCGGATGCTGTTTGACTGGCTGGTGACCGGCCAGGTGATCGCGATCAATCCGGCCCACGCTGTCCGCGGCCCGAAGCATGTGGTGACGAAAGGCAAGACGCCGGTGCTCAATCCTGACGAGCCCGCTCGTTGCTTTGACAGCGTTCCCCTGCGAAAAATCGTTCGCCTTCCGGACGGCGGCGAGCAGGACACGCCGCACTCCGCGCGTTTGCGCGCCCGCGCCCTGATCGGCCTCATGGTCTACACCTTCGCCCGCATGAACGCCGTTCTCCAGACGAAGGTGAGCGATTTACTTCGTGTAGGGCCGCCGCGGCTGGGTGCGCCTCCACGAGCCGGCAACCACCACGAGCTTCCCTACCATCACAATCTGGAGCAGTACCTCGACGAAACTCTGAAGAAAGGCAGTCCCTGGAGACGGCGCAGACAGTTATGTGACAGTGTGTTGGCAATCTTTGCTAATCATGGTACTCTGAGAATGGACACAACCAACCGGCAAGGAGCAAGACATGCCAACCCGCAACGTAAATCTGACCGACGAACTCGATGGCTTCGTCTTGGCCAAGGTCAAGAGCGGGCTCTATGAGAACGCGAGCGAAGTTGTGCGTGCCGCTCTGCGGACTTTACAGCGCGAGGAACGTGAGCACGACGCAAAGCTGGCCGCGCTTAGAGCCGCGATCAGCGAAGGCGACGGCAGCGGCGTGGCGAAAGGAAATCCTTTTGATCGCGTTCGTGCTGCGATCAAGAATCCTCGCAAAGAGCGCTAGCCCGTGGCCGCCGTTCGCTATTCCGTTCGGGCCGAGCGCGATTTATTGGAGATCGCGGATTACACCGTGAATCGGTGGGGTGTGGATCAGGCGCTCCGCTATCTCGATGCTCTGGAAGTGTGTTGTCAGCAACTGGCAGCATCACCGGCTCTTGGGCGGCGGTGCGATGATATCCTCCCTGGGCTCAGGCGGATGGAGCATGGGAAGCACGTTATTTTATACCGCGGGGCCGCTGGTGGCATTCTGGTATCGCGCATCTTGCATCAAAGCATGTTACCGGGAAGACAGCCGATTGAGACGACGAGGGGTGACCTGGTCCGGTCTCAACCGCAGCGCGAGCTTGGTCTGATAAGTGTTGATCAAGCGTCGCCGTCGTTTCCGAAGCCAAACCGCGGAAGCCAATCCGCCGCCGGGTTGTTGTTTGACGCGATCGAAGCGCGCACACGCCGTGCGCCGTGAACGCATATTCCGCGCCCTAGGCCAACCACATCACCAGCGTGATCATGTGGAATGCCGCCGCGCCAAAAACACAAAACCGCCGGGCGGCAGGCGCACATCCGGCGGAGGCAGCCGGCATGCTTGCCGCCGATTTATACGATATTTACCGACATCACAATCCAACTGTCTCATCTCCGGCACGCCGAACAGACTATCCAGCCATGCCCTTGTCTAAGGCGAGGACGAACGCATGCGGTTCGAACTGGAGCTTCTTATATTGCGTCCTCAGATTTAACAGCGAGGATCGCCGCATTGAGGTCCGAAATCGTCAGAAGGAATTTGAGATTGCGCCTGTTCGGCGAGTAGCACTTGGCTGGTTTCATCTTCCCTGCCAGCCCACTTCCACCCAATGAATCACCGCGTTTGTCGCAGGCAGGATGTCGATCACATTCTCCCCCGCCCGCATCATCCCGCCGTCCGGCAGATCAAAGCAATAGCACGGCACGTCGGGGCCCGGCCTCACCGTCTCCTCGCCGCCATAGTGCGCCAGCACGCCATTCACACGCACCTGCCAGCCTTCGGGTTTTTCGGAAAGCCCCAGCCGTATACGGGGCGCCCGTTCCACCGGACCGGTTAGAAGCCGGAATGCCGTCCAGTTGCCGGGTCTGGCTTCCACCGGCAGCGCGAAGGCGCGGGCTTCGCCTGGAGCCCAGGTATCCTGATACGTCACCACGTGCCGCCTTGGCTTTCCCCGCAGCGTCTCCAACCGGCCGCATTCGCCCAGCAGCGCCGGATAGTTCTGCAGGTCCTCGATCGCCGTATCCCGGTCCATGTAGTTGAACAGATAGATCCGATCGGCGCCCTGTTCCAGGTAGGCCGCCGCCGCGCCGCGCACGGTCTCAAGCGAGTTTGTCTGGAACGGCCTGCCACCCACGCCCCTCGACGCCGGATGCGGGTTCAACCCCAGTTCAAGGCCCGCCGCCAGCGTGCAGTTCTCCGGCAGCAGCCGCCGCCATAAGGCGACCGGCATGGCCGTATCCACGGTGCGCCAGAAGTTGGTGGGCGTCACAAAATCCACCGCCCCCGAACGTGCCCATTCCACCGCATCCATGCCCAGGCGCAGCGCGGTTTCCGGACGCGACGGCACTCGCACGCCGAGCCGGATTCGGCGGTTCAGCCTGCGGCGCACCCGCAGCATGAAGGCATTCAGGTGTTCCCGCCCTTCGGCCTCGCACCCGGGGGCGAAGTGGAAGCCGTGGCGCATCCAATCGAGTTCCAGCCCGTCGAAATCCCACCGTTGCGCCATCTCCTCGATCAGCCGGAAGCTGTAGTCGCGCACCTCGGCGCGTCCGAAATCGAGGGCCTTGTCCCGCATCTCACCGCGATAGGGAACGCGCCGCAATTCCGGGTGTGCCTTCCAGAACTCGCTGTGTAGAGGATGACGCTCATTGTCCACGTCGTGCAGGTCGTTCATCCGCATGGAGATCCACGGCGACATCCCCTTTCGCCGGGCCCGCGCCATCCAGACGGCGAAATGATCCAGACCGTCCTGATTCATCCGCCAGGCGGCGTGAATCCATCGCCGGTAGGTCTTCCGCGACGCCTCCGGCAGGGCGGCGAACAACGGCTGGTCATCGGGGCCTGACGGATCGTAGCCATCCCAGAACGGCGTCCACTGTTTACTGGCGAAGGCCGTACGCATCGCATTCACGCAAAGGATCAACTCCCGCACCTGGGTGTCCGCGTACTGGTCCACCCATGCCTCCAGCAGAGGCCGGTCGATACGGCGATCGGCCCGCGAGAAGAAGAAGTGGTTGGGATCCTCGTTCAGCGAAAGCGCCGTCAACCGCCGCGAAGAGGCGGCGCGGAGACCAGGCGCCGGCAGTGCCACCGGCAGCGCCAGCATTTGCCGTCTGGAAAAACGCGTCACATCACGATGTTAGCTTGGCCCCGGGCGGAATTTTTTGTCGGAACATTGAAGCGTTTTGCGCTAATTCAACACAAGGTGGATAGGAACCGCGAAGTTCCATCCCCTGTAATCTTCGCAGTGGAAGGCAAGTGGAGGAGCCTTGCACGGCCGGGCGAGCAATTGGACGGCGGAGGAGTAGTTGCCCGATCCGGTTGCTCCCCCGGGGTTTTTTTCAACCCGGCAAGCGTCACACACGCGCGGCATAGAGCTGGAATGGTCCCCAGAAGTACGGCTTGCCGAAGTTCGCCCCCTTCTTCAGAAATGCCAGCTTCGCTGCCCGCAGCGCCGCCGCGGGCGAAAGCCCCGCCTGCATCCCGCCATAAAGGGACCCCATCAGTTCCGCCGTCGCCGAGTCGTCCACATCCCAAAGCCCGGCCACCACACGCGCCGCACCTGCCCGCAGGAACGCCCACGCGAAACCCACCAGTCCTTCTCCCGAATACGAACGCCCGCCGGCACTGCGGCAGGAGGAAACCGTCACCAGTTCGGCCCCCAGCCGCAGCTTGATCAGATCCCTGGCGTAAAGCATGTAGCGGCCGGAAGGGCCGGGCGACAGCACCACCGCTGAATCGAGCGGCCGCTCCCGGTTTGCGATGCTATGGGCCGTGAAGTGGATGCGCGAAGCCTGTTCGGGATGGGACTGTAGGAATCCCTCGGGCGTCGCTTGCGCCCCGCGCAGGATTTGCCTCGCGTCTTCGGGAAACGGCCGCGCCACCGCCGTCATCTCCTGCCGTGCGTTCTCCAGCCGGGGATAACGGGGATCCACGCTTTCCGGATCCCCCACCAGCAGAAGCTTCGGGTGGGAATGCGGCGCCTGCTGCCCCGCCGATGCCAGCAGCGCCAGCGACGGCGCGATGGTCACCTCCGCGTGTTCGATGAAATAGCCTCCATTGACCGGCAGCGTCTCAAAGTTCAAATTGTGCAGCGCGCCGTCGGGCGCCACGATCACTCGCGCCTCGCGCGGAATCCTGCCCAGCACCGGCTCCAGCAGCATCTTCGTCAAACGCCGTCCGGACTCGGCCTCTGCCGCCATCGGAGACTGGCTGAGGATCACCCGGGAGTAGGTTTCCACCAGGCTTCCAATGTCACTCACGTCCAGCGGGACGGCTTCGATCCCAGCACCCGTGACAATCCACACGCATGCCCGGCCCGGACCGAGCCAATAGGAAAGGATGACCGACTTCGACATCCGCGCCAGGCGCTGGTAGGCCGCCGGCGGCAAACGCTGCCCGGCCGGGTAACCTGCGCGCTCGGCCAGCACCTTGGCCCGGCTCGATTCGGCCACTGACAGCGCCTCGGCGGCATCTCCTCGCTCGAGCAGAAAATCGACATAGCGGCGGTAGAAATCGATCAGGCGGTTGAAGTAGGAAATCCGCAAGTCAGCGCTGGCAAGCTCGGCGCGCGAAGCTTCCACCAGTCCGATGGCGGCCTCATAGTGCGATTTCGCGCCCCCCACGTCGCCGCCCGCCGATGCCAGCCTCGCCAGGCCCACATGCGCCTGCCATCTCACCGTCGCGTCGCTTCCGCGATCCGCCAGCGCTTCGGTGTACAGGCGTCCGGCCCCGGAGCGGTCCCCTGTGCCCAGGGCGATGGCGGCTTCGTTGAGGGTGTTGTAAACCAGCGTGGATGCGCCGGATTTCTTTTTGAGGGCGACGGCCTCGCGATTGAGCCGGGCGGCCTCGTCCCACTCATTGAAGTCGATGTGCAGGGTGGCGAGGTTGCCCGCCAGCCGGGCGGCATCTTCCATCATGCCGCGCTCGCGCGCCAACTCAAGCGCGCGCCGCATGGAGGGCAAAGCCTCGCGCGGTAAGCCCTGCTGCTGGTAGGTGGTCCCGATCTCACCGAGCGCCTCCACCAGTCCCTGTGTATAGCCCAGGGTCTGCTGCCCGGCGATGGCGCGCTGCTGGATCTCCAGTGCCTTGCTGAACTCGCCCATGCGGGCGTAGCTGATGCCCAGGTTGTTGAGAATGGCGAAGTAGGCGGCCGCTTTGTTCGTTTCGGCCAGCCCCGCCGCTTCCTCCAGTGCGGGAATCGCTTCGGCGTGGCGCGCGGTCTTGATCAGGGCGAACGCCTCTCCGTTCAGAGCGTGGGCCAGAGTGCGCGAATTGCCCCTTTGGCGCGCGCGCCGGCCCGTGGAACGCAGAAGCTGGACCGCCCGGTCGTACTGCTTGTTCATCAGCAGGCGGCCGCAGGATCCGATGAGCGCGTCCAGCGCCAAATCCTCAAAGCCCCCGGCCTCGGCTTCCTTCAGGGCCTGCTCCAGCAGGTGATCCGCTTCTTCCAGGTGTCCGGCGCGGACGTGGGCGTTGCCCAGCCAGATTTTCCGTTCGATGGCGATTTCACCGAACCCTGCTGCCGATGGCGGCTCCTGTGCGAGCCGTTCGAACAGCCGCTTCGGTTCCACGTAGTGGGCGGCCTTGGCATCCAGAATCCGGAACTTCCAGTGCCAGAGCGAATCGGCCGGGTGCTGCGTCAGCAGCGATCCGGTCTGTGCCAGAACGGCTTTGTATTCGCCATTGGCCAGACTGCGCTGCAGCGATGAATATGTCTGTTCGAGCGAGGCGCCGCGCGGGCGGCAGCAAACCAGCAGCACAAGCGCCAGTGCCGCGCCCCTTTTCATTACGGCACCCAGGAACCGTTGTCTTCGATCGCGCAGGAATCAGCCATCATGCCGTCGTCGGAGCCCAGATGGAAGCGCAACATGCCCACGCGGCGGCTGTGTTTGCGCGCCCGGACCTCACCAAACACCACGTGGCCGAACTCGGGAATCTCCAGCCGGTTGGGCTGCTCGCCTTGTGACACGCCGTCCAGCGACACCTTCGACACGAATGTGAACAGCACTCCGGCGTCGTGATCCTTGTGCGGTTCACCAGTGAAGAACTGCTTGATGTCCTGGCCGATGGCGTCGAGCTTTTTCTCCTGCCGCGGCTCGAAAAAGAGATTGGCGTGTTTGCCGAAAGCCTCCTGCAAACGGTCAAATGAGTCGTAGCTCAGAATCTCGGGTGCTGTCTCGATGGCCACCGGTTTATTGTCGAAGCTGACTTCCTTGAAGTCCTGTTCGCGCACATAGAACGAACTCGCTCCGTCGGTCAGCGGGCGGCCGGTAAACATTTTGACCGTAACCAGGCCCGCACGAAACCGCCCCAGTACGGTGAGGTTCTCGATGGTCACCTCCGACATGGTGGTGGTCTCGAAATGGCTCTGGTCGAGATTCTTGTCGGAGGAGATCTTAAAGGCTGCGCCGGGATCCGTGAAACGGCCCTCCACCTTCGTCGTAATACGGTCGAAGTCCACCCAGCGCTGCAAGTCGTAGGGGATGTCTTTTCGCGTCACCACCGAGCTGTGGCGGCCGCCGCTGCCGGGAAGAGCGCTGACGCCCAACACGTCAATGAGACGGTCGGCGGCCTGCTTGTTTTCCTTGCCGATGATCCCGCCAAAGCCGATGGCCTGTGCGTGGAACACCATGCGCCGATTGGTTTGTGGCATGGGTGTATGGGGGCTCCTTAGACCTTGAGATCGCGCCGCGGCTACTGCCGGTCCACGGCAAACCGGTATTCACCCAACTGGTTGCCGGATTCACCGCGCAAAACAAGACGGTAGGTTCCGGCTCTGTTCAGGCTCGCCGGCGGCAGAAACACCACCAGCGGCGCACCGGGCGCCGGCGCGGGGCCGTTTCCCGAGTGCACTACTGCATCTTCCGCCGAGCGCACCTCAAACGTCAACTGCCGCGCCGGCGCGTTGGTGTAGAGGGAGACGGCGACGGGACCGCTGGAATCGGAGACCGCCACTACCGGCAGTTCGCCACGCGTGGCTTGGGCCAGCACCGCGGGCGCGGCCATCGCCGGCGCAGCCATCTTCTTTAGCGCGGGCAAGGTCACCAATGCCTGGTAGCTGGTGATGAACGCCAGGGAAACGGCCGCGGCCATCGGCACCAGGCTCGACGGCCGCAGCCACTCGGAAAGCCAGCCCGCTCCGTGATCGCGCCAGACCCGTGCCTTGCCGGCTTGCCGCCGGCGGCCGCGATCCTCCTCCTGTTCATCACGGAGCGGAGCTTCTTCGCGAAACACCGAACGTGCGTTGTCAACGAAGGCTGTCCCGGTCCGGACGTCTTCGGCGCACTGCACGCACTCGAAGTAGTGCTCCTCGAACATGTCACGTTCGTGGCGCGACATTTCCCCGAGCAGGTAACGCTCAGAGGCTTTTGACTCGACTGCTTTTCGATGATCCATCTTTCCGACCCAACCGTCTGGTGTCCATTTGGCCATTATCGTTTCAGACGGCCGGGTGTAAATCAGCCTTTCCGATTCGGCTACGCTCCTTCGGCGCTGGCCAATCCGGTTTTGAAACGCAGCTTGGCCCTGTGCACCAGCACACGCAGGTATTCCCGGTCGCAGCGAAACTCGCGGCAGACATCGTCTTTGTCCTTGTCCTCAAAAAAGATACGGTGGAGGATCAGGCGGTCCTTGTCGGGCAGGGCCGCCAGCACGCGCCGCACCCGCGCCCGGCCTTCCTCGCTCACCATGCGGCTCTCCACGTTGGATTCGTGGGAGGGCAGATCGGGCAGATCGTCGGTGAGAGTGGGAGATTTGGCTTCGGCCCGGTACATCTCAAACAGAACGTTATTGCAAACGGAATTCACGTATGCGCCCAGGGCCTGCGGCGTGGTGATTCCGCCCTTATTTCTCAATACATTAAGCACGCGCAGCAGGGTCTCCTGCCGGGCGTCCTGCACCAGATCGGCATGACGCAGCCGTGAGCGCAACTTGATGCTCAGCAGATCGCCGAAATAGGCGACGAAATGGTCTTCGGTCTCCGGATCCCGCTGCGCGAGGCGGCGGACGTAGTCTTCGTCGAATTGGTGGCGTTCCACGTACCGCTTTGCCAGTATACCGTTGCCGGCCACCGTAGAGTGAGCTTGGAGGAAACGTGACTTCATGGGGACTTCTCTTCTTCCCGACCGGGCCTCATTTTTTCGGACCCTAAATTGTTCTCTTTGTATCAACTAGCGAAAAACTTCGGCCAACAACGACGCGCCACCTCAAAATTCCTCCTTTCGGGGAAGAACGGCGGGGAGCAGACCGCAGTCTTGTACAGGTGCCCGGCTAGTGCCATCCGGTGGCCGATCGTTTCAGGCGAGGCCGAAAAATCGAGGCGGCAGGAGATGTTTTGCGGAGCTATGATGGGGTGGATGCGCAGAATTCTTGGCATCGCGGCCGTTGTGCTGCTGGCCGGCGCGGCGGCTGCCTACTTCTTCTTCGACGTCAACCAGTTTCGCGAACCGATCCAGGCACAACTCGAAAAGACGCTCAACCGGAAGGTGACACTGGGCCGGATGCATCTGCGGTTGCTCCCTCTTGCGGTGGCAATCGAAGACGTTGTGGTGGCTGAGAACCCTTCGTTCGGCCAGGGAAAATCTTTCCTGACGGCCCGGGAAGTAGCGGTGAGCGCGAACTTGATGGCCCTGCTCAACCGGCGCGTGGAAGTACACAGCGTGCGGGTGACAGATCCCACAATCGAACTCATCCGCGACCGGCAGGGCGTTTGGAATTACGCGAGCCTCGGAGCAAAGACGCAAGACTCGCCGTCGGAATCAACGGCAATCTCACTTTCGGAAATCCGCATCGTGAACGGGCGCATCGGCGTTGTGCGGGACGGCCAGCGGGCCGAGTATGAGAATATCGACCTGACCCTGCGGGACTTCGCCGGGAACCGCCCGTTCACGCTGGATGCCTCGGTCCATTTTCCAGAGCAACTGTCGCTCGACGTTTCCACGCGCGCCACTTATGACAAGGCCGCGCAGAATCTGCGGGTGGATTCCCTGCAGGTGAAGCTGGGTGGGCTGGTCATGAGCGGCGCGGGCACCGTATCGACAGCTGCCGGCGGCAAGCTGGATTTCGCTGTGAAAGCCACCGACGCCTCAATCGCCGAGGCGGCACGTGTGGCCGCGCTGCTGGGATCCGCCTTCGCTCCGGACATGAAGGTGGTGGGTTCGCTCGACGCGGGCCTGAAGATCGGCGGTTCCACCGAAACCCCGGAAATCACCGGAAAGCTGGCGGCCCGGCGGCTGGAGATGTCGCGGGCGGCGTGGAAACTTCCGGTACGGATTCCCGAGATCAGCATCGAACTGACGCCGGACTCCATCAAGTCAAACCGGTTCATCGCGCAGTGCGGCGGCACGAAGGTGGACGCGGCGTTCTCAGTGGCCAACTACAATACGCCGGCCGCTTTCCTGGCGGCGTTGGTAAGCACCACCGATGCCAGCGTGCAGGAATTGCTGCAGATCGCGGGCGCTTATGGAATGACGACGGCGGCGGGAATGACCGGCACAGGCAGCCTCACACTGAACGCGCGGGTGATGGCGAAGCTGAAAGAGAACTCGCCGTGGTCCTATTCGGGCTCAGGAGTTTTGCGCGATGGCTCTTTCGGCCTGCCTTCGCTGACGCGGCCGGTAGCGGTGAAATCGGCCAAACTGCGTTTTGAGCAGGAATCCGCCGTTCTCGATGATCTGGCGCTTTCGGTGGGCGCGGCCAACGTAAGGGGTTCCCTTAGCCTGAGGCGCTTTTCGGCGCCGGAAGTGAAGTTCAACACCACCATCGATCAGATTGTCACCGCGGAGCTGCGGACATTGATGAAACCCGGCGGGGACACCGCGGCCGCTGGCAAGCCCGCCCCAGGCATGTTCACCAAGGTTACCGGCAGCGGGACCCTGTCCATCGGCAAGCTGGTTCACGACGGCATCACATTGAGCAAGGTGAAAGCCCAATGCCTGCTCGACCGCGGCCTTGTCCGCCTGGACCCGTTAACGGCCGATCTGTTCGGCGGGCGCCACACGGGGGCAATCAGCGTGGATGCGCGCGGCGCGGAAACAAAGATCGCTGTCAACTCGCGGATTGAGCAGGTGAACGCCAACGAACTGATTTCTTCATCCACCGCGCTCAAGCAACTGCTGCATGGAAAGCTGGCGGCTGACGCCAATCTCAGGTTCGTTTCGCGGCCCGGCGAGGACATCGCCAGGAGCCTGAACGGGACCTTTCAGATGCAGATGGCCGAGGGCAGGCTGTCGGGCATCAACATCGTGAATGAACTGGCCAAGGTGGCCAGGTCGTTCGGCGTAGGGCAGAACGTGGAGCCTGTGACCAACATCGTGAAATTCACGGCTGGGATGAACATTCAGGACGGCGTGGCCAACACGAACGACCTGAAGATGGATTTCGCCGGCGGTTCACTGGCCGCGGCGGGTCAAATCGGGCTGGCCGATCAATCCCTGAAGCTGACGATGTTGCCCGTGCTTTCCAGGCAATATAGCGATCAGCTTGGCGGCAGCAAGGTGGGCGGCATCATGAATACCGTGCTGGCGAATCAGAAAGGTGAGCTGGTGATTCCGGTGACGGTGGGCGGCACCACCGCCCAGCCGCGGTTCCTTCCCGACGCCGCCCAGATGGCGAAGATGAAGGCGCAGAACCTGTTGCCGTCCGTGCTGGACGCGGGCCGTAAGGGCGGATTGAAGGGCGTGCTCGATTCGATCACCGGAGCGAAGGCCTCCGATCCGCAGCCGCAGGGCGGTGAGCCGAAGCCTTCGCTGTTGGATATGTTCAAGAAACGGAAGTGACTTACCCTGCGCGGGCGGCCAGCGTCTCGCCCTCCGGCCTCGAAA
Source organism: Bryobacteraceae bacterium (assembly GCA_033762895.1). Lineage (GTDB taxonomy): Bacteria > Acidobacteriota > Terriglobia > Bryobacterales > Bryobacteraceae > CADEFT01. The sequence goes on along the minus strand of JANRLE010000090.1, from coordinate 9,009 downwards.
TGCCCATTTTCTTGCGCAGTTCAGTCTCGAGTAACTGGGTGCTTTCGGGATTCTGTTTCAGGAACTGGCGGGCGTTTTCGCGGCCCTGGCCGATTCGTTCGCCACGGAAGCTGAACCATGACCCGCTCTTTTCCACCATGTTCTGCGCCACGCCGAGATCGAGCAGATCGCCTTCCCGAGACACACCTTCTCCGTAGAGGAGATCGAACTCCACCTCGCGGAACGGGGGCGCCAGTTTGTTCTTCACCACTTTGACCTTCGTGCGGCTGCCCATCACCGTGTCACCGTCCTTTAATGCCGCCAGCTTGCGCACGTCCAGCCTGACGCTGGAGTAAAACTTGAGAGCTCGTCCGCCGGTGGTGGTTTCCGGGCTGCCGAACATCACGCCGATCTTTTCGCGGATCTGGTTGATGAACAGCAGCACAGTCTGCGTGCGGTTGGTGACGCCGGTGAGCTTGCGCAGGGCCTGCGACATCAGGCGGGCATGCAGCCCGACATGGTTGTCGCCCATGTCGCCTTCGAGTTCAGCCTTGGGAACAAGGGCGGCCACCGAGTCCACCACCACCGCGTCGATGCCGCCGGATGCCACCAGCGAGTTCGTAATCTCCAGCGCCTGCTCACCGCTATCGGGCTGCGAGACCAGCAGGTTGTCGACATCCACACCAAGCTTGCGGGCGTAGATGGGGTCAAGCGCATGTTCGGCGTCGATGAACGCCGCCGTGCCGCCCAGCTTCTGCGCCTGCGCCAGAAGCTGCAGGGCGATGGTGGTCTTGCCGGAGGATTCAGGCCCGAAGACTTCGACGACGCGGCCGCGCGGAAAACCGCCGGTGCCGAGGGCGATGTCCAGGGAAAGGGCGCCGCTGGGGATAACGTCAATCAGTTGCCGCTCCTGCGAGCCGAGCCGGTAGATGGAACCCTTGCCGAACTGCTTCTCAAGCGAAGCCATTGCGAGGTCGACGACGCGCCGCCGTTCTTTACTATCCATGTGAAGTGCTCCTTCTTGGAGATAGTGCGGCGGAGGCGGGGATATTCTCAGGGAAAATGCCTTCGATATTTCTGCTCCCCGCGGTTGCGGGCGGCGCGTTACCGGAGGCGAATAGGACGGCCCGGCCCACCGGTGGTAAAAAGGAGCGTATGTCCTATGACCGCCGAGACTTCCTGAAGGCATCCGCCGGCGCGGCGGGTTCGCTGGCCGCCGCCCCCGTCCGCCAGCCCAATATCCTGTTCCTGTTCCCCGACCAGCTACGCCACGATTTTGTGGAGCCTTCCGCCGCCATACCCGTGCGCACGCCGAACGTGAAACGGCTGGCCGCCGAGGGTGTCCGCTTCACGGCCGCGGTGACCCCTGCGCCACTCTGCGCCCCCGCCCGCGCCTGCCTTGCTTCGGGCCTGGAGTACGACCGCTGCCGCGTCCCGGCCAACGCCCAGAACTACCCGCTCGACCAGCCCACCTTCTACCAGTTGCTGCGCAGCGGCGGTTACCACGTCCTGGGCTGCGGTAAGTTCGATCTGCACAAGCCGGAGCTCGATTGGGGTCTTGATGGCAAACGGATGATTCGCGACTGGGGTTTCTCGGACGGCATCGACAACGAAGGGAAGCATGACGGGACCCGTGCCTACAGGAGGGCCGGAAACAAGCCGAAGGGCCCGTTCCTTGCCTATCTCGAAAAGCTGGGCCTGGCGGACGTGCACGTGGAAGACTACGAGAAACGAAAAGGCCATGGGGCCACCTTCCCGACGCCCCTTACCGATGAAGCCTACGGCGACAACTGGATCGCCCGCAACGGCATTTCGCTGCTCGACGCCGCTCCGAAGAACAAACCCTGGTTCCTGCAGGTCAATTTTAACGGGCCCCACGATCCCTGGGACATCACCGCCGGCATGGAGAAACGCTGGCGCGGCGTGAGATTCCCCCAGCCGAACCGGTGCAGCGAACTCGATCCCGCCACTCACGAACTCGTGCGCCAGAACTACGCCGCCATGATCGAGAACATCGACCTGCGCATCGGCGAACTGATCGCCAAGGTGAAACAGCGCGGCGAACTTGACAACACGCTCATTGCCTTTTCGAGCGATCATGGCGAGATGCTGGGCGATCACAATCTGTGGGCCAAGCGCCACCCTTATCACGGCTCGGCCGGAGTGCCGCTGGTATTCTGCGGGCCGTCTGTGCGCCAGGGCATTACGATCTCCGATCCGGCCACCACGCTTGACCTTGCCGCCACGTTTCTCGACTATGCCGGCATCGCCCGCCCGTCAGCCATGGACAGCCGCTCGCTGCGGCCCGTTTTGAGCGGCAGGGGACCGGTGCGGAATCACGTTCTTTCCGGGATGGATTCCTGGCGCCTGGTGATGCAGGAGAACTACAAGTACGTGCGGGGTTGGGGCAAGTCGCCGATGCTTTTCGACCTCCGCAAAGACCCTCACGAGAACGAAAACCTGGTGAATGCGCAACCGCGGGTAGCGGCGCGAATGGAACGTCTGCTGCCGGTGGAGAAGGCCTGATTGTCATGTCTTTGCGTTAAGATCGATGTGGAGAAATTCCGAATGTCCCGCTTTTTGAAATGCGCACTCCTCATCTGCCTGCCGGCCTGGCTGGCCTCGGCACAGCAACCTCCGGCCCAGGCGCCGGCAACCCGCCGGGTCCGTACCCCGCCTCCGGCTCGCGATCCGCACACGCCCGGTTACGTCAAGGCGAAAGAGTTGCCTGACGGCGCCATCCCTTCGCCAAAGGAAAACGGGAACTTCATCATCGGGCCCACCTATAGCCCCGCGCCGGAGATGGCGGTAAAGGAAGGCGTGCCGCAGGGCCAGATTCATGAATTCACCATGGAGTCGAAGGACAGCAGGATCTATCCGGGAATCAAGCGGGCGGCCAACACCTTTCCCCGGCCGGATCCGGCGGACCCGGGTAAGTTGATCATCGACAGTTACCCCGCCCCCTATACGCGCCGCGTTGCCGTATATATTCCCAGGCAGTACGTCCCTGGCACGGAAGCGCCATTCATCGTCGGGGCGGATGGGCCGGACCGGATGCTGTTCACCGCGCTCGACAATCTGATTGCCGAAAAGCGCGTGCCGGTGATGATCGCCATTTCCATCGGCAACGGCAGCGGTGATGCGCAGGGCAGCCAGCGCGGGCTGGAGTATGACACGATGTCCGGCCTGTATGCCGAGTTTGTGGAGAAGGAAGTGCTGCCGCTGGTGGAAAAGCAATATAACGTCAAGCTGACCAAAGATCCCGATGGCAGGGCCACCATGGGCTGCAGTTCGGGTGGTTCGGCGGCGATGGCGATGGCTTGGTACCGGACGGATCTTTACCACAGGGTACTCAGTTATTCGGGCACGTTTGTGTACCAGCAATGGCCCTACAACCCCGAAACGCCGCACGGCGCCTGGGACTTCCATGAAACTCTGATCCCCAACAGCCCGAAGAAGCCGCTGCGGATCTGGATGCACGTCAGCGACCGGGACAACCTGAACACGCGCGACGCCTACCATGACTGGGTTCTGGCCAATGAGCGAATGGCCAAGGTGCTGGCGGAGAAGGGTTATCCTTACCAGTTTGTCTTCGCCAGGAACGCAGGCCACTGCGACCGGGCCGTGAAGGCGCAGACCTTGCCGCTCGCCCTGGAATACGTCTGGCAGGGCTATTCGAAGAAGTGAGTCAGTTACTTGCGTCGGCCGCCGCCCGGTCCAGCCATTCGGCGTAGGACACCAGAGCGCCTGCCGTGAAGCCAACCTGTTCTTCGGCCTCTTTCCAAAGCCGCTGTTCGATTGCTTCCCGCACTCCAGGCAGCGTCTTCACGCCATAGCCGGTATAAAAGCCCGGCGCATGCAGCACATGCCGGAACCAGGGCCGCCGCGGCAGGCCATCGGCGCGCAGAAACTTCTGTTCGGCCACCCGCAGGGCATCATCAAATGCCTTCCGCTTCTGCGGGTTCAGCCTGGCCGGATCCACTTTGGCGATGGCGGCGGCAGCCCGTTCCAGCCGCGCGGCGGCGTTCTCCAGCGGGGCGAAGTTGAGGAACGGAACCTCGTCTTCGGGTAACGGCACAACGAACGTCTTTCGTGGATCGGCCGCCAGCTTCAAGGCTCCGCTGAGGATCAGCTCATTGCGGCGCGCGGTTGCGGCGCGCATATCGGCGGCCAGTTTGATTACTTCATTGGTCCAGGCGCGCACCTCACGCGCGGTGGAATCGGCCCGGAACGGCAGCCAGTCCGCATTGGCCATGCGCAGCATCATGCGTCCGCCAAGCTGCGCCGTCGCCATTACATACTGAAAGTCAGGATCGATGAAGCGTACGAAATGATCGTAGGAGTCGTAGTTGGAATGATACACTCCGCCGCTCGCTTCACCGCCGAAGCCGATATTCAGACTTGGAATTCCCAAATGGTGTTGAAACACCGTGTAGTCGGAGCCGGATCCGAGCGGTGCAATGCGAAACTCCTCCGGTTTGGATCCAGCCGCTTTGCGCGAGGCGACATAACGTTCCAGCACCGGGACGCGCGTCTGCGGATCGGTCAGGTCGCGGGCAGCCTGCGTGGAAAACAACTCAAGCGACGAAGCTCCGCCCATGCGCACAAATCCCCGGCCCGTGCCGTCGGAATTGATGTAAGCCACCGCATGGCGCTGCAACTCCGCGGCATGATGCTCCGCCCATTCGGTGGAGCCGAGCAGCGCGGGTTCTTCGCCATCCCAGGCGAGGAAGACAAGCGTGCGCTTTGGACGCCAGCCGCCCTTTACCAGTTCGCCGATCACCCGCGCTTCCTCCATCACGGCGATCATTCCGGAAAGCGGATCAGCGGCGCCGAAGTTCCAGCCATCGTGATGATTGCCGCGCAGCACCCACTGATCAGGCCTTTCCGATCCGTTGATCCTGGCGACCACGTTGTAGGCCGGCGCCAGCTTCCAGTCGAACGCCAGCTTCAAATGAACCTTCGCCGGGCCGGGGCCGATGTGGTAAGTCAGAGGCAGCGCGCCGCGCCATGCTTCCGGCGCGACGGGTCCGCCAAGCTCGCGCAGCAGCGGCTCGGCGTCTCCATAGGCGATCGGCATCACCGGGATCTTTGTCACCGTGGGCGCCTGTTTCGGATCGGGTGCACGGTTCGGATCCACCGCCGCCTTAAACGGAGTGAGCGGGTCACCGGGATAGACGGGCATGTCCATGACGCTGCCGCGCTGGGCGCCCAAGGGCGGCCGGAACGCGCCCTTCGGATAGACATCGCCCTGATAATAGCCGTCGTCGCGCGGATCGGAGTAGATCAGGCATCCGATGGCGCCGTTCTCGGCGGCAACCTTCGGCTTGATGCCCCGCCAGGACGCTCCGTAGCGCGCCAACACGATCTTGCCGCGAACGTCGATCCCCATTTCGCGCAGGCGGCGGTAGTCCTCCGGCAGACCGTAGTTGACATACACTAACTCACCCGTCACGTCGCCATCGGTGGAGTAAGCATGATAGACGGGCAGATTGCCCTCCCGGATGCCGCTGGTTTCGTCGCCTTCCACCGGCGGCTCCTCAATGCGCGCGGTGAAGCGCGAAGGCGCCACCATTTCCAGCAGCCGGGTCTTCGGTGTCGGGAACAGCGGATAGAACGTCTCAATGCTGGTTTCGTACCCCCAGCTCTTAAACTGGGCGGCGATGAATTCCGCCGTGGCCTTGCTGGCCGGCGAGCCCAGGTGATGCGGCCGCGCCGACATCCGCTTCATCCACTGCTGGAAATTCTGCCGGTTCATCGCACGGTCGAACTTCGCCTCCAACTCCAGTTCCTGTCTGGCGGAATCGGGAAGGAAGCCGGCGATCGGGCGTTCGGCGGGCTGTGCGCCAAGCAACGCCGCGGTCAGAAGAAGTGCGGAGGTTCGTCTCATGCTATGACCGCAGGATACACCTTGCGGATCGCCGCGACGATGTCATCGGTGTCCTTCCTGGTGAACTTGGGATCCAACGGTACGCCGCCAAAGCGCTGAAGGATGTCGATGGTGCGGGGACAGGTTTCCGGGCCATATCGGATCGCCTTGCCACGGGCCGATTGGAAACTCGGCCAGTTGGGATGGATCGTCTTCTTCGCCATCACGTGCGGAAGCGTGGGAAGAATCACCGATCCGCCGGGCTTGGCGGCGCCGATGTTTTCCGCCTTCATCGCGGCCAGAAACCGGTCGCAGCGGTCCTTCGTTCCGAAGTCGAGAAACACACCCGCGCCCAGTTCACCGGCCGGATCGGGAAGCAGGCGGAACTTCGCGCCCGGCAGATCGCGCACGCCCTCATGGACGCGCTGCGCGTTGGCGCGCACGGCTCCCACAATGCGGTCCAATTTACGCAACTGCGCCAGCAGCACGCCGCCCGTGAATTCGTTCATGCGGAAGTTCGCGCCGAAAAACCAGTCAAGGCTGGCCTTGCCGGCCACTTCCTGATGAGGCGCGCGGAAGCCGCCCAGATCATGGAAACGGGACGCGCGTTCAAACAGCGCCGGGTCATTGGTCACCACGGCCCCGCCTTCTCCGGCGGTGATGGTTTTGTTCAACTGCAGGCTGTAGATGCCGATGTCGCCCATCGACCCCACCGGCCTGCCTTTATAGGATGCGCCGACGCTCTGCGCGCAATCTTCCAGCACGCGCAGTTTGTGCTTTCGCGCAATGGCGAGGATACGATCCATGTCGCAGGGGTTGCCCTGCAGGTGCACGGCCATGATCACCCTGGTCTGTGGCGTGATGTGCCGTTCGATGGCCTCGGGATCGATGTTGAAGGAATGGTCGATCTCGGCGCAGACGGGAAGCGCCCCGGCCAACACCACGGCATTGAAACAGGAATGCCAGGTCCAGGCCGGGAGGATCACTTCGTCGCCGGGTCCCACTTCAAGCGCAGCCATAGCGCACTGCAGGGCCGCCGTGCCGGAGGTAACGCCGAGGGCGAACTTCGTCCGCATGCGGGCGGCGAATTCCTTTTCAAATTGCAGGACCTTGGTGGGCCGGTTGGCGCCGTACCATCGGAATGGCGATTGTGCTTCAAGAACGTCCAGCAGTTCGGCGCGTTCCTTCTCGTCATAGAACTGCGTTCCCCAATAGCCGGCACGAAGCGGCGTCGATCGCACTGGCCCTGCTCCGTAAGCCGCTGAGGCGGCGGCGGCGGTTACAAACTTGCGGCGTTGCATGTGTGACCTCCTTGGAACATGGTAGTGGAATTTCCCGGCGGGCATTGGCGCGCGGACCGGCTCCCCTTGCCCCAATGTTGCCATCCTGTAATAATCGGGTCAGTCATCAGACCAAAAGGGGGTCCCCATGCGATTGTCCATTTTCGCCGCCTTCACCCTGGCGGCAACTGCCATCTTTGCTCAAGATCCGCGCGGCACCCTGATCGGAACGATCACCGATTCCACCAGCGCCGTCATCCCGAATGTGGAAGTGAAAGCCACCAACGCGGCCACTGGAGTCACGGTGCCGGCGCGCACCAACGAACAGGGCCGCTTCGTCGTCCCCTATCTTCCGGTAGGCCTCTACAGCGTAAGCGCGGAGGCAAGCGGCTTCAAGCGCTTCGCCCAGGATGGCATCCAGATCCGCGTCGGGGAAAGCACCGAAGTCCGCATCCAGCTCGAAATCGGCCAGGTGACGGAAACCATGGAGGTCTCCGCGCAGACACCGCTACTCGACACCACCACGCCGTCGCTGGGCCAGGTGCTTGACGAACGCCGCGTGCTCGAGTTGCCCACCCTTGCCGGCAACGCCTTTGAACTTGCCCTGCTCACGCCCGGCGTCTTTAACGGAACGAACCTGCGCGACCGCAAGCCCGCTTTCAACAACGGCAACTCGCAGATCTCCACCGACGGCAACGGCACCTACAACAACGAATTCCAGATCGACGGCGTCACCAACTCGTTCGCCGACGGAGGCTCACGGGCGCGCGTGGCCTTCAGCCCGCCGCAAACCGCCATCCAGGAATTCAAGATGCAGACCGCGAACTACGATTCCAGCGTCGGCCACACGCTGGGGTCGGTGGTGAACGTCTCCACCAAGAGCGGAACCAACGCGCTGCACGGCGAGGCCCACTGGTTCGTGCGCAACGCCGCCTTTGACGCGCCTAACTTCTTCAACAACAAGAACAATACGAAGAAGACCGTCTACCAGGACAACCGCTATGGCGCCTCGGCCGGCGGTCCGGTGTTTATCCCAAAGGTGTATGACGGCAAGAACAAGACGTTCTGGTTCTATGCCTGGGAAGCGAATAAATGGATCGTTCCAGGTAACTTCACCGGGACCGTCCCCACAGCCGCGCAGAGACAGGGCGATTTCTCGAGCCTTCTCAGCGCGGGGGCCATCTATCAGATCTATGACCCCGCCACCATTCAATCCGCCGCCGGCGGGCGCTTCAGCCGCCAGCCCGTTCCGGGCAACATTATTCCGGCCAGCCGCCTGAATCCGGTGGGCCGCGCCATCGCCGATCTCTACCCGCAGCCCACCAGCGCGGGCACGGCGGACGGGCGCAATAACTATTTCAATGGCAACAATCAGTCGTTTGAAGACTACTACGTTCACGTCGCCCGCATGGATCACGCCTTCAGCGAACGCTACCGTGTCTTCGGACGTGTTCACTACGACTTCTGGGAGGAAGACAAGAACGACCATTTCGGGAACCGCGTGAACGGCATCATCCTCAACCGCATCAACCGCGGCTTCGCGCTGGACCAGGTCTTCATCGTCAATCCCACCTTCCTGCTCAATGTCCGCTATGGATTCACCAACCAGGAGTTTCCGGAACGGCGCGTCACCCAGGGTTTCGACTTATCGAAGCTGGGCTTCACCTCCGGCCTCACCGGACTGGTGGATGGCAGCCTGGCCACCGTACCGCGCGTAAGCCTGGGCGCTTACTCCACCATCTCCCCGTGGGAAAGCGGCGACGGAACCAACGCCGCGCTCTCCCACACCGTGGTGGCCAATTTCACCAAGCTGGTGCGCACCCACAACCTTCGCTTCGGCGCCGATCTGCGCGTCTACCGCGGCTTCGGCAACCGTTTCCC
>JANRLE010000089.1:0-4275 GCA_033762895.1 Bryobacteraceae bacterium | reverse complement strand
CCGAAGATAACAAGCTGAAACCGGGAATGGTGGCTCACTACCTCGCCATCCAGGAATGCCTGAAGGATCCAGCAATCCGCGAGTATGATTTCCTGGCCGGTCAGCAGCGCTATAAGAAATCGATGGCTACCGGCGAACGGCCGCTTGATTGGGTATCGCTGATGCGTGGTACCCCCACTGTGCGCCTGTTCCAGTTATTGCGCCGGCTGCGTGGCTACCTGCGGCCCACTCCCGTCACTTCGCCCTGACGTCGTAACAGTAGAGGTTATCCTGGTCGCGGAGATACATGCGGCCGTTGGCGATTACCGGCGGTGTCCATGTCTTGAATTCGCCCGGAGTGATCGCAAACCGCGATTTCTCTTTGTAACCGGCCGGCGTCGCCTCCACCAGCGCCACCCCACCGTTCTCCCCATACACATAAAGGTGGCCGTCGGCGAAGGTGACTGATCCTTTGCCAACGGTACGGTCGCGCCACGCCACCTGACCTGTCATCATATTCATTGCCGTCAGTACCGTGCTGCTGAAGCCATACAGATGGTCGCCCACCAGGACTGAGGAACTGTAGTGGTTCTTCATATCCTGATTGAAATAGACCTCGGCCGCTTTACCGGTCTTATCCGCCACCCGCAGCAGCGCACAACCCGTGCCGTAGTCGGAGGAAACGAACAGATGGCCGTTCTTGAACAGAGGCGTGGCGATGTTCGCCGTGCGATTGGAAACCTTGTCGTATCGCCACAGCAGTTCGCCGGTGGACGCAGCCAGTCCCACCACTCCCCGTGCGGTGAAGACAACGTATTGCCTCACGCCGCCCGACTCTACCACCACTGGTGAAGAATACCCGGCAGGATCGTCCATCTTTGACTTCCATAGGACGTTGCCCGTCATCTTGTCTAGCGCAACCACGCCGCCATCGGAGCCGCCCGGCGTCACAATCAGCCGGTTGCCGTCCACCAGCGGCGATTCACTGATGCCCCAGTGCGGAACGTCGCCCCGGAACTTATCCAGGATGTTGAAGCCCCAGATTTTCTTGCCGCTGGCCGGGTTCAGGCAAAGCAGCGTGCCATCGGCTGAAAGCGAATAGAGCCGGTCGCCGTCAATGGTGGGCGTGCCGCGCGGCCCGTGGCCCCGGCGCTCCCGGAACGAACCGCCCGCTTCCACTTCCCACACCTTCTTGCCGGTGGCGTCGTCCAGCGCCATCACATACTGTTTGTCGCCGCGCTGGCCCTGCGTGTACACGCGGCCTTTCACTACTGAGAACGCCGAGAAGCCTTCCGAGAGCCCCGTGGCTTTCCAAAGGAGTTTGGGACCTCCGTCCGGCCAGGATTTCAACAGGCCAGTCTCGCGGGAAGTACCGTCGCGGTTCACACCCCGCCACTGCGGCCAGTCGTCTGCCACTGCGGGGAGGGCGGCCATCAGAAATGCACCCAGACACAGAAACATCCTCATATTTCCAGAGATAACACAACCCGTGCCGCCACTATTTCTCTGATGAGACTTTTTTCCGCAATTGTCACATTGTCGCTCGCCGCCTTTGCGGCCGATACGGCGAAGCCCCGGGCCCAGACGGCCGCGGCTGCAGCATCCCACCGTGGTGATGCCGAAATCGAACGGGCCATCCTGGCCAAGTTCGCCAAGTCCAAGGTGGCAAAGAACAATTTCCGTGTCCGCGTGCAGGGCGGCGTGGCCACCATTGAGGGCGCCACCGATGTCGTCCAACACAAAGGGGCCGCGACACGGATGGCGAAGTCCGCTGGCGCCCGTTCTGTTGCTAACAATATCAAAGTAAGCGAATCCGCCCGAAAACGGGCTTCGGAAAAACTGGCGAAGGTACGGCGGGCTACAATTCGGACCTCCAGCGACCCGGTACCCTGATGGGATTTGCCACTCCGATTCCGCGTTTTCCAGTGGGGGGATCGCGAGGCGGCCTCAGCGGCTGAAACAGGTCGTGGGGCTAGGGTCGGAGGATGAGTTCCGTGGTCTCACTTCCCGGGACTCATTAGCCCGTAGCTGGTCGGCGTTCTCCCCTTTTCTGGCGGAGATCCGGCGTGGACTATACTGTAGGCAGGATGGTCTGATGTCCGTTCTCTCACACTACCCCAGGACAGGTGCGTTGTTTTCCACAATGTGAGTTGGGCCACATATCAGCAACTGTCCTGCGAAATCGTCGATTCGCCCGGTTCTCGACTGGCCTACGGTGACGGGAGCCTCGAAATTATGGTCGTCAGCGCTGAACACGAGCGCGTCAACCGGTCGATTGCCCGCATCGTCCAACTCGCTAGTCTCACGCTCGGCATCGATTTTGCCGCGATGGGCTCCACCACCTCCAGCCGGATGAGGTGATGAAGGCCTTCGAGCCCGGCTCGAGTTTCTATTTCCACCGGGCCGTTGAAATGCCGGGCAAACCAGCCATTGATCTCTCTGTGGATCCGCCGCCCGATTTGGTGATCGAAGTCGACATCAGCCGCAACTCGGCGCACCGCTTCCCAATCTTTGCCGCCATCGGCGTACGCGAGGTCTGGCGCTATCACTCAGGCGAGGTAACCATGTTCGCACTGTCCGGCGGCGGCTATCAGAATCTGGACCGCAGCCGCTTCCTTCCGCGCCTGAGCGCCGCGGCCGTCAGTAAGTTCGTCGAGGACAGCCGCCATCAGGCCCCTGGCGACTGGTTCGAATCCCTCAAAGCGTACCTAACGGCCGGATCTCTTTCCTGAACTCCGCATCGAAGTTCCGCGCCATCGCCTCAAGCTGGCGCTTTACTTCGCCGTTACTGGCCATTACGTTCTTTGCCTCGCCCGCGTCCTGATAAAGATCGTAGAGCTCCGTACCAGTAAGTGCCTCGTCCTGCCCCGCCAGGTGCAGCTTCCACTTACCCTTCCGGATCGCCCGCAGGTTCACCAGATTCCGCGGCCGGCCCTGGTCGGCCCGGTATTGGATCGATCCTTCGAAATAGTAAAACGCATCGTGCGGGCTGTGGGCGCCGGGTTGCGACATCAGCGGCCATATGTCGCGGCCGTCGATGGCGCCCTGCTTTGGCGGACCAGCGCCCGCCAGTTTGCCGAACGTCGGCAGAAAGTCGATGCTTGCCGCCACTTCGGAAGTTACATTGCCCGCTGCAATGCGTCCCGGCCACCAGGCCACCATCGGCACGCGCATCCCGCCTTCCAGCGTCGATCCTTTGGCGCCGCGCAGTGGTCCCGCCGATCCGGCATCAATGCCATAAGGCGCCCACGGCCCGTTATCGGAGGTGTAAATCACCAGGGTCCGTCCGCTAAGTCCCAACTCTTTCAGAAGCGAAACGATGCGCCCCGTGCTGGCGTCGATCTCCTCCACCGCGTCACCATAGCGGCCCCGTAACGAGCGCCCCTCGAACTGCTTGCCCGCGAAAAGAGGCGCATGCGGCATGCTGTGCGCCAGATAGAGAAAGAACGGCTTGGCACGATTCCGCCGGATGAACCCCAGCGCGGCATCGCAGTATCTTTCCGTCAGCCTGCTCTGATCGGGATTCAACTCCACCACTTCGTCGTTCGACATCAGCGGCAGGTCGGGAAACCAGTTTGCCGGATACGTCTGGCCCTGCCCGTCATAGCCCGTCATTTCGGCTCGCTTGCGGGCCGCCGTCAGCCGCGGATGCTCCGGCTCCGGCGTGCGCACCTTCGGATGATAGGGCCACATGTCGTTGGAATAGGGCAGTCCGAACCACTCATCGAACCCATGCCGCATGGGGCGGAACGGCGGCGCGTCCCCCAGGTGCCACTTGCCGACGATCATCGTCGAATAACCGCGATGCTTCAGCAACTCGGCCATCGTAACCTCGTTCGGATGAATGCCCGTGCGGGCCCTCGGAATATGATTGAACATCAGGCTGTTGCGAACCGGATAACAGCCGGTCAGAATCGCCGCGCGCGACGGACCGCACATCGGCTGTGCGTAGAAATCGGTAAAGCGCGCCCCTTCCCGCGCCATCCGGTCGATATTTGGCGTGCGGATATGCGGGGAGCCATAACAGCCAAGATCGCCGTAGCCCTGATCGTCGGCGAGAATCAGGATGATGTTCGGCGGCTGCTCTGCAACGCCGCGGCCCATTGAAACCGCCGCTGCCGCCGAACCGGTAAGAAACTGCCGTCTGTTCATCTGGTTGATTATAAGCGCTAATATCTACCAATGCGCCCGCTCGAAGGAACCCGCATCCTCGATCTGACGCGCCTGCTGCCCGGTCCCGCCGCCACTCACTGGATGCGGCAGATGGGGGCCGGTGTGATCAAGGTGGAAGAGCCG
>JANRLE010000088.1:0-3859 GCA_033762895.1 Bryobacteraceae bacterium | reverse complement strand
TTGCAGCCGCTTTCGGCGCTGGGCGTGGCGGCTACGGTGCCGCTCGCCATCGCGCTTTTGACCATCAGCCGGAAGCTGGAGTGGACCACGGCGCCGCTGGCGGGTCTGTTGCTCACCTATTGGACGTTTGCGTTCCGGTTCAAAGCCGATGAGGCGGGGCCGGCGCTGGGCGTGGCCGCGCTGTACGCCTATTGGATCTGCTTTGAGTTGTATGACCTGCTACGGCTGCGGGAAGCCCGGGCGCGGGGCCTGGTGGACTATGCGCTGTTCCCGTTAAATGCGCTGATGCTGCTGGGGACGGCGATGCTGACGCTGCCGGCCTCCTCACCCGTTCAGTCGTCGAATTTCCTGGCGTCGCTCGGCGTGCTGTTTCTGGGCAGCACCTGGCTGAGGATGCAATGGAAGGCGGCGGCCGGGCCCGCGCACCCGGTATTGAATGTGCTGGCTCAGGGATATCACATCGGCGCGGTACTGGCGGCCGGGTTGTTCGCCGGCGCGCTGATGAAGCGCTTCCCGGCGATTCGATCCGAGATCGGGATGCTTCTGGAGGGACAACTGTTCCTGCTGGCCGGAATACGGCTGGGCGACCGCTTTTTCCGGCGCGTGGGTGAGGGCGTGTTCGGCGTGGCGCTGGCGCATCTTTTTCTTGTGGGAACGAACGCCGGAGGGTGGACGGGCAGCGGCCGGAAGGTCGGCTATTGGGTGGCGATGGCGTTCGCGATGGCCGTGGTTTTTTATGCCAACCGCTGGCTGACACGGGAAGGTCCGGAGTTGACATGGCCGGCCGCCGGCCTGCTGATGGCGTCATCGGCGGGGCTGCTGCACAATGAATGGACCGCGGCGGCGTGGATGAGCATCGCCTTCCTGCTGCTGGAAGTGTACCGTCGTACCGGGCTCAAGGAGTTCCGCTATCAGGGTGTCGTGGTGGGCGGGTTTGCCACCATCGGCTGCGCGATTCTTTCTTACGAACGGCCGGCGCGGCAGAAATGGCAGTACCCGGCGGTGGACGCCATCAGCTCGATATTGGCTTATGTGGCGGCGTGGCGTCTGCACCGGATTGCCGATGAGTTCCGGATGCCGGTGAGCGCGGCGGGTTCCCTGTTGGCGGCCTGGGCGGCCTGGCTGTTTCTGCCTGCTCCGCTGGTGGCGGTGGCGTGGGGGCTGATGGGCCTGGCGCTGCTAGAGTTGGGCGGCGGGTACTGGTGGCTGCGGTGGCAGGCTCACGCTCTGGCCTACAGCGCGTTTGCGCGGACATTCATCGCGAACTTCCCGGCCTACGGGGAGACGGGGGGAATCTCGCATCGCCTGCTGACAGTGGTTCCGCTGGCGGTGCTTGCCTGGCATGGATGGCATCGGCTGCGCGGGAGTGAATTGGGGAAGCGGGAGATCTGGGCGGCGCGGGGATACTCCTTCGCGGCGGTGCTGCTGATGGCTGCGCTGGCGCGCTTTGAACTGGGCCGGACGCTGGCGGTGACGGGCTGGGCGGCGATGATGATCGTGCTGTTGTACTTCGGGCACAGGCTGGCGATCCGCGATTTCCGCCTGCAGGCGTACGCGCTGGCGGTGGCCACTTTTGCGCGGAGCTGGGCGACGAATTTCGCTTCCGCCGACGGCGATCCCGGGTTCGTTTCGCGATTGGCGGCGGGGTTGATGGTGATCGCCGCGTTTCACGGAGGCGAGTTTCTGACGCCGCGTGAGCAGCCGAGGGAACGGTGGGCTTTCGCGCTGCTGGGCGTGACACTTTTGTCACTGCTGGTGTTCTACGAAGCCTCCGGGCAGGCGCTGACGCTGTGCTGGGGGGCGCAGGCGGCCGGGACTTTGATTGCCGGATTTGCGGCGCGGGAACGTGTGCTGCGGCTGGGGGGACTGGCGCTGTTCGCAATCTGTGTCCTGAAGCTGTTCCTGTTTGACCTGCGCAATCTGGAAACGATGGCGCGCATCGTTTCCTTCATCGTGCTGGGGCTGGTGTTCATCGGCGCTTCGTGGCTGTACATGCGGTTCCGTGAAAAGATCCAGAGGTACTTATGACGGCAAGGGTGACGGCGTTGATGGCGGCTGTGCTTCTGGCCGCCGGGGGCGGGTTGACGTGGATGGGAGATCCGGATCGTGAAATCTCGTTCACCGCGGCGGGCGAGTTGTGGTCGGACGCTTTGCGCGACGCCGGACAGGCGGGCCTGCAGTTCGTCCGTGTCTCCGAGAAGGAGGAGATGGATCTGGGACGGAAACTGGCGCGGCAGTATCTCCAGGCGAGTACCACGGATCCGGTGTGGACGCAGTATGTGGACATGGTGGGCAAAGACCTGGCCCGGCAGGCGGTGCGCAAGGGAATCGGGTACGAATTCCACGCGGTTGATTCGCCCTCGGTGAATGCGTTCGCGCTGCCCGGGGGGCAGATTGTGGTGTTTACCGGGTTGCTGAAGGCGATGCGGACCGAGGGGGAACTGGCGGCGGTGCTCGGTCATGAGATCGCGCACGTGGACGCCCGCCACGCGATTGAGGGGCATCAATACCGCATGAAGCTGGGTCCTATTCCGGACCTGGCGCACGCCATCGTGTCGCAGGGGTACGCGCAGTATCAGGAGTTGGAGGCCGATGCGGTGAGTGTGCGGATACTGGTGGATTCGGGCTACGATCCGCGCGCGGCCGAGGCGATGTTCCGGCGTCTGATGGCAATTGAGGGGCTGCCGGCGCAATACGTGGCCTCGACGCCAATTGACGAGATGATTGCCACGTTGAGCACGGCGGCGGACTACTTCCGGTCCCATCCGCCGACGCCCGAGCGGTTGCGCCGCGTGATAGGGCTTAGCGCCAGGCACGCCCGGCGCCATCCGACCCAGGCGTTCTACGTGGGCACGGAGAACTACCGCAGGCGCGTGCCGAAGTCGAAGCAGGAGTTTGCGGGCGAGGTGGTGCGTTTTTGATACCTTAGAATTCGATGCGCTTTCTTGTACTTCTGCTGATGGCCGGCACGCTTCTGGCGCAGCCGGCAACGAAAATCACTTCCAAGGTAAAGCTGTTCAACGGCAAGAACCTGGACGGCTGGTACACGTGGCTTCGCGACCATGGGTATCAGGATCCGAACCGCACTTTCACCGTTTCAGACCGGATGATCCGTATTTCGGGACAGGATTGGGGCGGCGTCGCCACCAAACGCACTTTTCGGGACTATCACCTGATCGTGGAATGGAAATGGGGCGGAAAGACGTGGGCGCCTCGCGCGGACCGGGCGCGGGATAGCGGGATCCTGGTCCACGGCGTGGGCGAGGACGGGGCGTACAACAAGACGTGGCTGGAGTCGATTGAGTCGCAGATTATCGAAGGCGGTTCCGGAGACTTCATCATGGTGGGCGGGAAGGGGAAGCCGCGGCTGACATGCAAGGTGCGGCAGGAGGGGCGGGAGATGTATTGGGACCGGGAGAAGGGCTCGCCGGTGACCAAGGACAGCGGGCGGTTTGACTGGTGGGGACGCGATCCGGGCTGGAAGGACGCCATCGGGTTCCGTGGGCCAAAGGACGTGGAGAAGCCGGTAGGGCAATGGAACCGGCAGGAAGTGATTTGCGACGGGGACAGGATCACGAACATTTTGAATGGCGTGGTGGTGAACCACGGCTATGGATCATCGCATACCGAGGGGAAGATCCAGATCCAGTCAGAGGGGGCGGAGATCCTGATCCGGAAGGTGGAGTTGAGGCCGGTAGGGAAGCGGCCGAAGGTGGATTAGTTTGAAGGTCACCTCGACCCGGGTGATTGCGTCGCCGCCCGAGCCTATCTGGGACATCCCTACCACGGCGCCGGAGTATGCGGAACTGGAACCGCGCCTGGTGTCGGTTTCCGGGGAGTTCGCGCCGTACGAACTTCT
>JANRLE010000087.1:0-16349 GCA_033762895.1 Bryobacteraceae bacterium | reverse complement strand
ACGGCTTCTACAACCTCTGGTTTCTGCTGAAGAAGCGGTTCTCGTGAGGGTGACGGCCGTGATCCCGAACTGGAACCGGCAGGAGGATCTCGCCCGTGTGCTGGGGGATCTGCGGGCGCAGTCGCACCGTTTAGAAGAAGTGGTGGTGGTGGACAACGGATCCACGGACGGATCGGCGGCGATGGCGGAAGCGGCCGGTGCGCGGGTAATACGGCTGGAGGCGAACCGTGGATTTGCGTACGCCGTGAACCGGGGTGTGGAAGCGGCCGGCCCGGGATGGGTTGCCGTACTGAACAACGATGTCCGCCTGCCGGTGGATTGGCTGGCGCAACTGTTGGCGGCGGCCGGGCGGGAGGGGGCGTGGTTCGCCAGTGGAAAGCTGCTGTCGGCGGCCGATCCAACGAAAATCGACGGCGCCTTTGACCTGCTTTGCCGCGGAGGCTGCGCCTGGCGGGCGGGCAGCCAGCGGCTAGACTCCGAAGTATGGTCCACGCCTGCGAAGATCCATTTCGTGCCGTTCACCGCCGCTATCTTCCGCCGCGAGTTGTTTGAGCGTATCGGCCTGCTGGATGAGGATTTCGAGAGCTATCTGGAGGACGTGGATTTTGGGCTGCGGTGCGCTTTGCAAGGGTTGAGCGGAATTTACGTGCCGCAGGTGACCGCCCGCCATGTTGGAAGCGCGACGCTTGGACGCTGGAATCCGGATACGGTACGGCGAATTGCGCGCAATCAACTTTTGCTGGTGGCGAAGCACTATCCGCCGGACTGGCCCAGGCGCTACTTGCGGCAAGTGCTGGTGGCGCAGCTTTTGTGGGGTGCGGTTGCGGCGCGGCATGGTACTTTTCTTGCGTGGGTAAGGGGAAAGCGCGAAGGACTGAAATTGTTTGGGCGCTACGCACGGGTTGCGCAGCCGGATTTGGAGCGGATCCTGCTGAGGGCGGAGGAGCAGATCCGGCGGCTGCAGGAAGAAACCGGCTATGATCTGTACTGGCGATTGTATTTCGCTATGATCTAAGGCCTTGTTTTGAACGGCATCGCCATCGTTATCGTCACTCACAACTCGGAGGACGTGATCCTTCCTTGTCTGGACGCCTGCCTGCCCTACGCGAGTGAAGTCATCGTGGTGGACAATGCCTCCTCGGACGATACGTTGGGCAGGGTGCGCCAGCGTCCGGCCGTGCACCTGATCGCCAACAGGGAGAACCGCGGGTTTGCCGCAGGCGTGAACCAGGGAATCGCCCTTACCCGGCAGCCTTTAGTACTACTGCTGAATCCTGACGCCGTGCTGACATCGTCGCTGGGAGCGTTAGCGGTGGCGTGCAACCGGCCGGAAACCGGCGCGGCTGGCGGCCGGCTGACGGGCGCGGACGGGGAGTTCCAGCAGGGATTTTCGTTCCGGCGCTTCCCGCGCCCCCTTACGCTGATCTTCGAAGTACTAGGCATCAATCGGATTCTTCAGTCCAATCCGGTCAACCGGCGCTACCGTTGTCTGGACTACAATGGAGACCAGGCGGCTGACGTGGAGCAGCCGGCGGGTGCGTTTCTAATGACGCGCCGCGATGCCTGGGAGCGGCTGGAGGGGTTGGACGAACGATTTCGCCCGGTCTGGTTTGAAGATGTGGACTACTGCAAGCGCATGAACGAACTTGGGCTACGCATCCGCTACGAGCCTGGAGCGACGGCTACCCACATTGGGGGGCATTCGGCGCGCAAGTTGGAGTGGGGCGTCCGGGAGCTTTTCTGGTATGGTAGCCTTCTAGAATATGCGGGGAAACACTTCACACGGCAGCCGGTGAGAATGGTGGGGGTGGCTGTAGTGGGAGGAGCGTGTTTGCGGTTGGTAACGGGTATGTTCCGCTTTCGAAGCCTGGAACCGTTCTCCATTTACGCAAAGGTGATGCGCTTGGCGTGGCGCTATGTGAGGGACCCCGCCAGCGGCAGTGAAGTCGCGAGCAGTGGCAATTCATCCCGAACACTCATAGATCAGGCTCAGATTCATGTCCTATAGCGATTTGGTTTCCGTCACGATCGTTACGTACAACAGTGGCCGGTTCATCAAGAGATGTCTGGAATCCGTACTGGCCCAGAAATACCCGCAAAAAGAAATCATCGTCATCGATAATGCGTCCACCGACGGGACGCTGGACATCCTGGAGCAGTTCGAGGATCGCTGCCATATTGTGTACAACGACGCCAACCTGGGGTTCGCGGCGGCTCAGAACCAGGCGATCCAGCTCTCAAACGGGGACTGGGTACTGACGCTCAATCCGGATGTGCTGCTGCTGCCCAACTTCCTGGCATCGCTGGTGGAAGCCGGGCAAAGCGATCCGAAGGCCGGCACCATATGCGGGAAGCTGCTGGCGATCACCGCGACTTTCGATTTGCCGGACCGCCCGCTGGTGGATTCGACGGGGATCTATTTCACGCCGATGCTGCGCCACCTGGACCGCGGCAGCCAGGAAGTGGACAACGGCCACTACACCGAGCACGAGTACGTTTTTGGGGCGACGGCAGCGGCGGCGCTTTACCGCCGGGAGATGATTGACGACATCGCGGTATTCGGCGAGTTTTTCGACACCGATTTTTTTGTATACCGGGAAGACGCCGACGTGGCATGGCGGGCACAACTGATGGGATGGCGCTGCCTCTATACGCCGCACGCGCGCGGATATCACGTGCGAGCCGTGCTGCCGGGCAACAGGCGGGCGCTGCCGGCGGCGATCAACATGCACTCAGTGAAGAACCGCTTCCTGATGCGGATCAAGAACATCACGCCGGACATCTACTGGAAGAACCTGCCGGCGATTGTGTGGCGCGACCTGGTGGTGGTGTCGTGCTGCATCCTGCGCGAACATTCGTCGCTGAAGGCGTTCTGGTATATTGCGCGCACCTGGCCAAAGTTTCTGGAAAAGCGCCGCGAGATCATGAAGCGCAAGCGCGTCAGCAACGCGTATATGGCGAGTTGGTTCTCATTCGATCCGGTGAGCCATCCCATGCCCGGGATCGCGGAGGACGTGGCTGCGCGTTCCAGCGCGACACGCCGCTGATGCCGGTTTCACCATGCGGGTAGCCATTCTCGGCACGCGTGGCATTCCCGCCTCCTACGGCGGCTTTGAAACCTTCGCCGAGGAGCTGTCGCGCAGGCTGGTGGAGCGCGGCCACCACGTCACGGTGTACTGCCGCGACCGGCACACCGCGGCCACTTATCGTGGCGTGGAGTTGTGCTACCTGCCTACGATCCGCCACAAGTACTTCGATACGCTGGCGCATACGGCCTTTTCCACCCTTCACCTGCTGTTTCACCGGCCCGACGTAGCGCTTTACTGCAATGCCGCCAACGCCATCTACACCTGGCTGCCCCGCGTGGTGGGCGTGCCTACCGCGTTGAACGTGGATGGGCTGGAGCGGAAACGGAAGAAGTGGAACCGGCTGGCGCAAGGATGGTATCTGCTTTCCGAGCGTCTCTCCACGATTCTGCCATCGCGCGCGGTGAGCGACGCCGAGAAGATCGCCGAATATTACCGCGCGCGTTACGGCGCCGATACCACGTTCATTCCCTATGGCGCGCCGGTGGGCAAGGTGGCCACGACAGAAGTTCTGGAGCGGCTGCGGTTGGAGCCGGGACGCTATTTTCTCTATGTGACCCGATTTGAACCGGAGAATAATCCGCTGCTGGTGCGGCAGGCGTTTGAGCCGCTGGACACGCCTGTGAAACTGGCGCTGATCGGTGACGCCCCTTACGCGAACGAATACATCCGGCAGGTGCGCGATACCAGCGACGGGCGTGTAGTGCTGCCGGGCGCCATCTTTGGGACGGGCTATCAGGAATTGCAGTCGCACTGCCTGGCATACGTGCATGCGACGGAGGTGGGCGGGACACATCCGGCGCTGATTGAGGCGATGGGACGGGGCTGCCTGGTGTTGTATCTGAATACGCCGGAAAACGCCGAAGTGGCGGGCGGAGTGGGAATCCCGTTCGAACCGGACGAACTTACCGCAAAGCTGCGCAGTGTGCTGGCGATGCAGCCGGCCGAGCGCGATCGCTACGGCCGGCTGGCGATGGAACGGGTGGCGGAGCGCTACAGTTGGGAGGCTGTAACGGGCCAGTATGAACTGCTGTTCCAGCAGTTACTGGGCGCTAAAACACCAGCTTGAGAGCGAACTGCACCTGCCGGGCCGGACCGGTTGAAGTGATGGTGCCGAAGTTATTGCTGCTGCGGTTGCCTTCCGGCGTATTGAAGTTCGAGTGGTTCGTAAGATTGAAGAACTCGGCGCGGAAGTCGATATTCCAGCCCTCTTTCGGCAGCGGGAAGACCTTGTGGAGGCCGAGATCGGTTTGATACAGGCCGGGCCCCACGACGGTGTTGCGGCCGGCGTTGCCGAAAGGATTGCTCTCCGCCGTGGGAATGATGAGAACATTGGCCGGATTCAGGTAGTTGAACCATTCCCCGTTTGGCGTCTTGGGTTCGCCCGCCAGGTTCGGCCGGTACGTGCCGGCGCTGGCCACCGACTGGCGGGCCACAGGCGAGTAGCGAAGGTTCACCGGCGATCCGGTTGCCATGGTCGTAATCTGCGTGAGGCGCCAGCCTCCGAGCACGGCGTTGGTAAACGCGTTCCAGTCCGAGCCGATGCGGCGGCCCTTGCCGAACGGCAGATCCCAAACGAAGGTCAGCGTGTCATTGAACTTCTGGTTGTAGCCGCCGGGCCCCTTGTTGCTCTGCAGGCGGCTGAAATGCACGCGCGAGTCGTCGCCGTTCTGCACTTCCAGGTGGCCGCTGGCGTTGTCCATGGCCTTGGAGTAGGTAAACGAATTCAACAGATAGAAGCCGCCGGAGAAGCGGCGTTCCAGCTTGGCCTGCAGCGCGTTGTAATTCGCCCATCCGCCGGGAAAAGCGGACTGAATGTAGCCGAACCCGGAAATGGGGCGGCGCTGGTCGACGGTGAGATTCTGGCCCGGAAGGTTCTGGCGGGATTCGTTGATATCGGAGAGGATCACCAGCTTGTTGGAACGGTTCCCCACATAGGCAACATCAAGCACAAGGTTACTGAACAGCTCGCGCTGGATGGTGAAGTGCCAACTGGCGGTGTACGGCGTGCGTGTATCCGCCGGGATATGATTGGTGCGCGTAGTGGCCGTGCTCACGCGCGAGGGATCCAGCAGATTCGACGGGTAGCCCTCCTGCGTGGTGCGGAAGCAGGTGTTGGGGGCCTGGTTGGCGGCACACGGGCCCTGGCCCGGCTGCTGGTTGATGCCGACATTGAAAATACCCGGCAGGTTGTAGCTCAACAGGTTTTCGCCGCCGAGCCGGTTGAAATGAACGTAGCTCACGCCCACCGCCGAACGAATCACGGTTTTCGGCGAGATCGTATAAGCCAAGCCCAGCCGCGGAGCGAAGTTATTGCGATCCTGATTGACCAGCGTCCGGTCATAGAGGCTGCCATCCTTGGCCTGAATCAGAGCGCGATTGGCGGGATCAAAGTTCGACAGGATATTGTCTTTCTCCCACTGCGGCGTGGCCAGTTCATAACGCAGCCCCATGTTGAGAATCAACTTCGACGAAACCTTATAGTCGTCATGCAGATAGAGGAAGTGCATGCGCTGGCGCAGGTTGACGATGACGGCATTACTGAGCGAATAGCTGCTGCGCAGGCCGAACATAAAGTCGGCCAGATTGTACCGGTTGTCGGTGGACGTAGCGGCGGCGGAGAAACGGCTGGAGTAGGTGTCTCTGCCGTACTTGGGATTAAAATCGTCGATTTCCGTATTTACCGCCTGATACTCATAGCCCGCCTTCAGGGAATGGCGGCTCTCGATCCGGCTCCAGTTGATCTTGGGGTTGATGACAGACGGGTTCTGGAACTGCGGATTGGACGACTGCTGGCCGAAGGAGGTGTAGCCGCCGACACCCTGTGAATACAATCCTCCGGCGAATCGTGGATCCTCCGGAAGGCCTGTGATCCCGTATGCCACGCTGGCCGGGGGCTGTCCGATGAAGACCGGGAACTTGCCACCTTCCGTCTTTCCGATGCCGATGCGGAATTCCACCAACGACTTCGGATCCATGGTCCAGGTGGCGCCGCCGGCGATCTGGTAGTTGAGAACACGCACATTACCGTTGGAGTCGCCACCCGACGGACCGGGTATGGCCGGCGGTTCAAAGTTGTTCATCAGCCGGTGGCTGTAGCGGAAGAAGGTGTTCAGCTTGGAACTGGCGTAATAGTCAACCTTGATGTCGCCCTTGTCATTGACATCGGAACGCCGCGGCAAGGCTTCGAAATTATTAGCCGTGCCGGGCCGGTTGACCGCGGGAAGCTCGCTCAGCACCTTGCGCGAGAAAGCGGTGATATCGGACTGCGGAATGACGCCGTTCAGATATTCGCGGCCGGTGACGGGATTACGAACCGGCAGGCCGATGTTGCCCTGGCGCTGCTCCATGGTGGGGAGCGTAGCAAGGGTCAATTGGCGGGTGACGCGGCGGAAGCCTTCGTAATCGGCGAAGAAAAAGATCCTGTCCTTGCGGATAGGTCCGCCAAACGCGGCGCCGAATTGATTCTGCACAAGAGTCGGCTTGCGGTTTTCGCGCGGCTTGAAAAAGCCCACGGCGTTGAGGCTGGTATTGCGCAGGTATTCCCAGGCAGCGCCGTGAAACTGATTGGTGCCGCTGCGGATGCTGGCGTTGATCACCGCACCGCCGGCGCGCCCGAACTCGGCCGAGTAGTTATTGGTCTGCACCTTGAACTCGGCCACCGCGTCAGGGGACAACTGCACCACCTGGTTGGAAAAGCCCTGGTTCGATGTGCCGTACGCGTTGTTGTCCACACCATCGACGACGAAATTGTTGAGAGAACTGCGCAATCCGTTCACATTGAAGGAAGCATCGCGTGAATTGGAAATCGCGGACCTGCGCACTCCCGGCACCAGCAGGGCAAGGTCCGCATAGGCCCGCCCATTCAGGGGCAGGTTTACGATCTGCTGCGAACTGATCACCTGGCCGCGGTCGCTTGAATCGGTTTCGAGCGACTGCACGGCGCCGGTGACGGTGACGCTTTCAGCCACCTGGCCCACCTGCATCGTCAGATCCACACGCTGGCGGGCGTTGACGGTGACGGTGAACTCTTCGGCGACAGCACGGGAGAAGCCGGCCTTCTCAGCCGACACGCGATATCGGCCGATGCGGACATTGACAAACTCGAAGTTGCCGTTGGCGTCGGTATCGCGTGAGACAGAGACGCCAGTCTGCACGTTTTCGAGCAGCACCTTTACCTCGCCCATCACCGAGCGGGAAGCATCGCGCACCGTGCCAAGAACCGTGGCTGTTTCAAACTGCGCCCAGGCCGGGGTGAGCGCAACCAGGATCATCAACGAACGGAAAAACGTCATAGCACCTCTAAAGCGAAGCAGTAGACGATTATCCCATGGGAGAATGACAATACGATGATCGGGACAGACCTCCCTGCTTTCGATGCCACACTGGGACGGCCGCTTTCGGCCACAGGCATTCGCGTCCTCCAAATCAACGTGGGCAAGTTGTGCAACCAGACCTGCGCGCATTGCCACGTCGATGCGGGACCGCACCGGCGCGAGATCATGTCGCGAGAGACGGCGGAGTTGTGTATCGGCGTGCTATCCGCCACGGCCATTCCAGTGGTTGACATCACTGGCGGCGCGCCTGAGTTAAATCCGAATTTCCGCTGGCTGGTGCGCCAGGCGAGGCTGCTGGGCCGCCATGTGATGGACCGCTGCAACCTGACAGTGCTGCTGCTGCCCGCGCAGGCGGATCTGATTGGCTTTCTGGCGGCGCACAAAGTGGAGATTGTGGCCAGCATGCCGTGCTACCTGGAAGAGAACGTGGACCGCCAGCGCGGCGATGGCGTGTACCGGAAATCGATTGAAGCCATCCAGCGGCTGAACGCGGCGGGCTATGGACGGCCCGGCTCAGGCCTGCTGCTGAATCTCGTCTACAATCCGGTTGGCGCTACGCTTCCACCTGCTCAGGCGGCGTTGGAACAGGACTACAAGCGGGAACTGGCCGGGCGATTCGGCATCGTCTTCAATTCCCTTTACACGATGACGAATATGCCCATCTCGCGCTTCCTTGACTCATTGATGCAGACCGGCAACTACGAAGCCTACATGGAGAAACTGGTGAGCGCCTACAACGCGGAGGCGGTAGAAAACGTGATGTGCCGGAGCATGCTTTCCGTAGGCTGGGATGGCGCGCTCTACGACTGCGACTTCAACCAGATGCTGGAAATCCCGGTGAATCACGGTGCGCCGCGCCACATCCGCGATTTCCGGCGTGGGGATCTGGCGGCGCGGCGCATCGTCACCGGCCAGCACTGCTACGGCTGCACGGCGGGCGCCGGATCAAGCTGCGGCGGGGTGACCATCCGCTAGGACGCCTACGCCTTCTGCGCGCCGGGCCGGCCCTGCTCCACAACAAAGGATGCGCGTGTCTGAAGTGGGGCGCCGGGTTTTGAGACGTAGGGAACCACGCGGTAGTCAGTGCGCCACAACTTCGCGTCGATCGTGCAGCTCACATAGCCGCGCTGGGCGTTGAAGAAACGGACCTGCGGATTCTCGGACAGGATGTTCTTCACCGCCTCGGTGATGTCCATGCCATCGCCCGACGAGGAGATGGAGGTGCCGACAAACTCGGTGGCCACGGCGGGAGTGGCGACGTTGCGGAAATCTTCGCGCAGGTCCACGGTCCAGTTGGAATGCACGTCGCCGGTGATCACCACGGCGTTGCCGATCCTGCGCTCGCGCAGGTGGGCCAGCAGAGCCTGGCGCTCATTGTGGTAGCCGTTCCACTTGTCCATGGAGAACGCTTCTTCGGCGCCGGCCTTGGTATCGATTTGCGCCACGGGAACCTGATTGGCCAGCACGTTCCAGCGGGCGCGTGATTGCGGCAGTCCGGCGAAGAGCCACTCACGCTGCGCCTTTCCGAGGATTGTCTGCCCCGCCGCGCGGGTCTCCTCACACAGCGGTTTTGTGCCGGCGCCGCAGGGCTGGTTGGCGCGGTATTGCCGCGTATCGAGGACGAAAAACTCGGCCAGGTTGCCGAAGGGCAGGCGACGGTAGAGTTGCATGGATGAGCCGGACGGCATGGACGCGCGGCGCAGCGGCATGTGTTCGTAGTAGGCCTGATAGGCGTTGGCGCGCCGCTCCAGAAATGCCTGCCGGGACTGCGTGTCTTCGGGCGAATCATTGGCGTAGTCGTTGTCCACCTCATGATCGTCCCAGGTCACAATCCACGGAAACAGGGCGTGGGCGCGCTGCAGCAGCGGATCACTCTTATAGAGCGCATGGCGGTTGCGATAGTCGGCCAGCGTGACGATCTCATCGCTGTTGTGGCGCCGGACGCGATCCTGCGCCTTGCCCTCGTAGATGTAGTCGCCAAGGTGTACCACCAGATCCAGGTCTTCCTGCGCCATGTGGTGGTAGGCGGTGTAGAGGCCCGTTTCGTAGTGTTGGCAGGAGGCGAAGGCGAATCGCAGCCGGTCGGCGGCGCCGGGCGCGGTGCGGGTGCGGGCTACGGGCGTCTCATAGCCGGCTGCGCGGAACTGATACCAATACCAGCGGCCCGGACGCAGCCCCTTCATTTCCGCGTGAACGGAATGCGCGAGGTCCGGCGAGGCGAGCGCTTTGCCTTTGCGAACGCCCTTGGAGAGCTTCTCGTCATCGGCGAGGATCCATTCCACTTCGATCGCTTCGTTGCCCAGCGATTGGGCCACGAGCCGCGTCCAAAGGACAACGCCGTCTGAAGTGGGATCGCCGGATGCTACGCCGAGCGTGAAGGGATTGGAGTTGAGCCTGGGCGCCGCCGCAATGCGTTGGATGGGGCTGAGGCCGGTGAGTCCCAGCCATGCGCCGGAGGAAACGAGGAATCGTCTGCGGTGGGGATCCATACTCCGCTATCTTAGCCGACAGGGATTACAATAGAGTTTTTGCCGGTCACATCAGAAGCCAACAAAACCATCCGCGTGGTGGCAATCATCGAAGCGGCCACTGTCACGGGCCCCGCCAAGAACCTGATTCAATTCGCGCGCACCGCCGCGCCGGAAGTGCAGATGTCGGCGGTCACCTACGTTCGGGGAGAGCAGGCGGGCGCCTTCGCCGAAGCGGCGCGGGCCGCGGGCGTGGAGGTGGACCTGGTGCGGGAACGCGGGAGGTTTGACCGCGCAGCGGTGCGCCAACTGCGCGAGATCCTGGCGCGCCGTCAGCCGGACATCGTGCAGACGCACAACGTGAAGTCGAACTTTCTGTTTCGCGCGGCAGGCCTGCATAAGCGCTATCGCTGGCTCGGCTTCCACCACGGCTATACGATGCCGGACTGGAAGCAGCAGGTTTACGACCAGTTGGACCGCTGGTCGTTGCGCGCGGTGAGGCGCATGGTGACGGTGTGTGCGCCGTTCGCCGATGAGCTGGTGCGCGCCGGGGTTGGGCGGGAACGCATCCGGGTGCTGCACAACTCCGTGGCGGTGACGGCCGCGCCCGAGCCGGTGGAAACGGCGGCCTTGCGGGAGCAACTCGGCATAGGGGAGGACGAGCGGCTGATTCTGGTGGTGGGCCGGCTGTCGAAAGAAAAAGGACATTCCGATCTGTTTCATGCTTTCGCGCGCTACCTTGCGATGGCTGACGCCCGGCCCGCGCGGCTGCTGCTGCTGGGTGACGGCCATGAGCGGCAGAGGCTGCGGGAACAGGCCGAATCGCTCGGCATTGCCCGCCACGTCATCTTCGCCGGACATGTGGCCAACGTGAAGCCTTACTACTTTGCCGCGGACCTGCTGGCGCTGCCTTCGCATTCAGAAGGCTCGCCGAACGTGGTGCTGGAGGCGATGGCAGCGAATCTGCCGGTGGTAGCGACGGCGGTGGGCGGAGTGCCGGAAATCCTCACCAATGGAGAAACGGGACTGGTGGTGAAAGCCGCCGATCCCGGCGCTTTCTCACAGGCCATGCATCGGGCGCTAACCGATCGCGAGGGGGCGCGGCGCATGGCGCGGGCCGCGCTTGAACTGGTAAGCCGAGAATTCCGGCCGGAGCAGTACCGCCAGCGGCTGATCGACGTCTACCGTGAGCTGATGGCTCACTGATTCTCCTGCCACTCCTCGTGCCATGCCATCTGAATGGCTTCGAGTTTGGCTTCGTTGGAAGCCAGCGGATCGTCGTCGAAGTCATCCAGTTCGATCACCCATTTGTGCAAATCGGTGAAGCGGACTTTCAGCGGATCGGCATCGGGGAACTTTTCATACAACGCGATGCCAATGTCTTCCGGCGTGTCCCAACCCATTGAGAACGGCATCAGATTTTCGTTCCTTTCAGTGCGGAGGAAACCGCGGTGTTCATCATCTTCTCGGCCAGTGTCATTGTCGCCTGATTCAACTCGTCAATCTTTGCGAGGATCAGATTGTGATCATCGGAATGATACACCAGCAGAAGATGGTTGACAGCCGTGTCGATTGACTGGCGGGCGGCGTCGTCAAGATCGAGCCATGCGTCGTTGGCCTTGGCCTTGTCGGTGGCGGCAAGGATGGCGTCAGCTTCCACACGGGCCTCACGCACCTGGCGTTCATTAAAATCGGCCTCGGCCTTCTCGATCGATTCGAGAATCATCGCTTCCACCTGATCGTCGGTGAGTCCGTAGGAAGGCTTCACCTCCACACTCTGCTCTTTGCCGCTGCGGGCATCGCGGGCCGACACGCTGAGGATGCCGTTGGCGTCGATGAGAAACTTCACTTCGATGCGCGCCGCGCCGGCGGGCAGCGGATCAATGTCCTTCAGATCAAATCGCGCCAGGGAGCGGCAGTCCTTCACCAGTTCGCGTTCGCCCTGCACCACGTGGATCAGCACGTTGCGCTGGCCATCCACGGCGGTGGTGAAGTTTTCGGTTGCGCTGGCGGGAATGGTGGAGTTGCGGTGGATGAGCTTCGATACCACGCCGCCCATCGTTTCGATGCCCAGCGAGAGCGGAGTCACGTCGAGCAGCAGCTTGTCATCGACGTCGCCTGAAAGGATGCCGGCCTGAACGGCGGCGCCCAAGGCCACCACTTCGTCGGGATTCAGTTCGGTGTGCGGCTTGGCGCGGAACAGCGCTTCCACGGCGCGGCGCACCATTGGAATCCGGGTGGAGCCGCCCACCATCACCACTTCGTCGATCTGATCGGCGGAGACTCCGGAATCGGCGAGGCATTGGCGGCAAGGGACCAGCGTGCGATCGATGATGTCCTTGATCAGATTCTCAAAGAGCTCCCGGTGGATCTCGCGCTGGTAGTGCTTGCCGTGGTAGTCCAGCTCGATGAGGACGGCTGGAACGAAGGACAATTCCTCTTTGGCGCGGATCACGGCGCGGCGAAGGAGTTGGACGGCTTCGCCATTCTTTGAGATGTCCTCGCCCCACTCGCTGGCGATGTCTTCGAGGCCGATGCGGATGAGGCGGTTGTCGATATCGTCGCCGCCGAGGTGGGTATCGCCGTTGGTGGCCAGCACTTCGAAGATGCCGTCATGGAGGCGCAGGATGGAGATATCGAAGGTGCCGCCGCCGAAGTCATAGACCGCCACCACGCCGTTCTGGCGTTTGTCGACACCATAGGCGAGCGATGCCGCGGTAGGTTCGTTGACCAGGCGCAGCACTTCGAGGCCGGCGATGCGGCCTGCGTCCCTGGTGGCCTGACGCTGCGCATCGTTGAAGTAGGCGGGCACCGTGATAACGGCGCGCGTCACCGGCTCACCGAGAAATACTTCGGCGTTTCGTTTAAGCTGTCCGAGCACCTGCGCGGAAATTTCGGGCGGCGTGAGCACCTTTTCGCCGAGCTGCAATCGGATAACGGAGTCCGAATCGGGGGTGATGTGGAACGGAAACAGCTCCACCTCGTGCCTGACGTCGGCGGCGCCTTTGCCCATCAGCCGCTTGACGGAGTAGACCGTACGTTCGGGCTGATCGATGAGCATGTCCCGCGCGGGGTTGCCGGCAAGAAACACTCCCTCCCTTGTGTAGGAGACGACGCTGGGGACGAGGTTGCCGCCATCGGCGCCGGGAATCACCTTCGGTCCGGTGAGGTCCATGAAGGCGACCAGGCTGTTGGTGGTGCCGAGGTCAATGCCTACGATGCGCCCCTGCTTGTGGGCGCTGAAATCGATGTCAAACATCTGGCTCATTTCGGGGCCAGCTCCTTTTCCACTTCGTTGACGAGGTTGCGGATATAGCGCCGGCGGTTGAGCGCGCCGCGGATCTGCTGGAGCACAGCACGGTCCTGGACGGTGTCGTAGGCTCTAAACAGCGCCTGGAGTTCGCCGTCGATTGCGTCGCGCATTGCGGCAAAGCGGCTGTGCGCCTGATCGAGTGAGCCGCGGGCATCCTCATCGCCATGGCGCAGTTCTTCAAGCGCCATGTTGAGTTCGAACACCTCTTCGAGCAACTCCGGAGGGACGTCCTTGCTGCGCTGTTCGCCGATGTCGAAGCCTTCCTGCTTCAGAAGGTATTCGGCGCGGGAGACCGGGTCGCGCAGCACACGGTAGGCGTCATTGAGGACCGAACTGGCTTCAAGAGCGGCGTCCTGTTCGGCCTGCGGTTTGGCAACAAACCGGTCCGGATGCAGCTTGCGGCTCTGTTCGTAGAAGCGCTTCTGCAGATCGGCGGTATCCAGGGAGAGTCTGCGGTCAAGACCGAGGGCGCCGAAGTAGTCGTGATTGTTCACGCAGCAAACGAGGTTCCGCAGCCGCAGCCACGCTTGGCGTTCGGATTCTCAAAGACAAAGCCGGAGTGGATGAGCGAATCCTTCCAATCGAGCGTCATGCCGTTGAGGAAGACGTAACTCTTGGGATCGACGTACACATTCACGCCGTCGTATTCGAACACCTTGTCGTTGGGCCGGGGCTTGGGATCGAACTTAAACTGATAACTCAGGCCGGAGCATCCGCCGCCGAGCACGCCAAGGCGCAGCCCGCCCTGGTTGACGCCTTCGCGCCGGAACGCCTCACGGATCTTCGTTACTGCTTTTTCGGTAACCTGAATCATGGCGCTCACCCTGCAACCTCCGCCATCGCGGATTTCGGAGTTACTTTCTGCTTGTAGTCGGAAATGGCGGCCTTGATCGCATCTTCGGCGAGAACGGAACAGTGAATCTTCACCGGCGGCAGGGCCAGTTCGTTGACGATTTCGGTGTTCCTGATCTCCAGCGCCTCGTCCACCGTTTTGCCCTTCAGCATCTCAGTGGCCAGGGACGAGGAGGCGATGGCGCTGCCGCAGCCGAAGGTCTTAAATTTTGCGTCTTCGATGATCCCGGTGATGGGATTCACCTTCACCTGAAGCTTCATGACGTCGCCGCATTCCGGCGCGCCCACCATGCCGGTGCCCACGTTGGGGTCATGCTTGTCCATCGACCCGACATTGCGGGGGTGGTTGTAATGATCGAGAACCTTGTCGGAATAAGCCATTTTGAGTAAGCCCCTTTCGAGAATCCTGTTAGTGCGCCGTCCACTGAACCTTGCTCAGGTCCACGCCCTCTTTGAACATCTCATAGAGAGGCGACAGCTCGCGAAGTTTCTTTACGACGTCGATTACCTTGTTGGCGACGTAATCCACTTCCTCTTCGGTGGTGAAGCGGCCGAGGCCGAAGCGGATGGAGGAGTGCGCCAGATCATCGCCGGCGCCCAATGCCTTGAGAACGTAGCTCGGCTCCAGCGTGGCGGAGGTGCAAGCCGAACCCGAGGAAACCGCGACATCGTTGATGCCCATCAGCAGCGATTCGCCTTCGACATAGGCGAAGCTGATATTCAGGTTGTGCGGCAGGCGGAATTCCATGGATCCGTTGACGTACACCTCATCCAGTTCCGCTTCCAGTTTGTTCTTCAACTTGTCGCGCAGATGGGAGAGCCGCCGCGCCTCTTCGGCCATTTCCTTCTGGGCGATGGCGCAGGCTTCGCCGAGGCCGACAATTCCCGGAACGTTGAGCGTGCCGGAGCGCATGCCGCGCTCATGCCCGCCGCCATCGATCTGGCAGGTAAGCTGCACGCGCGGGCTCTTACGGCGCACATAGAGCGCGCCCACGCCCTTCGGCCCGTAGAGCTTGTGGCCGGAGATGGACAGCAGATCCACGTTGTCCCGGATCACGTTGACCGGGATCTTGCCTACCGCCTGCACCGCATCCACGTGGAAGAGAACACCCTTTTCCTTGCACAACCGGCCGATTTCGGCCACCGGCTGCACGACGCCGATTTCGTTGTTGGCGTACATGATAGAAACCAGGATGGTCTTGTCCGTGATGGATTCACGGAGCATATCGAGATCCACCAGGCCGGACTGCATCACGGGCAGGTAAGTCACGCGGCAGCCGTGCTTTTCCAGCCGCTTACAGGTATCGAGCGTGGCCTTATGCTCAGTGGCGGCGGTGATGATGTGATTGCCCTTTTCGGCGTACATCTCAGCGACGCCCTTGATGGCGAGGTTAATCGATTCGGTAGCGCCGGAGGTGAAGATGATTTCCTTGGAGGTGGCGCCGATGAGATCCGCGATCTGTTTCCGCCCTTTTTCCACCGCCTCTTCGGCTTCCCAGCCAAAGGCATGATTGCGGCTGGCGGCGTTGCCGAACTTATTCGTAAGGTACGGCGTCATGGCTTCGAGCACGCGCGGATCAAGCGGCGTGGTGGCGTGATAATCCATGTAAATCGGAAACTGGATCGGCTTGTGTTCGCTCATTGGGGGCAGACTCCTTGGGTAACCTCTTCGGGCGCGCGGGGAACCACGCGCGGCGCCGGGATGGTTAATTCATATAACTTGGAATCGGGGCCGAGCGGCGTGTCGTCGGCCATGTCGGCTATTGTGATGTTCGCCAATAGCCGGAGGATTCCTTCATGTATCTTGCGAAGCGGCTCGCGCACGTTGCAGCGGTCAGACTGGTCACAGGCTCCATGCTCGGTAAAGCAGGAGGTGAGGATGATGGGCCCGTCGATGGCGCGGATCACTTCCAGCGCGTTGATGCGGGCGGCCTCCCTGGCCAGTTTGTAGCCGCCGTTGGTGCCATGCTCACTGCGGAGGAAACCCTGCTTGACCAGCTTCTGCAGGATTTTGGCGAGCAGCGGCGGCGGCACGGAATAGGCTTCGGCGATCTCCTTTGCACTGGCGGTGGCGCCGGGGCCGGCGTTGGCCAAGTGCTTCAGGGCGATGAGTCCGTAGTCCGCTTTTTTGGTCAGTTTCAGCATCGAGACGTTTGGGGACTGGGGAAGTGCGACCTCGTCAGTCCTATATCCTTTATATAACTGTACTGATTGCCGGTCAAGGGGAACGACCAAAATTGTCGCATATTTTTCGGACCGTTGTGGTCGGAGATTGGCTGGCGGGGTGGGGGGA
>JANRLE010000086.1:0-30168 GCA_033762895.1 Bryobacteraceae bacterium | reverse complement strand
CCGAGCTTTCCCCGGAACAGCGCGAGTACGCCGAAATCCTCGACACCTCCTGCGAGCACCTGCTCAATATCCTCAACGACGTCCTGGACTTCTCCAAGATCGAGGCCGGCCGCATGCCGCTCGACCGCGTCGGCCTGCACCTGGACAAAGTGATCG
Source organism: Bryobacteraceae bacterium (assembly GCA_033762895.1). Classification (GTDB taxonomy): domain Bacteria; phylum Acidobacteriota; class Terriglobia; order Bryobacterales; family Bryobacteraceae; genus CADEFT01. The sequence goes on along the minus strand of JANRLE010000086.1, from coordinate 30,012 downwards.
AGAACGCCGTGAGCCTGGTGCAGCCGCGCGCCGCCACCAAGAAACTTCCGCTCACGGTCAGGATCGACCCCGCCGTTCCGCTCCATGTCACCGGCGATCCCGGCCGCATCCGCCAGGTGCTGCTGAACCTGCTCGGCAATGCCGTGAAGTTCACCGCAAGTGGCGGCGTGAACCTGGACGTCAGCGTCCTTTCTTCCACCTCCGCGGGCGCCGTTGTGATGTTCACGGTCCGCGACACCGGCATTGGAATCAACGCCGCCAAGCTGCCGCATCTGTTTGAGCCCTTCACCCAGGCCGACGCCTCCACCACCCGCCGCTACGGCGGCACCGGCCTCGGGCTGGCGATCTCACGCCGCCTGGTGGAACTGATGGGCGGCGGCATCAGCGTGGAAAGCAGGGAAGGTGAGGGAGCCACCTTCCGCTTCACCCTTCCTCTTCTCAACGCCGCGCCGTCATCGGACTCCCCGGAAGAAATGGAAGGGTTGCGCGCCCTGCTGGTGGAAGGTCAGTCCGGCAGCCTGAGTCCGCTCGAAACCAACCTGCGCAGCGCTGGACTTGAAACCTCCACTTCGGAACCTCCGGCGGCCATGGAACAACTGCTTGCGGCCTCGCGCGAAGGCACTCCGTTTCACTTCGCCCTCATTGACGCGAATTGTCCGGCAGGCACCCGGCTGATGCGGGAAATCGCCACATTCACCGAACTGGGCGACCTGGCGTTGATCGCCTGCCGGACGTCGGCGGCCGTCGCTGCCAAAGACGCTCCCTTCGACGCCAGTCTTTCGCCCACCCTTCCCCCCGAAGCCCTGGCATCGCTGCTTGCCGCGGCAAGGGAACATAAGCGCGGCTCCACGGGGCCCACGCAGGTGAGCCCGGTGTGCGGACCCACCCTGCACGTCCTGCTGGTCGAAGACAACCGGATCAACCAGATCGTCGCCGTCCGCCTGCTAGAGCGGCTGAACTGCGAAGTGGATATCGCCGCCAACGGCTTGGAGGCCGTTTCCATGTGGCGCAGCCGCGAATACGACGCCGTCTTCATGGACTGCCTGATGCCCGTGATGGACGGCTATCAGGCCACTCGTGAAATCCGCCTTCGGGAAATCCAGGATCCCGGCCGCCGCCGTGTACCCATTTTCGCCTTCACCGCCAATGCCACCCTGAATGACCGGGACCGCTGCTTCCAGTGCGGTATGGACGATTTCATCGCCAAGCCCATTCAGGTACAAAGCCTCCGCGCCGCCCTGGACACCTGGGTTCGCGAGCCCCGCCTGGCGGCCGCCGCCACATCCAACCGCCTATAGCGTACGTACCAGTGTTTCGGTCGTGAAACTGTTGTACGATCGAAGAAACAAAGGGTAAGAACGTAACGCAGGCGCGGCGGCTTAAGGGATCCTGCCGCGGGAGGAAAATGGCAGCAGCAGTACATACCCCATCGGGTATTCGAGAAAAGGTCTCCTGGTGGTTTGAGCGCGCCGGACTTCACACCGTTCTGGGTAGCCTGCCCAAGCAGAAGGTCCTTCTCATCCTCAACTACCACCGCATTGGCCACGCAGAACGCTGGCCCTACGACCCCGACATCTTCTCCGCCACACCCGAGGAATTGGACGAGCATGTCCGGTTTCTCAAGGGCCACCTGGAGTTCATCGACCTTGCGGCCGCGCTGGAACTGGCCTCCGGCGCGCGGCCATGGCGCGGCCCCGCCGCACTGATCACTTTCGACGACGGCTACCGCGACAGCTTCGACTTCGCCTTCCCCATCCTGCGCCGCCACAACGTACAGGGCGTCTTCTTCCTTCCCACTTCATTCGTGGGAACAAATCGCCTGCCGTGGTGGGATACCGTCGCCTATATCGTGCGCAACTCCAGAACGCCCGTCCTGCATATGGATTACCCTACACCGAGGGATCTCGACTTCCGCCCGCCGGCTTTCGATGCCTCCCTGCAGACCCTTCTGAAGGCCTACAAGGCAAGCAAGCTGGACAGCGAGCGTTTCCTGTCCGCGCTTGAAAACGCCGCCGGAGTCGGCCGCCCCGATGGCCATCAGGATCGCCTATTCGTCAACTGGACCGAAGCGCGTGAAATGCTGCGCGGCGGTATGGCGATCGGATCCCATACGCATTCCCACGAGATTCTCTCCACGCTCACGCCGGAGGAGCAGTTGCAGGAACTCACCCAGTCCCGGGCGCTGATTGAGAAGAACCTCGGCGCCACGGTCGACACCATCGCCTATCCCGTGGGCCAACGGACCAGCTTCTCCCAGGTGACCCAGGATGCCGCCCGGCAGGCAGGCTACCGCGGCGCCTTTTCTTTCTATGGCGGCGTAAACCTGCCGGCCCGCACCAACCGCTTCGACATTCTGCGATGCGGCGTGGACCGGCCCCTTCCCGAACGCCTTCGCCTTCAGATCCTCAGCGGCGCCGTCTTCCGCAAGTTCTGGCCCTAGACTGCCCTGGACTCACCAGGCGCGGCGCAGGAACGCCTCCATCCCCGTCACATTCACAACGGACGGAAGCATCTTCCGCGCCGCCTGTGTATCCATGGGCGCCCAGTCCCCGGAGATTGGCTCTGACACGAACACCTTACTCGCGGCGCCGCCCAGCAACCCGGGAATGTCCGCTTGTTCCAGGATGCCGAAGTAGAAATACTCATGCGGGATTTCGCGGTCAAACGCCGATTTACGCTGTTCCCGTACATCATCGGCCAGCAGCCGGAACGACGCCGACATTGAGGCGGGCCGCAAGAAGAATTGCCGGAAGCTGACGAAGCCGCCCCGCAGCAGCGTCCATTCCGCTTTCACGCCCTGCGCCAATGCGAACGTGGCCGCAAGCGCCGCGTTGTGTCCGTTGGCGTAAAGGGCCACCGGCCGCCCGGAGGGGGCCTGCTCCATCAGCCGCCGAATGTCGCGCCCCTGCGCCTCCACGAAGTTCTCTCCCAGCAGCAGGCTGACGGCAAACACCCAACCCGGCTTGTCCACCGCAAGTCCGCCGATCCCTCTTGGATCGGCCGCCCACACCGACCAGCCGCGGCTAATGGCTTCCCGCACAACCGGATCCCCGGCCAATTCGCGGCGGCCGCGGTCATCCACCGCCACCAGCACGCCCTTGCCATCAGCGGGTCCCAGCCGGTCCACCACAGCACGCAGCCCGCCTTCCGGACCGCCGGCTTCGGACAAGCGCGTCTTGTTCGCCCCCGGTTTCCGCGCCATCCGTTCCACCATTGTGATGATGCCCGGACCGGCGGGCCGCTTTCCTTCCGGAAAGCATTTCAGTTCGGGCGCATCGTAAGGCAGTGTGACCGTCTCCGGTTCAGCCACCGCTCCGCCGTCCCCTTTCCCCATCAGGTAACGGAGAAACCATCCGTAGGCGGCTTCGCGCTTGGCTTTCTGGTAACCGTGCCCTTCCCGTTCGTCCACATACAGCCCGGCCCTTTCCCTGACGCCGTAGGACGCGTACAACTCCTCGCCATAACGATGCACCTCGCGCACCCCGGCCACGGGGAAGGACTGGTCCACCGCCGCCGAAATGATCAGCAGCGGCCGCGGCGCGATCATCGCCAGCAATTCGTGGTTGTTGGCATAGCGGATCAAACCTGGAACAAAGTGACAGTGCTCGGCCGCGCGATACCAATCCAGTTCCCGCGTCACGTGGATCTGCTCGAAAAAGTCGCTCGTGCCCACCACCGGCACAACAGCGGCGATGCGATCGTCCAGCGCCGCGGTGATCCAGGTATTGAATCCGCCGCCGGAGGCGCCGGTCATCCCCACTCGCGCGGGATCCACCTCGCGACGCGACAGCAGATATTCCAGCGCGCTCTCTGTCTCATATTCGGCGATGCCCTGCTGGGAAACGCCCACCAGCAAAGTCTCGGTCCGGCGATGATCGCGTGAGGACACGCCTCGCTCGCCCTGGCCGAATGGATCGAAGCTCAGCACGACAAAACCCATCCGCGCCATGTTGATGCAGAAGGCCTGGAAGTCCGGGCGCGACTTGCTGTCCGGCCACCAGTGCCCGTTGTAGAACAGAACCGCCGGAACCCGCCCTTCCACTTTCGCAGGAAGATAGAGATGGGCCGGCGCCCACACGCCGGGCAGCGTCTGGAACACCAGCTTCTCGATGCGGTAACCATCCTTTGGGATCACGCCCACCACGGAGGCACGCGGATCGGGCGGCCATGGCAGCTTGCGGTGGCCCAGCGACGCTTCCAGTTGCCGCCGCAATCCGGCCCGCGCCGCCTCAGCCTGGGCCTTGTTCCGCGCTCTTGGCACGCGCTCCAATGCCCCGCGGGCCCGGTTTTCCAGATCGTCCAGCACGGCGCTGGACTGGGGGTGCGCCGCCGTTACGGCCATCGCAATCAACAGCCACATCAGTCCAGTATCACCTGAGAAACGGAGAGTTTCCGCAACATCGACCGTTTCTTGCTCTGATGCCTCTTCATGCGCTCCAACACATCGCCTAGAAACTCCACCGTTTTCACGATGTGCGGCCCCTTGTTCAACATCACGCATTCGGCTCTTCCACTCATGGCGGCGTCGGTCACCTCGGCCCGGGAAGGCATCCCCGTCTTCGCCATGTTTTCCAGCACCTGTGTCGCCCAGATCACCGGCACGTGCGCGGCTTCGGCAAGCCACAGGATCTCTTCCTGAACCTCGGCCAGCCGCTCGAAGCCCACTTCCACGCCCAGGTCGCCGCGCGCCACCATTACACCCAGGGGCATTGTCTGAAGGCCTTCCAGCAACAGGTGCGGCAACTGTTCGAACGCGCCGCGGGTCTCAACTTTGAGGACGATGCCGACACCGCCGCCGCCCAGTCCTTCCAGTTCATGCTGCAGCCTGTCCACGTCCTCCCGCGTGCGCACGAAGGAAAGCCCGATCTTGTCGGCGTTCGCCGCGGCGAACTTCAGATGGCGAAGGTCTTCCCCGGTCAGACCGGAAACGCCGATCGACGTATCCGGCAGATTGATCCCCTTGTCCGAACCGAGCCTGGCGCCTCTTGCGGCGGCGCTGACGATTTCCACTTCAATCCTGCGCACACCGGCCTTGCGCACCACACCGCAGATCCGGCCGTCGTCAAAGAGAATCCGCTCACCGGCGCGGATGTCCTTCAACACCTCCGGCAGCGTGGTGGGGATGGTGGCCGGCGGCCCCTGCCGCCCGGGCCTGCCAGGCCGCGTTACCACCAGACGGCTTCCCACCTTTAACGTCAGGGGCTGATCGATGCGCGGAAGCCGACCCACTGCGCTTTCTCCCACAAGCCGGCGCGAACGCAGCAGGCGGAGCTTCGCGCCACTCTCAACGGTCGCCGATTGGGACGCCGACGCCCAGACGCCATCGTCCTCCCGCGACAACACTTCCAATCGCCGCTTCCGGCCGCGGGTATCCACCAGTTCCACCACGTCGCCGGCCTTCATCTTCGCCAGAAACCCCGCGTCCACAGAAAGGCTGGGGGACACCCCCGCCGGCGCACCCCCGGCCGTCAGCCAGACCTTCGCAGGCTCCACCGGAACGCCCCGCACATCGCGGCGCGGCTTCCACCGCACCACCTCCGCCCCGCCTTCGATTTCGCCCGTACGCAGCTTCGGCCCACCCAGATCCATCAACACCCGGCACTTCCGGCGCACCTGCTTTTCCGCCCGCCGTAGGTTGGCCATCATCGCCGACCAGGCGGCCTCGTCATCGTGCGCGCAGTTGATCCGCATCACGTCCATGCCCGCGGCCAGCAGATCGCGCACCAGTGACTCATTGGCGGCCGCCTCCGATGGCATGGTCACCATGATGCGGCAGGGGCGATTGGAAGGGGAGGCGCCCAGAAGCCATTCGGCGTTGTGCTGCAGGACCGCCGGCCCTGATCCGAAATCGCAGGGCACGCCCTTCACGCCCGCCCATGGCTTATCAGCCAGTTTGTGCAAAGCGCTGAGTACGGCATCGAGGCTGGCGAGGGTGTGCGGCTCGGTCCGCCCCAGCGAAGAGAGTCCGTAGGAGGACAACAGCCATTGCAGCGGCCGCAGATCGTGCTGGCGCAGAGCCAGGTAGTGGATGAGATTGCGTGCGCTTGCACGCTGTTCGGGCGCGATCAGATCCAGATCGGCGGCGAAATGCGCTTCCAGGTGAAGGCATCGCTTGACGATGCTGGTCAGCGAGTGAATCAGGCGCTCCAGGGCGGGAGGCGCAGGCGGCGGCAACGGCACAGCAGCCACTATCGTAAGGGATCTGCGTGTGAAAACGGTGTGAATTTGCGATCGGGTAAAAGGCGCCCTGTTTACCGCCGGCTCATCCTCGGCGGATCCACGCTCAGCGACAACGCCATCGATGCCCACGCCGTACCCGCCGCGCTGATCCACTGATCGTGCGCATACGGAAATCCGCTCTCAAAGTATGGCTGAACCGGCAGCGACCGTGCCTTCACCAGCCATGAGCCGTCTTCGGCCTGCGTCCCCAACAGATACCGCATGCCTCTTTGATACACCGCATCACTCACCGCCATCTTCCCCGCCACGTGCAGCGCATACAGCGCTTCACCGGTCGCATAGGCGTCGCTGCCCATCGAGGGAAGCTGCGCCCATCCGCCGTCGGGCCGCTGTGTTTCCACCAGCGCCTTCACCGCGCCCTCAATCACAGCCGGCGGCGCTTTCGCCCAACCCAGCCCCAGCACGCGAAACGCATGCTCCTGCGTCGTGGAGGGCCGGATCGAGGCGAGCCATGCCGCCGCGCGCGACAGCCGCCCATCGATTTCCGCCTTATCCTGCGCCGCGCCGTACACACGCAGGATGTTCATCGCCATCGCCGTCGTAATCACGTCGTCGGAGGTGAGCGGCGGCCTGCTGCCGGTGGTCTGCCAGTTCCCTTCCGGCGTCTGCATCGCCTTCACATAATGAACCACCGAATCGGTGTATTGATCGGCCGGACGGCGGCGGGCGCCGAATCCGAACAATTCGTATCCAACGCTGCCGATGGCGGCGACCGACATGTCGATGGCCCGTTCCGGGTATCTCTCGGCCATTTCGATCGACAACTCCGCGATCACAGGCGGAGCGGAGATGCCACGCTCCTTCGCCAGCGCCAGCGCCGCCGCTGGAAGATACTGGTTGTGGCAGGAGTTACAGCCGGACTTCTTGAGAAACGCCGGGCTCTGTCTGGCCAACACGGTCAATGCCTTCTCCACCGCCATCACCGGGGTGCGCTTTTCGGCCGCCGGTTTGACAGTGGCCACGCCGCCGCGCCTGCGAAGCGATTCGGGCACTTTCAGTAGCCGCGCCACTTCGCTATCGCCTCGCTTGGCCGCAAGGCTCACCGGCGTTTCGCCCTCGCCAGTGACATTGACATCGGCGCCCTTGGCCAGCAGCATGCGGACCACACCGGCGGGCATCGCCTCAGAATACGCAGCGTACATAAGCGGTGAATAGCCGCGCTCATCGCGGACATTTACTTCCGCACCGCGATCGAGCAGCAGCTTCACGGTTTCCTCGGACCCATACATCGCCGCCATTGCCAGCGCCGTCTGATTGCGCTTGGTGCGCGCATTGACATTGGCTCCTTTGTCCACCAGCATCCGCACTGCCTCAAAACTCCGGCTGGAGGCCGCATCCATCAACGCCACCGATCCGGTGCCGCTCACCGCATGGATGTCCGCCTTCTCAATTAACTGCCGCATCAGGTTCACCGCGCCGGCGCCGGAGGCGGCCATCAGCGGCGTACGCCCGTTCGTGGTGGCAAGATTCGGATCGGCGCCGCGCTCCAGCAGCAGCGTGACCACGTCCTCGCTGTGCCGCTGTGAGGCCGCCAGGTACAACGCCGTGCGGCCGTCGTTGGCTTGCGCGTTGATGCTTGCCCCACGCTCCAGCAGCAGCGCGGTTCTCTCCCGGTGGGCAAAGGCCCAATGCAGCGGACGCTGGCCGAAACGGTTCTTCGCTTCGATGTCGGCGCCCGCATCCAGAAGTTGGCGCATGATGGCCGGCGTGCCGAACGCCGCCGCGTGATGTAATGCCGTGGAGCCGCCGGCGTCCTGGCTCCTCACCACCGCCCTCCGCGCCAGCGCCTTCACCGATTGCGCATTGCGCGCCTTCACCGCCGCGATGAGTTGCACCAGCTTCGGCTCCACCGGCTTCTGCTTTTCCTCTTTCAGTTCCGCTTCCCCGAAATCGGCGCCCTGATCGATCCAGGCGCGCAACAGGCCGATCTCCTCAGCCTCCAGCGGCCCTGTGGGTGGCATCTGCATGCCGCCGTCTCCGCTCACCAGCCGCAGAATCAACTTGCTTTCGGCGCTCTTGCCCTGAATGATCACCGGGCCATAGTCGCCGCCGCGCAGCGCGTTCTGCCGCTTGTCCAGCCGCAGGCCGGATTGCTGTTGCTTCGATCCGTGGCAGCCGGCGCACTTGGCGGCCAGGATCGGTTGCACGTGCTGTTTGAAATCCACTTGAACCTTGGCCGGCGGCGGCAGCTTCGTTTCAGCGAACGTGGCCGGAGGGGCGCTCAGACAGAGCAGGAAACACGCGGTGGGAAATTGCATGAAGGACAGCCTTTCCTCAACAGGCTGACGTGAGTATATCGCGGCGGGATGGGATCCGCTACGCCGTGGTCAACTCCCCGATGCGCTCCATCAACATCCCGGCGGGTTCCCCGGCAGCCGCCGCCACGCCCGCCGGAATCAGCCCTCCAAACCGGATCACCAGCCGGTCCGTCTCCCCGATTCCCACGGGCACAAACGCCCACCCCGCCTTGGCCAGCAGCCGGATCAGCCGGTCCACTCCCGGCAGGGGAGGCGAAAGGCGCCCCGCCACGCCCGCTACGCCTTCCGGAAAAAGCCCCAGTGGACGCCTCAATCCCGGCAGGTCGCGCAGCAGCCGGCGCAGGGAGCGCGCCGTATAGCCCGGGTTCGTTCCCGCAATCGCCACCGGGTAACACCACAGCGCATGGGCCACGCGCGGCAGCAGTAGGTCGCCCGGTGAGGGGAATTTCCACGGTCCAATCCGCCATGGGGGCCAGTTCGCCGTCACAATCCAATGGACAACCGGGTCCTCATGTCCGAATCGTGCCGCCACCGCCTGTGTGATCGCCGACGCCGGATGCGCGATCCACATGCCCTTGCGCTGGTAATGATTCGCCACCAGCACGAAACGCGGATCCTCCGGAAGATTGAGCGCCCCCTCGATGCGCGGCGCCGGATTCATCCGCGCGACAATTCCCCCCGAAAAGGCATCCTGCGATGCGCGGGTGCCGGAAAGGATCGCCGGCCCGGTTTCCCGGATCTGCCGCCATGGCGTGGAATAGACAAGCGGCACGTCAGACCTTGCGGCCCTTCCAATCGGTCTTGCGGCCGAACGTTGTGGCCGCCATCCCATCGAGGGCGATCAGTTGAAATATGTAAATGGCCGGCAGGCTCAACAGCGCGCGGAAAACCCCGCCATACCAGGGCGCAAACAGATACGGCACCAGCAGCGCCAGCAGCCCGATCATCCAATACTGGCCGTCCAGCGCCAGCCAGATCATCACCGGCAGCACGCTGGTGAGCAGAATCGACGTCAGCATCACCTGCAGCCCGCTCTTGCGATTTGCCTGCAGAAACTTGAATGAGTTCTTCCGGAATCCTTTCCAGATGGCGCCAAGCGAATCGTACATGCGAACCTTGCCCAGGTGTTCGGCCCGCACAATCTGCAGCTTCATGCGGTGCCGTTTCACACGCGCCGCAAGCGCCACATCCTCAATCACGCTGTTCATCACCGAGTTGTGCCCGCCCACGAACTCATAGGGCTGGCGCAGAAACAACATGCTCTGCCCGTTGGCCAGCGTCTCCGGATGAAGGAAGTTCTGCACGTTCGCCGCGTTGACGCCGCTGAAGTACAACCCGAACGCATAGGGAATCAGCATCTTCTCAAACAGCGTGACGCACTCCTGCTTCAGGAACGGGCTCACCAGAAAGAACTGATTTTCATCGGCGTAGCGGACCATTGAGGGCAGATAGCGCGGGTCATACCAGGTGTCGGCATCGGCAAACAAGACGTAGCGCGTGTCGGCCGCCTTTGCCCCCGTCTGGCAGGCGTTGGGCTTGCCCAGTTGCCCTTTCAGCAGGCGCGGGGCGGCCATCACTTCCGCGCCCGCCGCTGCCGCCAGTTGCGCCGTGCGGTCCTTTGACTGATCGTCCACCACGATCACGCGGCTGCCGCGCAGGCTCTTCACGCAGCGTTCGATGTTGCGCTCCTCATTGCGCGCCGGCACAATCACCGTCACCTCTCCATCCACCGGCCCATCGGAAACCGGCACCTCCGGCAATGCCATGTAGTTGCGGCGCGACTTGCGCAGCATCACCACCAATCCGGCGGCGACTACGGCCGCGGCTATGACGCTCAGCAAAGGCCAGCCACTCCCGGCCTCCCCTGCTTTTGGAACCTCAAACTCCAGTTCCCGCCATACCTGCAAAAAAAGAGCAAAGACAAAAATCACAGATGAACCTTGATCACCGTGGGTCCCTCGACGCCGCCAGGGAACAAGGGAGTCTCCTTGTCCGCCTGCCAGTTGCCGGCGCCGTCCTGGGCCCGCGCCTCAATTAATTGTGCGCTTCTTACTGGAATTACACAACGCCAGCGGGTCCACGTGTGGGGCGACAGGGGAGATTCCAGCGCGGCGTCCACCCACGCGCCCCCGTCAGCGCGCAGGCGGACCGCCCGGATTCCACGGTCGCCGGCGAAAGCCACGCCGGTTGCCACCAGCCCTTCGGCATGTGTTTGCACACGGCCGATCGACGAGCAGGTGTGAATCAGCGCTTCCTTCCGGTAGCCCATTTTGGGCCAGGTGCCAAGGTAGGGCTTGCGCACAAAGCGGATGCTCGAAATCCACTTCACGTTCTTGAATCCGTAGTAGCGGGGCACAATCAGCCGCAGCGGGAAGCCGTGCGTCCGGTTCAATGTTCGCCCGTTCATGCCCACGGCCAGCATTGTTTCGCCGCCAAGAAAATAATCAAGCGGAAAGCTGTCTCCATGGCCGTCCTCGCCAATCACGGCCGCTTCCACGAAGCCGTCCGCCAGCACTGTGGGATCGACGATCGCACGGATGGGGAATCCGGTCCACAGCGCCGTGCCCATCAGGTTCGACTTCAATGTATTGCTGATGCATCGCAGCGTCACGTAGCGATTCTCGCGGCTGATCCGCATCAGATCACGGTATCCGAATTCGGCCAGCAGCCGGTCTTCGGCCCACACCTTCAGCCGCCATCGCGACGGGTCCGGCGACGGGTCCACGGTGTTCTTGCTCATGCCGTAAAACTCGTGAACCGGCGTCACTCCCGGCGGCGCCTGGTAGGGAAACAGTTCCAGCGGCTCCACCGCCGCGCGGGAGAGTCCGCGCTCCCTGAGAAACGCCTCCACCGCCACGGCGCCCGTTCCCGCACTCATCGCCGATGCAAGAAACCACCGGCGGGAACTGCTGGTTTCAGCGACTCGCGCGCCCGACAGTAGCAGTGCCGGAACCCAGAATGACGCCAGCCCGATGGGAGAGTGGTACGGCAATCCCCACGCCAGCAGCGCCGCGGCCATCAGGCCCGCCACCACCCTGATCCGCACACCCGGCAAGACCGTAGCCATTCGCAACAGCCCCCCCAGAACCGCCAGACCGCCGGTGGCGGCAAATGGCTTCGCCCATTCGCCCAACATCTCCAACAGCAGCACCGACATGCTGTTCGGCGTCCGCGCCATGATCCATTCGGCGATCGTATCGGTCAGCAGCGGCGTGCCCAGCCACAGGAAACTTGCGTAGTGAAGCGCCAGTCCGGCCAGCGTGGCAATAGAAGCGGTGCGCATTCGCTTCAGGCGCTCCGCGCGGCCAGCATGGCCCGCGCCGTCAACCAGTATTTCACCGCCCCCGGCACCACCGCCCTGCGTTCGAACACGTCAAAATCGGATTCTTCAATCTGCTTCAGGATGCGGCTGTACACATCGGCGGCAACCTTGACAGCGAATCTCCCCTCGCGGTTCAACAACGCGATGCCTGGCGCCGACTGGCGGTAATAATGGCGAGCGCGCGCCGTCTGAAACTCCATCAGTCTCCGGAACGCCGCGTTGCGCCGCCTGTTCATGAGATCAGACTCTGAATATCCGAATTTCTCCATCTCCTCGGCGGGAAGGTAGATCCTGCCCCGTTTCAGATCCTCACCCACATCGCGCAGGATGTTCGTCAATTGCATCGCGATGCCCAGATCCTCGGCATATCGCAGCGCCGGTTCGCGGAATCCGATGACATGCGACATCATCAATCCCACCACTGAGGCCACGCGGTAACAGAACGTCCGCAGTTCGGCGAAATCCCGGTAGCGGACCCGTTCCAGGTCCATCCGCATGCCTTCCAGCAGTTCCAGCGGGTACTCCGCCGGAATCTCAAACCGCCTCACCGCCTCCATGAACAGACGGAGCGCCGGATGCTCCGCCCCATGCCCGTTCAGCGCATTTTCCACCTGCGCCGACCACTCCTCCAGTTGCCGCCGCCCTACCAGCGTGGAAGGCGCCTCATCGACAAGATCATCCGTATGACGGCAGAACCAGTAGACCGCATGAGCCGGCCTCGCCATCTCCTCCGGGAAAAACCGCGTGGCGAAATAGAAACTCTTCGACCCCGCCGCGGTGACGCGGGCCGCCTCCCGGTAAAGAGCCTCTAGACCGGTATCCGTTCGCACACCAGGCGCTCCACGATCTTAGCCGACGAAAGGACGCTGGGTACGCCCGCGCCCGGATGAGTGCCGGCGCCGGCGAAATACAGGTTGTCCACATCTTCACTGAGGTTATGAGGACGGAACCAGGCTGACTGCGTGAACACCGGTTCAAACGAAAAGCCCGAGCCAAGATAACTGTTCAGCGAAGTCTCGAAGTCCAGTGGAGTAAATACGCGCTCGGTCACCAGGTGGCGGCTGAGTTCCGGCAGGTAGTGATCCTCCAGAAACTTCATCACGCGGTCGCGGAACGGGCCGGCCTCTGTAGCCCAGTCGATGCCGCTGGCCTGATTCGGAACCGGAACAAGCGCGTACCAGCAGTCGTTTCCCGGCGGCGCCATCGACGCATCGGTGGCTGTCGGCCGGTGCAGATAAAGCGAAAAATCCTCCGTCAGCCGCTTGTTCTGGAAGATATCGGCCAGCAGTCCCCGGTAACGCTCGCCCAGGATGATCGTATGGTGGCGAATGTCGGGATACTGTTTCGAAGTGCCGAAATAGAGCACAAACAGCGACATGCTGTAACGCATCGCCGCCAGCTTCCCATCCGTGTACTTGCGCCTGCTCTCCACCGGTACGAACTGGCGGTAGGTATTGGCCACATCCGCATTGCTCACCACGCCGTCAGCCATCAGCCGCTCCCCTGACGCAGCCTCTACCCCCACAATCCGGCGGCCGTCCATGAGGAACCGCTTCGCCGGACAGTTCAACCTTACCTTGCCGCCCAACTCCTCAAAGACCCTGCCCAGCGCCGCGACAATGGCACCCGTGCCGCCCATCGCATAGTGCACGCCCCACTCCCTCTCCAGCGTGTGTATCAGGGCGTAGATCGAAGTGGTCTGAAACGGATTGCCACCTACCAGCAGCGGATGAAAGCTGAACACGCGCTGCAGCATCGGATCCTTAATGTACTGCGAAACGAACCCGAACACCGTGCGGTAGGATTCCAGCCGGGCCAGGTCCGGGATGATGCGCAGCATGTCGGAAAACTGCAGGAACGGGCGGTCCGACAGTTCCACGAAACCCTTGTCGAAGATCGCCCTGGCCTTGGCGATCATGCGCCGGTAGCCGTCCAGATCCGCGGGAGCGAACTGTGCCACGCGCCGCTCGGTCTCGGCCTCATCGCCGTTGTACTCAAAGAAGCGCTTGTCATGGAATTCGATGCGGTAGAACGGGTCCACGGGCGCCAGGCGGATATAGTCTTCCATGCGGCGGCCCGCGGCCCGGAAGACCTCTTCGATCAGGAACGGCGCGGTAATCACCGTGGGGCCGGCATCGAAGGTGAAGCCATCCTGCCGGTATACTGAGGCCCGTCCGCCCAGTTGATCACGGGCCTCCATCAGTTCCACGTCATAACCGCGGGCCTGCAGGCGGACGGCCGAGGCCAGCCCGCCGAATCCGCTACCGACTACGATGATGCGCTTGGAGGGTCTTGCCATCGAGGTAATCCAACATCTCTTCCATATGCTCAGAGGCGCGGCCGAAAGGCGCAAGAGCGGCGCGCGCTCGCGAAAGCCGTAGCCGGATGGGAGCAGGATCGTCAAGTTCGCCATCCAGGAGATCATCCACAAGCTGATAGGCCAGGCCGAACTCGCGCCCGAAACAATCGAGGGCAACCTGCTGGTCAGTGGTTAAGTCCGCCAAAAGGGCACCCGCTTCCATCGCGATCCGGAACAGCGGAACGGTCTTCAAATCGGAAATCGCCTCGGACTGCCGGAGCCGGTCGGCGCCTCTCGTCGCAAGATCCAGCACCTGTCCCGCCACCAGGCTGCCGCAGTCAAGCGTGCTCAGGAGCTTTCGCTGAAACCGGACCAGGGCCGGCAGGCTTTCGCGCGGACCCTGCTCGACGGGAAGCCGGCCGGCAAGCGCGATTAGGGAGAAGGCCGCGAGCAGCGCAACCGGTTCACCATAAACCAGGTGAACGCACGGACGCCCCCGCCGGGTGGCGCTATCGTCCATGCAAGGCAGATCATCCACAATCAACGAAGCGCAGTGCACCAGTTCCACGGCGCCGGCGGCACTGAGCACGGCGGGATGGTCTGCCTGGACCATACGCGCCACCCGCAGGCTCAACAGGGGACGAAGGCGCTGACCGCCATCGATCACGGCGTAACGCATGGCGTCCCGCACGGGATTGTCCGCCACCGGGGGCAGTATGCCGTCCAGCCACGCGTCAATCGTTGCGCGATCCAGCGCTGCACGATTCACCTGGACACCCGTTGCCACAACCGGCGCGGCCATCACCATGTGCTGTTGGATTGTCTCTCCCATCCGCCGGGTGTAAGAAATTCACCACTTCTGTGATATGCTCCACGGGATGCGGCTGGGGGTACTACTGATCGCCATCACCTGCGCGGGCTGGACGCAGTCCCGGGAAACAAACCCGTTCCAATCGGAAAAGGATGTTGCCGAAGGGCGCCGGCTGTACTCGTTTTATTGCGTTTTCTGCCACGGCATGGATGGCGCATCCGGCCGCGGCGCCCGGCTGGCCACCACGTTCCGCAGACACGGCAGCAGCGATCAGGACCAGTTCCGCGTCATCCTCAATGGCGTATCGGGCACTGAAATGTCCGGCCACTGGCTGGAGGAGGACGACATCTGGAAAATCCTCGCCTTCGTGCGGACTCTGGAACGCTCGGCCACCGCGTCGGCGGAAGGATGCGATCCCGCTGGCGGCGATGCGGTACGCGGCCGTGCCCTTTTCTTCGGAAAAGGCGGCTGCCTGAAGTGCCATTCGGCCACCATTGACGGACGCCCGCAGGGTTCGGGCCGCCTGGGCCCTGACCTGACATACATGGGCGCCACGCGCACGCGCCGCCACCTGCGCGAATCGCTGCTCGATCCCGATAAGGATATCGCCCGCCAATACCGCCAGGTTCGCATCGTCACCGGATCGGGCGAAACACAGCGCGGCCTTATCCTGAACGAAGACGAGTACACGGTACACATCATGAATCCTTCCGAACGGATCCTCTCTTTTCGCAAGGCCGACCTTAACAAACTGGAGCCGCTAACGTCATCTTTCATGCCCTCCTACCGGCAGGCGCTCTCCGCTCAGCAACTGGAGGATCTGTTATCGTTCACCTGCGCGTTGCGCGGAGGCGGGAAATGAGACTGCCGGCCTGTGTGCTAGTGCTAAGCGCGCTGCTGCGCGCGCAGGTTTCCTATTCCGATCTGGTCAAAGCGGATGCCCAGCCTCACAACTGGCTTACCTACTCCGGCAATTATCAGGGACACCGCCACAGCGGATTGGCCGGCATCACGCCCGCCAACGCCGCCAGGCTGCAACTGAAATGGGTGTTCCAGGCGCGCATCATGGAGAAATTCGAAGCCACGCCGCTGGTGGTGGACGGCATTCTCTATCTCACCGCGCCGCCCAACGACGTGTTCGCCATCGACGCCGAAACGGGTGTGAAGCTGTGGGAATACCGGCGCAAGATGCCGCCAAAGGTGCAGGTTTGCTGCGGACAGGTGAATCGCGGAGTGGCCGTGCTGGGCGACCGTCTTTTTCTGGCAAGCCTGGACGCGCACGCCGTCGCGCTCGACCGCAAGACCGGCCGCGTGCTTTGGGATATCGAGATGGCCGACTACAAGCTCGGCTACTCCGCCGTCCACGCCCCGCTGGTGGTGAAGGACAAGGTACTGATCGGCGTGGCCGGCGGCGAGTACGGAATCCGCGGGTTTCTCGACGCCTACAACGTGGAGGACGGAAAGCGCGTCTGGCGATTCCACACCGTCCCGGGACCTGGCGAATACGGGCACGAGACCTGGCAAGGCGAATCCTGGAAACAGGGCGGCGCCCCTATCTGGCTCACCGGCAGCTACGATCCCGAATTGAATCTCACCTATTGGGGCACGGGCAACCCGGGGCCGGACTGGAACGGCGACGTGCGCAAGGGCGACAATCTTTTCTCGGCTTCCGTGATTGCGCTCAATGCCGACACGGGCGAACGTAAGTGGCACTTCCAGTTCACTCCGCACGACGTGCATGACTGGGACGCGACACAGATCATGGTGCTGATGGACCGCCAGTTCCGCGGCGCCAGCCGTAAGTTACTGGTCACCGCCAATCGCAACGGATTTTACTATGTGCTCGATCGCGCCACCGGCGAGTTTCTCCATGGAAAGCCGTTCGTGAAGCAGACCTGGGCAACGGGGCTTGATGATCACGGCCGCCCCATGCGCGCGCCCGGCAAGTTGCCCACGCCCGAAGGCAACCATGTCTATCCGCAGGTGGCGGGCGGAACCAACTGGATGTCGCCGGCCTATCATCCGCAACTCCACCTGCTTTTTGTGCCCGTGCGTGAAGGCGGCAGCCTGTATTACTACGGCGAGGCGCGGTATAAACCCGGCGCGCGCTACCAGGGCGGCTACTTCAACAATGAGAGAGTGATGGATGACTGGTATGGCGCCGTGCGGGCGCTGGATCCCGACACCGGCGAGACGAAATGGGAACACCGGCTGTTTCTTCCGCCCTGGGCGGGCGTTCTGTCGACAGCGGGGGGGTTGGTCTTCGCCGGTACCGAAGATGGCTACTTCAAGGCGCTGGATGCGCGCACGGGCAAGGAAATCTGGCACCGCAACCTCGGCGGGCGCGTCATCGCCAGCCCCATGTCCTTCGCCAGCAATGGAAAGCAGCGCATCGCCATCGCCGCCGGCAGCGGACTCTTCGTCTTCGGCGTGGACTAGCGCGGGGCGCCGCGCCGTTCCGGCTTCACGGCCACCTGCGCCCGCAGATCATAGGCGCTCAAGGCCGACACCCCATCCTCCAACGGGTAGGTGCGGGGCGCGCGGCACACCACGCTCAGCCTGTCCACCACGTTGGCGCCCGCCATCTCACGCAGGTGGCGCAGATGCTCGGTGTCGTCGCGATCCGGATGCTGTGTCCACTTGGCTTCGTACATTTCCAGCCTCCCGCCGCGGTCGATGATAAAATCCACTTCCCGCCGCCGGTCGCTCCAGAAATGAATCGCCCAGCGGCCCGTGCGCGCCATTTCGCGCTTGCGCAGTTCGGCGAACACGAACGTCTCCCAGATGGGACCCACCAGCGGCGAGCGCATCATCTCCTCCACGCTCTGAATGTTTAATAACGCTGTCAGCAGGCCCGTGTCAGCCAGATACAGCTTCGGGCTCTTGTAGATCGACTTCGTCCTGCTGGAAAACCACGGCTCCAGCAGATAGATCTGTCCCGAGGCCTGCAGCGTCGATATCCATTCGCCCGCCGTCGATGGGCTGATGCCCACATCGCGCGCCAGGTCGGACTTGTTCAGAAGCTGGCCGGAGCGTAGCGCGCAGGCGCGCAGAAACCGCTCAAAGTCGCGCAGGCTGCCGACGTTCAGGATGTTCCGCACATCGCGCTCCAGGTACGCCGCGATGTAGGAGCGGTAGTAGAGGAAACTGTCCAGGCCCGGCGTCTGGTAGAGTTCCGGATAACCGCCCCGCAACACCACCGCTTCGATTCCGGGCGGGCGTTTGGCGTGGCCGATTTCGAACAACGACAACGGCTCCAGTTCCAGGATCTCCACCCGTCCGGCCAGCGATTCGGAAACCTCCTGCATCAGGCCGTAGCGCTGAGAACCGGTGAGAAGGAACAACCCGGTCTTCGAACGGTCACGGTCCACCACCGCCTTGATGTGGCGGAAGACGTTAGGCGCATACTGCACCTCATCGATCAGCACGGGCGGCGGATGCGCCACAAGGAATGCCGACGGATCGTGTATGGCAAGTTCGGCGTCGCTCGGCAGGTCGAGGGAGATGAAATGAAAATGAGGAAACAGGCGGCGCAGCAGCGAGGTTTTGCCGGTCTGGCGCGCGCCCGTCATCACCACGGCGGGCCGCGACTCGACGGCGCGCCGCACGTAGGGGGAGATCTCGCGTTCGAACCACATCGTACACATTTTACGATGCAGCCGGATGTTATGTCCAATTCGATCGGACAAAATTTTTGACCTTATCGAACAAATTGTTCGACAGTATCGAAAAAATTTGCCCAGCAGTCGCGCATGGGAAAATCGGATAGCAGGCCCTCATGCCGCCCCAGCCGATTGCTCTTCCGCTTCTTGCCGCCGCGCCGCTGCTGGCCGTAACCGCGCTTTGGGCCGCCCCGGGCGACGCCAGCCGCGGCGAAGACGTCCTGGCGTCCCAGAAATGCGTCGCCTGCCACCGCTTCGGCCCGCAGTGGAGCCCGGACCTGCCGCCCACTCTCGTTAAACTGTTCAAGTCGAATCTCACCCCCGGCCGGCTGGCGGCCGAAATGTGGAACCACGCCCCGCTGATGTGGACCGCAATCGAAGCCCGCAACCAGCCGTTTCCCACGCTCAGCGAAGAGCAGGCCTCGGACCTGACCGCCTACTTCTTCGCCGCCGGCTACTTCGATACACCCGGCGATCCGCGCCGCGGCGAGCGCGTCTTCACCAGCGGCGGCTGCCATGTCTGCCATCTCATGGAAAGCGGCCAGGGGGGCGGGCCCGCGGTCTCGGCCTGGGGCATCGCAAGCGTCACGGATCTGCTGCAAGGAATGTGGAGCCATTGGCCGGCGATGAATGCCGCCATGGGCCGCAGGCGGCTGGTCTGGCCGGCGGTGAGCGCCGGAGAGATGCGGGACCTGCTGGCGTTCGTCCGCAGCCGCTTCCCCGAAAAGCGCAAGCCGGAAATGCGGGCCGGATCATCCCAAGCCGGCCGCACCCTGTTCGAAGAAAAGGGCTGCGCGGCCTGCCATCAGGGCGACATGGACCTCAGCCAGTATCCGCACGTCCGCAGTTTCACCCAACTGGCATCCTCTTTCTGGAACCACATCCCGATGATGACGCGTGCGCCGCCGCTGGTCAGCGATCAGGAAATGGCCGACATTCTCGCCTACCTCTGGTCCATCCGCTATTTTGAGGAATCGGGCAGTGCGCGCCGGGGAAAAGCCGTCTTCCAGGCGAAACAGTGCGGGAAATGCCACCCTGCGCGCCCCAGAGCCGGCTTCACCGTGGCCTCCATGATCGCCGCTCTCTGGAAACATCCGCCCGCGGTGGTAGCCAGAATGAAGCAAAATATGATACTCTGGCCCACATTCCTACCGGGCGAGCTCGAGGATCTGATTGCTCTTTACCGGACTGTACCCCGTTAACGGCCGGCCGCCCCCACGAAGGCCCCCGGCAGTCGTACAATAGCAGGAAGGTCTGCTCAGCTTTGGTAGAATGAAAGTTTTGCGACTGGCGGTCTTGCCTAAATAGTGAAACCCCGGATGAACCTGAAACGTCTTGTGATAGGCGCAGAGAGGAAAGGACTGTTGTCTTGATGATGTTCCCCAGGCTGGGACGCCTGAATTGTGTCCTCGTCTTTTCAGTCTTGTTCTCCCTTTGCAGCGGATCCGGAATCGCCCAGCAGCCGGCCCCGCAACAAAAGAAGCAGGGGCCGTTTGAATCCGTTCCCGCCCCCCAGAATCCACCCGCGCCGCAGCCGGCCCAGCAGAAAAAGCAACCCAGCCCTTTTGAAACTGTGCCGCAAGTGCAGCAGCCCGAACAACCCAAACCTCCGGGCGCCAAGCCTCAACTGGAAGCTCCCAAGCCGACCACCGAAGCCCCCATCGCCGTGGAGGATGTGATTGAAGCCATCGAATTCCGCGGGTCGCGGCGGGTTCCGCAGGACACGCTGCGCGCCCTGATCCTTTCCCGGCGCGGCGATAAGTTAAACGAGGAAGCCCTCCATCGCGATTTTATGGCGCTTTGGAACTCCGGCCGTTTCGATGACATCACCTTGCAGAAAGAACAGAGCCGCACCGGCTGGATCATCCGGTTCCTACTGGTGGAACGCCGCGTCGTCCGCTCGATCAAGTATGAAGGCAATAAGTCCATCACCGTTTCGGAAATCCTTGACCGGTTCAAGGATCGCCGCGTCGGCCTCTCGGTGGAGACCCAGTACGACCCCAACCGTGTCCAGCGCGCCACCAACGTTCTGAAGGAATTTCTCTCCGAACGCGGCCGGCAGTACGCCACTGTGGAACCGGAAGTCCGGCAGATTCCCCCTTCCTCCCTCGAAGTGCTGTTCAAGATCAACGAAGGCCCCAAGGTGAAGGTGGGCGAAATCGAGATCGAGGGCAACACCGTCATGAAGGACAGGGAAGTACGTTGGGCGATGCGCAATCTGCGCCCCATCGGCATCCCGAAGTCCATGTTTCTGGAAGGCATCTTCGCCAAGACCTTCGACAGCACCAAGCTCGAAGAGGACAAGGACCGCATCCGGAACTTCTACCAGGAAAAGGGCTACTTCACCGCCCGCGCGCTGGAGCACACGGTGAAGATCCGTGAAGTGGGCGGCGGCAAGTTCCGCGTTCCGCTGTTCTACATGAACAAGCCGGGCAAGCGCGCCGACCTCAAAGTGCTGGTGGAGGAAGGTCGCCAATACCGGCTGAACAAGATCAACTTCGTGGGCCTCAAGCTCTTCCGCACCCCCGATACGCTGATGAAGCCGCTGTTCCAGATGGGAGAAGGCGACGTCTTTTCCACCGCCAAGTTGCGAAAGGGCCTGGAGAGCATGCGCAAGCTCTACGGCCAGTTCGGCTACATTGACTTCGTCCCGGAGCCGAGCTTTGATGTCATCCCCAATTCCGACAAGCTCGACCTCACTCTCACGGTCGACGAAGGCAAGCAGTTCTTCGTCCGCCGCATCGATTTTTCCGGCAACACCACGACGCGAGACAAAGTGATCCGCCGCGAGATCCTCATTGACGAAGGCGATATCTACAACACCCAGCTCTGGGAAGTCAGCATCCTGCGTCTCAACCAGCTCGGCTACTTCGAGGTCCTGAAGGAGAATGAAGCCGCCACCATCACACGCGACACCAAGACCAACACCGTGGACATCACGCTGAAGGTGAAAGAGCGCGGAAAAAATTCGGTGCAGTTGAACGGCGGCGTCTCCGGCATTGCCGGCAGTTTCGTTGGCATGGGCTATTCCACCAACAACTTCCTGGGCCTGGGCGAAACGCTGTCCATCAATTCTCAGCTTGGCGACCGCGTCCGCGACGTGACCTTCGGCTTCACCGAACCCTACCTGTTTGACCGGCCCATACAGGCCGGCTTCACCATCTTCATGCAGCGGTTCAACTACGACCAGGCGCGCGAGGTATCGCTGCTTTCCGGACGCAATTTCATCCCGCTGTTTGAATCGCTGGGCCGGGAGAACCTGCTCAACTATGTCTCAAACGGAGCGGGCTTCAATGTGTTCCTCAGCTATCAACTGCGCCGCAGTTTCTGGCGCACCGGCTTAAGCTTCGGCTACAACCGGTCTAACATCACCACGCTGAGCACGGCGTCACAGAACTACTTTCAGTTCGTCAATTTCCAGGGCCTCGCCGGGCCGAACTCGCTTTCCGGCATCCGCACCAGCCAGGTGGTTCCCTCGCTGTCCTACAACACCGTCGATCATCCCATCACGCCCAGCCGCGGCAAGAGCATCTACCTTTCCACGAACTTTGCCGGCAGCTTCATGGGCGGCAACGTAAACATGGTGGAGCCGACGCTGGACATCAAGTACTTCCGCTCCGGCTTCTTCAAGGGCCATGTCATCGGCGCGCACGTGCTGGGACGGTTCGTTTCGGGTTACAGCGGCCGCGTGGCGCCTCCGTTCAACCGCTTCTATATGGGTGGTGAAAACGACATCCGCGGATTCGACATCTGGGGCATCAGTCCCATTGCCTACATTCCCAGCCGCAGCAACGTGCCGCTGCTGAACTCCGACGGTTCGGCGCGCCAGCAGCGCATTCTGAACCAGGACGGCTCCACCAGCTTTGTCGACGTCACGCGCGAGATTCCCACGTATCAGTTGATCTTCCCCGGCGGCGATACGCAGGGCGTCACCAACGTCGAATACCGCATCCCGATCGTCGGCCCGGTGGTGGTGGCCGCCTTCTTCGATGCCGGCGTGAATCGCATCTCGCGCCCCAATCAGCTCGCCCTGAACACAGACCGGCTGACCGAGTTGAACTCCTCGTTCCCGCAGGCGAATTTCCCCGCCAACGCCGTCATCTCCAAGGGCACCCAGAAAATCCGCACCTCCACCGGAATTGAGTTCCAGATCATGATGCCGGTGGTGAACGCGCCCTTCCGTCTTTATTGGGCTTACAATCCCACGATTTTCCAGGATTTCCTGGTGCCACCGGTCGCCATCGACCGTTCCTATTTCCCCAACAACGCATCGTTCCTCAACTCCGTCGCGTTGATTGGACAGCCAACCCCATTCTTTGAGCGCAAGTCCACCTGGCGCTTCACCATCAGCCGTACGTTCTGAGTTGAGATTCGTGAGAGACTGTGCCAGAGAGACTGACAGGAGTTCCGGAAACATGCAAGTGAGACTCGGTTTGGTGTTGCCGCTGCTGGCGGCGCAATTTGTCGGGACGGCGGCCGCGCAGGCTCCCTCCAAGATTGGAATCATCAATATCCAGGCGGCGATCGTCAGCACCGACGACGGCAAGAAAGCGCTGGGCGACCTGGAATCCAGGTTCGGACCGCGCCGCAAGGAACTCGAGAAGAAGCAGCAGGACATTCAGCAGCTTCAGGCACAACTCCAGAAAGGGGGCACGGTGCTTGGCGACGACCAGAAGCGCAAGCTGATGGGCGATATCGACGCTAAAACCAAGTCCTTCAATCGCGAGGTGGAAGACGCCCAGGCCGAAGTCGAGCAGGAACAGGGCAAGATCTACCAGCAGCTCGGGCAAAAGATGATGGGTGTGATCGACAAGTACGCCCGCGACAAGGGTTTCGCCGTTATTCTCGACGTCAGCACGCAGCAGACGCCCGTGCTCTATGCGGCCAACGACGTGGATGTGACCAAGGAAATCATCGAACTGTACAACAAGTCCACCGGCGCCGCCGCCGCACCCGCCGCTGCCGCACCCGCCGCACCGGCGCCGGCCGCTCCCGCGCCGAAGAAGAAGTAAGGACACGATGAGCAGGATCGCACTGTTGGCGATCGCCGCGGCGCTGCCACAGGTGATGCCCGCCCAACAACCGACAATCGCCATCATCGGCCTCAGGCATTCCCATGTCTGGGGCCACATCGGCAAGATGATCAAGGGTGAACCGGCGCGGCTCGTGGGAATCGCCGAAACCCTGCCCGACATGATCGCCGAAGCGAAAAAGCGCGGCGCGCCCGATTCAGTGTTCTATGACGATCCGGCCAGGATGCTGGATGCCACCAGGCCCACCATCGTCTGGGCCTTCAACGAGAACAGCCGCCATCTTGAGGTGATCAAGCTCTGCGCGCCGCGCAAGATCCACGTGATTTTTGAAAAGCCGCTGGCCGCCACGCTACGCGATGCCCAGGAGATCCGCCGCCTCGCCCTGAATCATGGCATCCATGTCATGACCAATTACCAGATGGCCTGGTGGGGCGCCAATTACACGGCGAAACAGACGGCCGATTCCGGCCCGCTCGGCAAGGTCTTCCGCCTTCGCGGCATCGTCGGACACGGTGGACCGGGCGGCGCCACCGGGCTGAACAAGCATTTCTTCGCCTGGCTCACCGATCCCGAAAAAAATGGCGCCGGAGCACTGATGGATTTCGGATGCTACAACGCGCTGTGGAGCCTCTGGTATCTCGGCCGGCCCGAGAAAGTCTACGCGCAGGTGAACCAATTGCGGCCCGAAGAGTTCCCCAAGGTGGAGGACCACTCCGCCATGATTCTCTCCTACAAGGACGGCATGGGGATCTTCGAGGGCAGTTGGGATCTGCCCCGCGGCTTCCAGGATCTGGAGATCTTTGGCCGCGAGGCCAGCCTCTACATGGTCAACGGCCGCGTGGAGATGAGGAAAGGCCGCCAGCCGGCCGGTGAAGTGGGAATCGCCCCGCTGCCGCCGGAGCGCTCCGAACCGATTGCCTACATGGTGCATTCGATCCGCAACAAGCGCGCGCCGGAGGGACTGGTGGCCATCGACATCAACGTGGATGTCGTCGAGATCATCGACGCCGCCCGCCGGTCGATTGCCGAAGGAAAGCCGGTCACACTGGCGCGTTAGCTTCCACCACTTCGATCAGATAGCCCAAAGGCGCATCCTCAGTCGATTTCGGATGCACGAAGAAGATGGTTGTGCCACGCGAACCCGGCCGCGGCGCCTCGTCCAGAATCCGGTACCCCTGGCTCTTCATCGCCGCGAAGGCCCGGTGAGCGTCGCCTACCCGGTAGGCAATGTGAGCGAAGCCGCCCTTTCCGCCGTTGCGGTCCATCAGCTTCTGCACCGGCGAGTCGGCCGAAAGCGGCTCCAGCAGTTGCACCAGGTTGTCGCTCGAGCCGATTTGCAGCAGCACCTCGCGCACCTGATCGGCGCCGCCAACCTCCTCGCGGTGTACCACCCGGAATCCCAGGTTTTCGTAGGCGCGCACCTGAGCGGCCAGAGATCCGGCTGGCACGGCGATGGCAACATGATCGATGAAGAGAAAGCCCGGAACGTCGAGAGTCATTAATGCCATGGTAAAAAAAGCGGCCCGCGCCGGGTGTGATCCGGAGCAGGCCGCGGGAGTGGCTGGCGTGGGAAGAGTGTCCTATTGTGCGTACCGGAGAATCTCCGAAGCGATCTTCACGAAGGCGGCGTTCAGATCCGCCGCCACCGGGGCGAACACGTACATGCCCGGCAGTTTGTTTTCGTCAAAAATCGGGCTCAGCGGATCGTTGGCGACACGGCGCAGCAGAGTGGTCTGGTCCTCGCCCACTTCACCAAGGCCGATGGTGTAGACCACGGTATTGATACCGGGGTTAAACTCGTTGGCGCGGATGCGCTTGGCCGCGTTGTCTACGGCGTTGATGGCCGCGTACATCATGTTGGTCTTGTCCGTCACGCTGATCCTGTTTGCATACGGATGGCTGAAGGAGAAATGGTTAAGCGTCCGCATGTCGTTCGCGCTCTCGAGCGGCGTGCCGTAAAGATCGGTGTCCGGATAATAGGCGATATCGTACTGCAGCGCTGAATCACTGGTGCCTGAGCCATTGCCGCCCCGGAACCAACAATCGTTTTCGTAACCGCTGGAGGAATACATGGAAGCCGCGGTTTCGGAGGAATAGGGCCGCGACACCTTCCCTGCGTCGCTGTTGCTGCTGGTGGTGGTGCCCAGGATGCCGCTCAGGCCATCACCGGATCCAAGCCCCTCCTGTGCGTAGACGGCACCCCGGTATACCTGGTTGTTGGGATTCCAGTCCTGTGTCCAGGAATACGAATCGGTCTGATAATAACGCTTTCCGTGCTGGTAGTCGTAGCAGCGGGACCGTTTGTTCGAGCTCGAAAGCGTAGTGCCATCGGCCGAACGCGTGCCATCGAGCGTGTTCACCTTGAAATTCGCCGAAATCGTGTTCGGAATACCGTCGGTAAACAGCAGAATGACGTTCAGCACGCCAGGCTGGTTGATATTGACGATCTGCTGGTAGCCCTGGAACAGCGCCTGCGCGGTTCCGGTGCCTCCGGCGCAGGAGATGCTGTTGATCCTCTGGGGCAGGGTGGGCGACGAACCGGTCTTGAAGTTCATCGACGGCGCAAACTGCAGGCTGTAGGAAATGCCGTAGGTGATCATGCCCAGCGTGTCCCGCTGGTTGGCAAAAAGATCGATGAATGCGTTCGCCGCCGTGCGCATCGCAGCGCAGCCGCCGTTTGTATTCATCGAGCCGGAACGGTCCAGCACCAGAATCACGTTGACGTCGCGCCGCGAGGCCTTGCCCACTGTTCCCACCACCGCCGTGGGAGCGCTGGTCAGCATGCGTGTGAAAAACAGCGGCGCATCCACTGACGCGGTGATCGTCACCGTCCGGGTGCGGAAACCGGTCTCCGCCACCTGCGCCACAAAGCTCCGGTTGGCGGTATTGAACATCGACGCCGGATAGTTGGCGTTGAAAAAGGCCGTGGCCCGGTTCACCGCCGACTGTTCCTGCTCAGGCACCGTCAGTCCCAAGGCAAGTTGCCGGGCTGCCGCCAGCGCCGCCGCGTCCGAGGCCGAGGCCAGGCGCGACTTGATCACATACATGAACCCGGCGTCGATTGTCAGCCCCACCATCGGCACGGCGAACATCAGCATCAGACTGCCGGCGAGGAGCACAAAGCCCCTCTCCCTGGTTGAAAGTCTTCTCCGCTTCATGGCGCTCGTTACCTCCTAGAAATAGTTCCGTGAATACATGGCCAGCGGCTGGCCGTGGTTGAGAAACGCAAGCTCAGGCGCCTTGAAGTACGCCTCGGCGATGTAGGTCCGTTCGGAGTTGGCCAGCGTCAGCAAACCTGTGCCGTCAGCGTTGGTCAGCGTATTGGCTCTGAGGCTCGGGTCCGTCAGATAGTCGGCCGGCGACGCCTTGCCTTGCGAATCCAGAAGGCTGGCCGGTGGATTGCCTACCGTGCTGGTGTAGAAACTCTGGGACGAGTTGCCGATCGCCAGTCTTTGCACAATCACCGGGTAGCCCTGGTTATCGCAGGCCGTTCCCGTCGGCAGCGCCGCGCATTCGCTCGCCCCGATCATCAGAACCTGGCTCAGGATCACCACGCCTTCCCCGCCCGTCGCCGTCATGTTCATTCCCCTGGCGATACGAACGATCAGTTCTTTGTTCTGCGACTGGGAAAAATCGACCTGGCGCACGAACATATGGCCGGCGTCTCTTGCCACCTGCGCCGTCTGAATCGTCTTGCCGAGCGCGATGCCCACGCTCATGGTTCCCAGGAACAGCGGTATCAGAAGAATCGAGAACAGGGCGAACTCCGTGACCTCGATGCCTCGCTGATTTCCGCGCCGCCTGGTTGTTACTTGCGCTTTGTGCTTCATGGCCGCCTCTCTTATTCTTTCTAGTTCCGCATCGCTATCTGGCAGGCGGATTTACGCCGCCCGGCAGCGATTCCATCCTGTCACTCGCCCGCACTGTGAGCGGAATCGGATTCATGTTCCCCAGCAACGGCGTCACGACTCCCCAGGTGTAGCCTTCCACAGATACCTCCACGACGTTGCCCGGCGCGTTGGCTGCAACTTCGGAAAGCGTCGCCGGATCGTAGTACCGGATCTTGATCTTGTCCTCGTTGGCCGTGCCGCTCAAAAACCCCATTGCCTGCTGCTGCACCACCGCCTTGATGGAAGAATCATGGCCCGATCCGCAGCCGCACGACGTCTGATACGTCACCGCGTAACGCACCCCCTCACGCACCGCGTGCTGAAAGGTGTTCCGGACGAAAATCGCCATCCCGAAATCGAACAAAGCGAAAAACAGGGAAAGAAACGGCAGCAGCACCAGCGCCGTCTCCACGAAAGAATGTCCCGCCTGTTTGCGCCGCCGCGTTCCGGAAATCATCGCTTCAGTTCCTCGTTGCCGCATGGTCCTCACCTCTCTCGAATGGGTGACAGATTACTCTCTTGCTTCACCTTCCACACTAAAGAACGAGAGATGATTTATAAATAGGAAAGGAGGCTGAATGACGGCTACGGATGGCCCTAGTAAAACTCTGGTGGAACCTTACCTCGCGGGGAACCCGGGTACTCTATCCCGTACTGGAGTTGGCTCGGACGTCGCCTCCCCAACCCTTCGTTTCCTATCCGATTACAGTTGTGCCGCCCTTGCGCATCAGCATCCGGCACCCAAGCACTAAGAGTCCTAAGGCCATCCACTGCGCCGCCGTCAGCACCCACCCGAACGGATTTGCCTGCTCGTGCGCCCTCACAAACTCCACCAGAAAGCGCGCCGCCGGGTAGAGCACCAGGTAGAGCCCGATGATACGCCCCTTCACGTGCGGTTTCCCAATCGCCCGGTACAGGACCGCAAAGATCGCCAGTTCCGCCATTGCCTCATACAACTGGGTTGGATGCAGCGGCACCTCCAGCGGCACTCCCACCAGCTTGTAGGCTTCCAGGTCGCGAAACGTCACCGCCCACGGCAAGTGGCATTCCGTGCCCCAGCAGCAGCCGGCGGCGAAACATCCTAACCGGCCAATCGCATGGCCCAGCGCGATACCGGGAGCAAACACATCGGCCACGGGCAGAAACGGCAGCTTCCGCTCACGCAGATACCACACCGCCGCCGCCAGAGCGGCGACAAATCCACCGTAGAAGACACCTCCGGCCTGCAGTGTCGCCATCGAAAACAGGTCGCCGGGATTCTGGATGTAGTGGCCGATGTCGTAGAGGATCATCAGGAGCTTCGCGCCCACGATTCCCGCAAGCGCCACCCACACGCCCAGATCCTTCACCACCTCGGGGTCCAGCCCCTGGCGCCGCGCCAGTTTCCCCGCCACCCACAGCCCCAGCAGGAAACCGGTTGCCACCAGAACGCCGTAGGTGGGAATGTAGAAGCCGCCGATTGAGATGATTTTGGGAAACATGTTGCTCCTATTCCCCCGTGCGCGGCGCCGGGAGCCAGAAGCTTGCCAGCAGCAGCACGGCGCCCACGGAAATGGCGCTGTCGGCGACATTGAAACTCGGCCATTCGTAGGATCCGAGAAAGACCTGCAGAAAGTCGGTCACAGAACCCCGGAAGATGCGGTCATAAAGATTGCCCAGGGCGCCGCCCAGCATCAGAGAAAGCGGTACGGCCACCATGTTGCTAGCGGGCCAGGAGCCTTTCGGCATCCGCCACAGTTGCACCGCCACGAAGATCATCACCGCCAGCGACACACCCACCAGGAAAAACTGCCTCCAATGGCCGTCGGCGGTCGCCAGCACACCGAACGCCGCCCCCCGGTTCTGCGTATTCACGATATTGAACACGCCGGGAATGATGGGATGGCTGTCCCAGGGCGTCAAGTTGGTTTCGATCCAATACTTTGACAGCCGGTCCAGGACAGCAACCACCGCGGCGATGCCGAACCGCGCGGCCCGCGGGATCATCCCACGATTTCCTTCAGCGCCGCCGCGCAGCTATCGCAAACAGTGGGATAGGCGGGCTCGGCGCCCACCAGTCCGGAATACTTCCAGCACCGTTCGCACTTGACGCCGGCGGCCCGCTCCACGTGTACTTCCAACTCAGCTTCGGCGTGGTTTTCCAGCAGCACCTGGGAGACGATGAACAGAGCCGGCAGTTCGCGGCGGTACTCCTCGAGCAGCGGATAGAGATTGGCGCCGGCCTTCAGACGTACACGCGCTTCAAGGGGCGCGCCGATGAACTTCTCCTGCCGCGCCACCTCGAGCGCCTTCAGCACCTGGTCACGCACCGGAAGCAGCTTGTCCCAGTTCGCCAGGCGCGCCTGCTGTTCCGCGTTCAGTCCGGCGGACAGCTCATCAGGCTCGGGGAACCGGGTGAGGTGTACGCTGTCGGGATCACCCGCCTTGCGCGGGAAGTGGCCCCAGGCCTCCTCGGTGGTGAAGGTCAGCAGCGGGGCCATCAGGCGCAGCAGGGCGT